>NZ_REFY01000012.1 GCF_003841485.1 Natrarchaeobius halalkaliphilus | reverse complement strand
GAACGTCTCGAGCAGAAAGCCACGGAGTTCGGACGCGTGATGGGAATCGCCGCCGACGGGGACCTCACCCAGCGACTCGACGACGACGTCGACAACGAGGCCCTCGCGGAGATCGCGGCCGCGTTCAACGAGATGCTCGAGGAACTCGAACGGACGATCGTCGACATTCAGAGCCTCGCCGGCGACGTCGATCACGTCAGCGGCGACGTCACGACTCGCGTCGAGGAGATCGAAAAGGCGAGCGCCGAGGTCAGCCGGTCGGCAGAAGAGATCGCAACCGCAACGGCAGAGCAAAGCGACCGCTTCCAGGAGGTCTACGGCGAGATGAACGACCTCTCTGCGACCGTCGAGGAGATCGCTTCGACGGCCGACAACGTCGCCACCGTCTCGAGTCAGGCGGCCGATCAGGCCGAGGTCGCGGGCGACGCCTCGAGCGAGATCCGCTCGGAGATGGACCGCCTCGAGGAGCGAGCGGAGTCGATCACGACGCAGATCGAACAGTTGGACGATGAGATGGGCGAGATCAGCGAGATCGTCGACATGATCGACGAGATAGCCGATCAGACGAACCTGCTCGCGCTCAACGCCTCGATCGAGGCGGCGGCGGCCGGCGAGGAGGGTGACGGCTTCGCCGTCGTGGCGAGCGAAGTCAAGTCCCTCGCGGAGGAGACCGGCGAGGCGACCCAGGAAGTCGACGACCTGGTTACGAGCGTCCAGTCGTCGGTCGACGAAACGGTCGACGAGATCGAACGGATGCGCGAGCAGGTCGACGACGGGGGCGAGGTCGTCGACGAGGGAATCGACGCGATCGAAACGATCACCGATCAGGTCGAAACGACCAACGAGAGCATCCAGTCAGTCAACGACGCGACCGACGAGCAGGCCCGCGCGAGCGGCCGAGTGGTGACGATGGTCGATGAGGCAACCGAGATCAGCGAGGAGACGAACGCGGAGACCGAAACCGTCGCTGCCGCGGCCGAAGAACAGAC
>NZ_REFY01000011.1 GCF_003841485.1 Natrarchaeobius halalkaliphilus | reverse complement strand
ATACGCTCTTGCGAAGTAGATTGTTGATGGCGAGAGCAGCGGCTCAAAGTCGAAGAGGGCAAGGGCACCGCGCGAGCGGTGCCCGATATGTTCCCTGTGAACCGATTCGTGTCGGAATCGGCTGCCGCAGACCTGCTCCAACAGGTCCGCTGGCGTAACGGTGTCGAATGCCCCCGCTGCCGTTCTGACCTGACGGTCAGAAACGGCAGCTACCGGGTGTATCAGCGGTATCTGTGTAAGAATTGTGGTCGCACATTCAACGACAAGACCGACACAATTTTCGCTCATTCGAAGCTCACACTCAAAGAGTGGTACTTCACGATTTACGTGTTCTTACGCTTCAACACGAGCATTCGGCAGATCGAAGCTGAACTCGATCTCTCGTACAGAACGGTAAGACAGCGCGTCGAGCGCTTTGCCAGAGCGCTCGACGCGCCTTCGCTCACGCTATCTGGCCCGGTCGAGATCGACGAAGTATACGTCTCAGCGGGGCTGAAAGGCCGCGAGCGCGACCAGAAGTCGCGCTCCCGTGGCCTGTCCACGCGCGGTCGTGGCTCGTACGAGGGAGACAAACCACCGGTATTCACGCTTGTTGATCGTGGCAACGACCAGCGATACGTCGTGCCAGCGAAATCCGCCGACGAATCGACGGTTCGGCTCCTACTTGCGGACCACGAAGAGGAGCCACTGACAGTGTATACCGACGGATTTCGCGCGTACGACCCGCTTGAGAAGGACGACGCATTCGCCCGCGAATACGTCGTCCATGGCGATGGTGAATACGCTGATGGAGATGTGCACGTCAATACCTGCGAGAGCCACGGGTCGCTGGTGCGACCGTGGCTCTCGCCACATCGAGGAGTCTCGAAAGACAAGCTAACACCGTATCTCAGAGCGTTTCAGCTTCGACGTGAACTCTATAGAAAACCAGGCGATGAAGCTCTCAAACATGCTATCGATGCTGCGCTCTGAAAATCAACAACGTGCTTCACAAGAGCGA
>NZ_REFY01000010.1 GCF_003841485.1 Natrarchaeobius halalkaliphilus | reverse complement strand
GAGTGTAATGAAATGAAGTATGAGTGGTGGCGGCGAATCCACGTTCCCAGAGGGTCTCCCACTCCAGTAGTTGCGAATACGCAGGCGGGCTTATCTTCCGTGTTCGGGATGGGTACGGGAGGAACCCCGCCGCTCTGGCCGCCGAACGCCGACCGATGGAGTCGAACCATCGCCGTTCCAGTATCGGGTTCGTGGTTGTCTAACCGTGTGTATGTTGTGTAGTCCAGTTCGCGCCTGGACCCGTTTCCGGGCACCAGATCCAATGCGATGTCATATGAGTGTGTGGCTTGGCCGATTAGTGCTCGCGGGCTCAACGTCTCGTTGCCTCGACGCGTACACCCCGAGTCTATCGATCTCGTCTTCTACGAGTGGCCTCGGTGGTATCTCTTTTTCAAGTGGGTTTCGAGCTTAGATGCGTTCAGCTCTTACCCCGTGGTGCGTGGCTGCCCGGCACGTGCTCTTTCGAACAACCGGTACACCAGTGGCACCCATTCGTAGTTCCTCTCGTACTATACGAACGTTCTCGTCAGATACCGTAACACCCCCAATAGATAGCAGCCGACCTGTCTCACGACGGTCTAAACCCAGCTCACGACCTCCTTTAATAGGCGAACAACCTCACCCTTGCCCGCTTCTGCACGGGCAGGATGGAGGGAACCGACATCGAGGTAGCAAGCCACCCGGTCGATATGTGCTCTTGCGGGTGACGACTCTGTTATCCCTAAGGTAGCTTTTCTGTCAGCAATTGGCCGCATCAAGCAGCCTAATTGGTTCGCTAGACCACGCTTTCGCGTCAGCGTCCGTCGTTGTGCCGGACACTGTCAGGCTTCCGTATGCTCTTGCGCTCTTTCCCGAGTCTCCGACTCGGGTGAGGAAACCTTGGGGCGCGCTCGATATCTTTTCAAGCGCGTACCGCCCCAGTCAAACTGCCCGGCTACCAGTGTCCTCCGCCAGGAGTGAGAGTCGCAGTCACCATCGGGTAGTATTTCAATGCTGCCTCGGTGGCCCGCTAGCGCGGGTACCTGTGTAGCGGCTCCTACCTATGCTGCACAATGGCGACCACGTCTCAGTGACAGCCTGCAGTAAAGCTCTATAGGGTCTTCGCTTCCCCTTGGGGGTCTCCAGACTCCGCACTGGAATGTACAGTTCACCGGGCCCAACGTTGGGACAGTGGCGCTCTCGTTCATCCATTCATGCAAGCCGCTACTGAAGCGGCAAGGTACTACGCTACCTTAAGAGGGTCATAGTTACCCCCGCCGTTAACAGGTCCTTCGTCCCCTTGTACGGGGTGTTCAGATACCTGCACTGGGCAGGATTCAGTGACCGTACGAGTCCTTACGGATTTGCGGTCACCTATGTTGTTACTAGACAGTCGGAGCGCCCGAGTCACTGCGACCTGCCTCTTCGCGAGGCAGGCATCCCTTATTGCGAACGTACGGGACTAACTTGCCGAATTCCCTAACGTCGGTTGATCCCGACAGACCTTGGCTTTCGCCGCCACGAGTACCTGTGTCGGATCTCGGTACGGACAGTGTGCTCACCTTTTCACGGGCTCTCGGTTGACCTGACTTGCGCTATCCCACCATTCATCCGCTTCCTGCCATTACGGCTTCCACGAACTTCGATGGTTCGACCGGGCGAAGGCCCGGCTCAGGCGGCCCCAAAGCGTTGGCTTTGAGTGCACACTGGCATAGGACTATTAACCTATTTCCCTGTTGTCGCATTCGATCTACGGTGCGACTTAGGACCGGCTAACCCTCAGCTGATTAACATTGCTGAGGAACCCTTACTCGTTCGGCCGTCGGGGTTCTAACCCGACTAACGCTGCTACTATGACCAGAATTATCGTTACTGCACGGTCCACACGACCTCTCGGCCGTGCTTCCGCCCGAACAGAACGCCAACCTACGGAATCACTCTCTAAAGAGTGCCGCTAGGTCTCGGTGGTGGACTTGAGCCCCGATCATTTTCAGCGCCCCGAACCTCGGCCGGTAAGCTGTTACGCTTTTCTTAGAGGGTAGCTGCTTCTAAGCTCACCTCCCGGCTGTCTAGGGCTCGGGACCACTTTCGATCGCACTTAGTCCACACTTTGGGACCTTAACCCAGCTCTGGGTTGTCTCCCTCACGGTACACAGACTTACTCCGCGCACCGGACTCCCCGCGTCGAACGGCGTTCGTAGGTTCGGAGTTGGACAGGGGGGCGCACTCCTCTCGGAGTGCGGTCCCCCAATCCGTCGCTCTACCCCACGAACTACCTCGGCGGAGGTCATGCTTCGACATGTTTCGGTTGGAACCAGCTGTTTCCGGACTCGATGGGCCTTTCACCCCTAGACGTAGATCACGAGAGGGTATTGTAGGACACCAACTCTAACAGGCCTCCACGCACCTTTCGGCACGCTTCACCTTGTCCACGCCTAGATCGTCCGGTTTCGGGTCGTGTCCGCTTGACTCCCCGCGCTTGAACACGGTGACCCTGGTGCAAAGCACTGCGGTCATATCGGTTTCCCTACGCCTTCCCTGATACTCAGGTTAGACTCGTCAAACAGACACACTCTCTGGTTCGTTTTTCAAAACGTACGACAAAACACCGGCTTCCTGCACTGCTTACTGGTAGCTCGCGCTACGGTCATTCTGTGCGGGACCTTTCGTGCCCTGTCGTTCTATCGCCAACTGATTTCACGCCCTATTGCACCTCCCTTTGTGGGGTGCTTTTCAGCGTTCGCTCACGCTACTTGTTCGCTATCGGTCTTGAGGAGTATTTAGTCTTCGCAGTCGATGCCTGCGACATTCACGAGGAATATCCAATCCCCGCTACTCTGGAGCTGACTCGTCTCTTACTTCTCGATCGTACGGGACTGTCACCCTGTCTCGTGCTCCGTTCCAGGAGACTTCTGACCGAGGTTCCGAGAGTGATCGTCAGTCCGAACACCACATTGCCCGAAGGCTTCGGTTTGGACTGTATCGCGTTCATTCGCCATTACTAACGACATCACATTCGTTGTCTCTTCCTGTCGATACTAAGATGTTTCAATTCTCGACGTTCCCCATTGCGCGAAGCAATTGCGGTGGGGATTCCCATTCGGAAATCCTGAGTTCTTTCCCTCCGTGCGGGTCCCTCAGGCTTATCGCAGCTTGGCACGTCCGTCTTCAGCTCTCAAGCCGAGCGATCCACCAGCTGGCACAGTAGCCACGTTCATCGGATCTGCGTTACGCGCGATGGTAACGTTGAGTGACCCGGGAACGGATCCAGTGGACGCCTGGACTACACGTACACACGGTCTCATCTGCACGCCGGTAGACAGGCCGGCCTGCATTAACCCTTCCCAGTCACACTTGCGCGGACTGGTGCATCGGTTGCGTCGGAGTGAATCGACGACCCTGTCCCACTTAAGGGACACGATCCGCGATTCAGCCCGAGTATGGACCCACTGGGATTCGAACCCAGGGCATCCTCCTTGCAAAGGAGGCACTCTCCCACTGAGCTATGGGCCCACCCCTCCAGAACAGCTGTTCTGGAGGGCTCTTCGGTTAGCCTTGGTAGTTCAAAGGTGCCCGCTCGGCCCGGCGTGGGTCGATCGAACGTGGACGGCGTGGCGCAAAGCGCCACGGTGTGGCCATCCCGTCAGGATGGCCGGTGGTGGGCCAGGCGCGACGGCCTGGTCCCGGTCTGTGGAGGTGATCCAGCCGCAGATTCCCCTACGGCTACCTTGTTACGACTTAAGCCCCCTTGCGAAGCCCAGATTCGACCCCTATACAGGGGCCTCATCCGGACCTCACTCGGGTGCTTTGACGGGCGGTGTGTGCAAGGAGCAGGGACGTATTCACCGCGCTCTGCTGAAGCGCGATTACTACCGAATCCAGCTTCATGAGGGCGAGTTTCAGCCCTCAATCCGAACTACGACCGAGTTTCGGAGATTAGCGTCGCCTTTCGGCGTAGCATCCCACTGTCTCGGCCATTGTAGCCCGCGTGTTGCCCAGCACATTCGGGGCATACTGACCTACCGTTGCCCGTTCCTTCCTCCAGTTTGGCACTGGCAGTCCTCCTAATGTACCCAACCACCACAAGGGTGTTGCTGGCAATTAAGAGTGCGGGTCTCGCTCGTTGCCTGACTTAACAGGACGCCTCACGGTACGAGCTGACGGCGGCCATGCACCTCCTCTCAGTGACTCCAGTAAGCTCATCACACTGACCTTCACAGTACACTGTCGATGCTGGTGAGATGTCCGGCGTTGAGTCCAATTAAACCGCAGGCTCCTCCGGTTGTAGTGCTCCCCCGCCAATTCCTTTAAGTTTCATCCTTGCGGACGTACTTCCCAGGCGGTCTGCTTCACGGCTTCCCTACGGCACAACACAGGCTCGTAGCCTGTGTCACACCTAGCAGACATCGTTTACAGCTCGGACTACCCGGGTATCTAATCCGGTTCGTGACCCGAGCTTTCGTCCCTCACCGTCGGATCCGTCTTTCCAGAGCGCTTTCGCCACCGGTGGTCCGTCCAGGATTACGGGATTTCACTCCTACCCCGGACGTACCCTCTGGATCTTCCGGTCCCAAGCCACGCAGTTTCCACCGGACGCCCGCGCGTTGAGCGCGCGGATTTCCCGGTGGACTTGCGTGGCCAGCTACGGACGCTTTAGGCCCAATAACAGCGGTCATCACTCGGGCTGCCGGTATTACCGCGGCGGCTGGCACCGGTCTTGCCCAGCCCTTATTCGCCTACCTCCTTACGGTAGGAAAAAGCGAGGACGATATGCCCTCGCAGATGGAGTCCCCTTATCGCACTGGCGTGCAGTGTAAAGGTTTCGCGCCTGCTGCGCCCCGTAGGGCCCGGTATCTTGTCTCAGATACCGTCTCCGGGCTCTTGCTCTCACAACCCGTACCGATTACTGGCACGGTGGGCCGTTACCCCACCGTCTACCTAATCGGCCGCAGCCACATCCTAAAGCGCCTCAACGTTTCACGCTCTCTGCAATTCCAGCCTGAGAGCGCTATTCCGGATTAGCCTCAGTTTCCCGAGGTTATTCGGATCTCTAGGGTAGTTTGGCCACGTGTTACTGAGCTATCTGCTACGAGTCTAAACTCGTACAACTAGCATGGCTAAATCGGACTCCACTAGCAATGACCTCCGGCAGGATCAACCGGAATGTCGACTCCCCTAAAAGGGGAGGGTTGCTTCCCCAGAACGGGGAAGCTGGCGGTGAATGTTGATACACACTCACACTATGGGTCCACATTCGGTGACCGCGATCGCTGACCGATCGGGCGTCACCGAACTACCAAGGCTAACATCAGATCCCATCTGTACGGAAGACCGCAGGGGTGGAATCCTCATCTCCTTCGGACCTATTCCTACGCCAGCAGGGGTACAAAACCCCTTCGGACTGGCCCGGTCCGAGACGACGGAACGAGTCGAACGCTCCGTCACTCACATCGTCTTTTGCATTCACATCCGAATCACCTCGAGTACTTAAGGGCGTCGGATCAGTTCCGGGCCGGAAACCGCATCCGGCTACCGAATACGTGTACCAATACTACGTCACGAGAGTATATATACTCGTCGTCACTACTGCCGATACGTCGGCACGTCGGTCCGTCGATCCGAACGCCCTCGGGAACGGGGACGGCCGAAGCCAACACCGTGTGTCGAGGGTGGATGGTGAGTCTGCCTCCGCACCGGAATCCGGTCGGAGGGGACGCGGCGCGATGACCACGTCGTTCGCATTCAAGACGAGGACGGGGTCCATACATAAGGCCGTCG
>NZ_REFY01000009.1 GCF_003841485.1 Natrarchaeobius halalkaliphilus | reverse complement strand
CGGCAGCCGATTCCGACACGAATCGGTTCACAGGGAACATATCGGGCACCGCTCGCGCGGTGCCCTTGCCCTCTTCGACTTTGAGCCGCTGCTCTCGCCATCAACAATCTACTTCGCAAGAGCGTATCGGCTTTTATCGACCTAGCTGCTCTGACGTTCCGAGTGACGACGTCGCGTTCATCGTTAGTGGCCCTCCCATAGTATTATATCCAAAGGTTCCGATATTCAAATCGGGAAATCACAATATGAATTCGTCGAACGAGACGGCGGCGGACGTCCGCCGGACGCTCGAGCGACTGTCCGACGACTGTGATCCGGTAGCCGAACTCGAGGAACGCCGGCCTGATGACGAGACGGTGGCGACGCAGGAGACCGTCTTCGGCGCGCTCGCGAACGCCCACCGGATTCACGCGCTCGAGGCGCTGCGCGACGGCGAACTGTGTGCCTGCGAGCTACAGATCGTCCTCGACGCGCCCCAGTCGACGGTCGCGACCCATCTCCGGACGCTCAGGGACGCGGGCCTCGTCAAGACGCGCAAGAAGGGAAAGTGGACCTACTACCGCATCGCCGACACCGCGGTCTTCGAACTGCTCGACGTCGCCGCCGCCGTCGAAACGCCGACCGAGTAAGCCACTGTAACTATGACAGACCACACCGCGCCGACGGACGATCCGAGCATCGACGACGCGAGCACCCGGGCGAACGCTGATCCGGGAGTGACCGACGACACCACCGACAGACGATCACACGTTCGCGAGGAGTACGGCGATGTGGCTGCCGGCGAAGACGGCTGTTGCGGCTCGGCGACCGCCGAAGCCGACGACGGCGGCGTAACCGTCGATCCGTCTCGAGCGACCGCGCTGGGATACGATGACGACGACCTGGCGCAAGCGCCGGACGGCGCGAACCTCGGGCTGGGCTGTGGAAATCCGGTCGCGATTTCGGCACTCGAGCGCGGCGAGACGGTGCTCGACCTCGGCTCCGGCGGCGGGTTCGACTGCTTTCTCGCGGCGCGCGAAGTCGGCCCCGACGGCCGCGTTATCGGCGTCGACATGACGCCGGAGATGCTCGAGCGCGCTCGTGAAAACGCGGCCGAAAGCGAGTTCGACCACGTCGAGTTCCGCCTGGGCGAGATCGAACACCTTCCGGTCGCCGACGCGAGCGCCGATACGATCATCTCGAACTGCGTCGTCAACCTCTCGCCGGACAAGCCGCGGGTGTTCGCCGAAGCCTACCGGGTGCTCCGGCCCGGCGGCTCGCTCTCGATTTCGGATCTCGTCGCGACCGAGCCGCTCCCGCCCGAGGTTCGGGACGACCCGGACGCGGTCGTCGAGTGCGTCGGCGACGCGGCGCGAATCGAAGACCTCGAGGCGTGGCTCGCGGATGCGGGGTTCGTCGACGTCGCGGTGACCGAGGAGGGCGAGTGGAGCGACGAGCTGCCGATCGTCTCCGCCCGAATCGAAGCGCGAAAGCCGGCGTGACTCGCGATCCGGTTCAGGATCGCGGGTCGCGATCCGGTCCGGGATACTCGTCGCCCTCGACCGCCTCGTAGAGGCTCTCGGGATCGAACAGGCGGGCGAAGGCGTCCGGGGGACGAACGCTCACCGAGACGCGGGGCTGGAGCGAGAGTCCCGCCTTCGCGGAGCCGAGTCGCTCGTCGTCGGAGAGGAGGTGTGCCGCCTCACCGCGGTAGGCCGACGCGAGCGCGGGGTGATCGTCCGCCGGGTGGTCGACCGCGACGCAGTCGGCCTCGAGTCGGGCCCGGTGGTCGCTCGCGAGTTCCTCGTCGGCCAGCGAGGCGACGAGTCGTTCGGTCTCCTCGAGCAGGTGCTCGCTCGCGACGAGGTCGACCCAGGAGTGACGACGGACGTGATCCAGCGCCTCGCGCGCGTCGCCGTCGACGAACAGGTCGGCCGCGAGTACCGTCGGATCCGCGACGACGCGCGTCGGGTCGGGCTCGTCGCGGCGCTCACTCATCGCTTGCCTCCGTCCCCGCATCGGACGCGTCTCGGACATCGTCGAGGTCGACGTCGTACTCGTCACTGCGGTCGAACAGCTCCTCCCAGCTAGTGGTCATTGTCGGACGTTCGGACGACGGGACAATAGCTCGTACGCCTGGGCCTCGCGATCGGTCGTCGCTGCGTTGATCGCATCACGCGCTCCTCGAGCGCAGCCAGAAGGCGACGGCCCCGAGGACGAACGCGATGCCGACGTTGATCGCGAGGCCGACGACGCCGACGACGACGACCAGCGCGAGCACCCACCCGTCGTCGATCGGAGCGAACGCCGCGCGTCCGAGCTCGAGGGCGACGACGGCGAGTAAGACGCCGAGCAGGGCCATCGGGAACGCAGCCAGCAGCGCGCCGGCGGCGACCAGCGCGAGCGCGAGGTATCCGACTCCGAGCAGGACGTTCGCCCCGCCGGTGCGCGCGCCGAAGGCGTACTTGCCAGCCAGGCCGCCGCTGCCGTGACACATCGGGACGCCGCCGACCGGGATCGCCGCGAGGCAGGTGACGCCCATGCTCTTCGAGAGCGAGTCCGCGGAGACGTCCCGATCGTAGAGGTCGCCACAGAGCAACGCGGTCGCGATCGCCGCGTTTCCGAGGGTCATCCCCAGTTGGGCGACGGTCCCCTCGAGCGCCGCCACAGATACCGTCGGGGAACCGGCGGGGAAAAGAGCGAGTTCGGGAAGGCGCGGCGTCGGGAACCCGGTCGATATGACCGCCGCGATCCCGCCGAGCGCGAGAACGGCGAGGATGCTCGAGTGGCGGTAGCCGACGAGCGCGAGGACGACGACGACAGCCAGTCCACCGGCCGCTACGGAGAGGTTTCCGGCGGAGAGGCCGATCGCGGCCTCGAGCAACAGCAGGGCGACGGCGAACTGGACGCCCCTGATCACGGGTTCGCCGACGATTCGCTGGAGGCGATCGACGA
Source organism: Natrarchaeobius halalkaliphilus (assembly GCF_003841485.1). Classification (NCBI taxonomy): domain Archaea; kingdom Methanobacteriati; phylum Methanobacteriota; class Halobacteria; order Halobacteriales; family Natrialbaceae; genus Natrarchaeobius; species Natrarchaeobius halalkaliphilus. The sequence goes on along the minus strand of NZ_REFY01000009.1, from coordinate 19,516 downwards.
GACCCAGCGAGCCGACGGCGAGCAACACGCCGCCCGCGAGCAGCCCCGCCGCCGCGAGTTCTGGGTACGACAGCGAGCCGACGATCGCCAGCCCGACCAGCGCCTTCATCGGCTCGACGGAGAGCGGCATCCCGTAATATACGCCCCAGACGATCTGGAACACGCCGAAGCCGATCAGGACGTGGGGGAGCGAGACCGTCGTGGTCGCCGCGAGCGCGACGATCAGCGGCAGGACCGTAACCGAATCACCTAGCGCACCTGTCAGTTCAGAGACCGAAAACTCGAGTTCGGATCGGGTCGAATTCCCGAACGAGTACGCCATCTATGGGCGTTTCCGTCCGTACGTGTTTTACTGTTTCGAGTAACTGCTTGCGATTATATCATCTCCCGATCGAAAGCCGTTTTACTTACACGGGAATCGAACTGGCACACATTCGGTCAGCGGCCGTCTGTCTATCGCTATCGGAGTCGTGGCCGCCGTCTGGACGAATTCGGTCGACCACATCCGGGTGGGACGGCGGACCACAAACGCTACGGCTATAGGGACGCCGCTGCATCGATCGGTCGTGAGTGATCTCGGCAAGATCGATCGGGCGTTCTTCGATCGACACGTCGCTCCGAACCTCGGCGCAGAGCGCACCGACGTCGCCGTCGGTCCCCAACACGGCGTCGACTTCGGCGTGATCGACGTCGACGGAACTGCGCTGGTCACCGCGACCGACCCGCTCTCGATCCTCCCTGCACTCGGCTTCGAGCGCGCCGCGCGGTTCGCCCTCGACCTCGTCCTCGCGGACGTGGCCGTCAGCGGCGTTCCACCGTCACATCTCTCGATCTGTTTCACCCTGCCCGAGACGATGACCGACGAGGAGTTCGAGACGGTCTGGACGACTATCCACAACGAGTGCGCCGACCTCGGCGTCGCCGTCGTCACCGGCCACACGGCCCGGTACTCCGATCCCTCGCACCCGTGGGTGGGCGCGGCGACCGCGATGGGCGTCGGCGAGCACGACGATGTCGTCCGCCCCGACGGCGCACGCGTCGGCGATCGGCTCCTGTTGACGACCGGACCCGCGGTCGAGGCGGTCGGTCTCCTGAGCACCCTCTTTCCCGACCAACTCGAGCTTTCCGACGACGTCGTCGCGGACGCACAGCAGCGTCTCGAGGAGGTGTACTGCGTTCGGGACGCCCTGACCGCGGTCACGGCCGGTCCCGTCACCGCGATGCACGACGTCACCGAGGGCGGGCTCGCCGGCGCGTTGAACGAGATGGCCACCGGTGCCGGAGTTCGGTTCGACGTCGATCGCGATGCGGTCCCGATGCGCGCGGGCGTTCGCGAGGTGTGCGAGTCCCTCGAGATCGACCCGTGGACCGCGACCAGCTGTGGCTCGCTTCTCGTCGCGGTCGAGCCGAGCGGTGTCGACGCGGTCCGAAGCGCACTCGAGGACCGGGACACCGTCGTCGCCGAGATCGGCCGCGTCGAGGACGGCGAGGGCGTCGTCGTCGACGGCGAACGACTCGAGCACCCGGACGTCGACCCGTCGTGGGCGGCGTACGCGGAACTGGCCGATCGCGCCCGGTAGCGAGCGGCCCGCCCGGAGTAACGAGTCCCCGTCCGAGTGACGAACGCTCGCCGCCTTCGTCCGTCCGCGTCGCTCGTACCATCACCGCTTTGTACAACCGGCGAATACGCTCGAGTATGAAAAGGCCAGCACCCGAAACGCGCCCCGTGGCGCTGACGATCGCGGGGAGCGACTCCGGCGGCGGCGCCGGAATCCAGGCTGACCTCGCTACGATGGCGAGCCACGGCGTCTACGGCACGTCAGCGATCACCGCCGCTACCGCCCAGCACACCCGCGGCGTCGAGTCGTCGTTCGTGCTTCCGGCCGCGTCCATCGCCGCTCAGATCGACGCCGTCGTCGGAGACTTCGACGTCGGCGCGGCGAAAACGGGGATGCTCGCGACGACCGAGGTGATCGAACTCGTCGCGGACCGGGCTCGCGGATTCGACTTTCCGCTGGTCGTCGATCCGGTGATGGTCGCGACCTCGGGTGACCGACTGCTCGAGGAGAGCGCCGAGCGCGCCTACGAGACCCTGTTCGAAAACGCCACGCTCGTCACTCCGAATGCGGACGAAGCGGAGGTACTGACGGGGGTTAGCGTCGAGGACGTCGCGAGCGCACAGCAGGCGGGCGAGGAGTTGCTCGAGTTCGGTGCCGACGCCGCGCTCGTCAAGGGCGGGCACGTTCCCGGCGAGACGGTCCGGGACGTCCTCGTCCAGTCGGGCGACCGATCGACGGGTGTAAGCGACCCGCCCGGTCGGACGTTCGAACACGAGCGGATCGACACCGAGGCGACCCACGGCTCGGGCTGTACGCTCGCGGCCGCGATCGCGGCACGACTCGCCAGCGGAGAGGGTCTCGAGTCCACCGTCGAGGGCGCGACCGACTTTCTCGCTCGAGCGATCGAACACCACTACGACGTGGGCCAGGGACCGGGCGCGGTCAATCACGGAGTGAACCGGGACTGAAACGGTCTGACGTACCGATTTACAGGATCCCGTCCGAGACGAGGGCGAAGCCGACCGACTTTTTGACGAGGCGATTCTCACACCGGACATGGTCGACAACCCGTTCGACGACGAGATTCGCGTCGGTGAAATTCTCCGTGCGGAATCGTTCGAGGAGGCGAACAAACCGAAGATGACCAAGCTCTGGATCGATCTGGGCGACGAGTACGGCGAGATCCGCTCCGCCGGGCAGCTGGATCATCACTACGATCCCGAGGAACTCGAGGGACGACGGGTGCTGTGTGCGACGACCCTCGGCTCGGTCCGGATCGCCGGTTTCAAATCCGAAGCGTTGACCGTCGGCGTCCCGGACGAGGACGGATACCCGGTACTCGTCGAGCCGGAATCAGACGTTCCGCTCGGCGGACTGTTGTTCTGAGACGAGCAGGGGCCTGACGGGATCTGCGGTCAGTTAGTTTCCCGAGACCAGTACCCCGTCGGCTCTGTTCAGTACCGTGTGGGCTCGATTTCAGCGACGTGTCCAAACCCGGTAGCGTGTAAGGACACCCGATCACCGCGAGAGTCGATTGACTTCGCCGCCGATCCCGCAGGGTTTTTGTGATGGGAAGCCACCCACCGTACATGACCGATGCGACGGGGATCGTCGGGGAGTTCTTCTCGCTCAAAGAAGAAACCGACGCGGAGCTGTTGGCGATGCAGTGTGGCGATTTCTACGAATTCTTCGCTGAGGACGCCGAGACGGTGAGTGAGGAGCTCGATCTCAACGTCTCCCAGAAGTCTTCTCACGGCTCGTCGTATCCGATGGCCGGCGTCCCCGTCGACGACCTGACGCCGTACCTCAAGGCGCTCGTCGAACGCGGCTATCGAGTGGCCGTTGCCGACCAGTACGAAACCGAATCGGGCCACGCACGCGAAATCGTCCGCGTCGTCACTCCCGGAACGTTGCTCGAGACGACGGACGCCGACGCACAGTACCTCGCGGCCGTCGTCGACGGCGACTCGAGCGGAGCGATCGCAGGCGAGACGTACGGCCTCGCGTTCGCTGACGTCACGACGGGCCGGTTTCTCGTCGCGGACGCGGCCGACGTCGACGAGGCGCTGACCGAACTCTACCGGTTCGATCCCGTCGAGGTCCTGCCGGGACCGAACGTCCGAACCGACGACGAATTGCTTTCGACGGTCCGGGAGCGAATCGACGCCACGCTCACCCTCCACGACACGGAGTCGTTCGCGCCTAAACGCGCCGGACACGCGGTTCGCGAGCAGTTCGGCCGAGAGACGATCGATCGGCTGGCCGTCGGGGAGTCGACGCTCGCTGCCGCCGGAGCGATCCTCGCGTACGTCGAGGAGACCGGTGCCGGCGTGCTCGCGTCGATGACTCGTCTCCAGTCTCATCGCGGCGACGACCACGTGACGCTCGACGCGACGACTCAGCGCAACCTCGAGCTCACGGAGACGATGCACGGCGACGGCGACGGTTCGCTGTTCGAGACGATCGATCACACCGCGACCAGCGCGGGCGGGCGACTTCTCAAGGAGTGGCTCCAGCGGCCGCGCCGATCGATCGAGGCGCTCGAGACGCGCCAGCAAAGCGTCGCAGCGCTTTCGTCTGCCGCGCTTGCACGCGATGAGCTCACTGACACGCTCGGAACCGCAGCCGATCTCGCACGCCTCGCCTCGAAAGCGACTCACGGGAGCGCCGACGCACGCGACCTCCGTTCCATACAGGAGACGCTCGCCGTTCTGCCCGCGCTGTCGGAGACGATCTCGTCGACGCCGGAACTTGCCGATTCGCCGCTTCCCGTGATCGTCGACCGACCCGACCGCGAGCCGGCTCGCGAGCTTCGGGAAACCCTGGACGCGGCTATCGCACCGGAGCCGCCGTCGACGGTGACCCAGGGCGAACTCTTTCAGCGAGGACACGACGACGATCTGGACGAGGTGATCGAGCGCCACGAGGAGCTCAAAGAGTGGGTGGATACGCTTGCCGACCGAGAGAAACGCCAGTACGGACTCTCACACGTCACCGTCGACCGGAACAGAACCGACGGTTACTACGTCCAGGTCGGCAAATCCGCCGCCGACGGCGTTCCCGATCACTACGAGGAGATCAAGACGCTGAAAAACTCGAAACGCTTCACTACCGACGAACTCGAGGAGAAAGAACGCGAGATCCTCCGGCTCGAGCGGCGACGAGCCGACCTCGAGTACGAACTCTTCGAGCAGCTGCGCGAGGACGTCGCCGCTCGAGCCGAGTTGCTACAGGACGTCGGCCGGGCGCTGGCGACCGTCGACGTTCTCGCGAGCCTGGCGACTCACGCGGCCGAAAACCGTTGGGTCGAGCCCGTACTGCACCGAGGGGACCACCTCGAAATCGAACAGGGCCGACATCCAGTCGTCGAGCAAACGACGGAGTTCGTCCCGAACGACGTCCGAATGGACGATGATCGCGGCTTTCTCGTCGTAACCGGCCCGAACATGTCCGGGAAGTCGACGTACATGCGACAGGTTGCCGGGATCGTGCTGCTCGCCCAGATTGGAAGTTTCGTTCCGGCGAGGGAGGCAGAAATCGGCGTCGTCGACGGAATCTTCACCCGCGTCGGCGCGCTCGACGAACTCGCACAGGGTCGGTCGACGTTCATGGTCGAGATGAGCGAACTCTCGAACATCCTCCACGCGGCGACCGACGAATCGCTGGTGATTCTGGACGAGGTAGGCCGTGGCACCGCAACGTACGACGGGATCTCGATCGCCTGGGCGGCGACCGAATACCTGCACAATACCGTCCAGGCCAAAACGCTGTTTGCGACGCACTACCACGAGCTGACCGGCCTCGCTGAAAATCTCCCTCGCGTCGCCAACGTCCACGTCGCGGCCGACGAACGCGACGGGGACGTGACGTTCCTCCGGACGGTCCGGGACGGCCCCACCGATCGGTCCTACGGTATCCACGTCGCGGAGCTCGCGGGCGTTCCCGATCCGGTCGTCGACCGGGCGGAGACCGTCCTCGATCGCCTCCGAGAGGAGAACGCAATCGAAGCCAAGGGAGGCTCGAGCGAGCCCGTCCAAGCCGTCTTCGACGTCTCGAGCGGGCAGTTCCGAGGGACGGCGAACGGCGACGGCGGGAGTGCAGACCACGGCAGTACAGACGGCGGGGACGCGACGAGCGAAGCGAACGAGACGATCGATCCGGACGCGAAAGCCGTCCTCGCGGATCTCGAATCCATCGACGTGAACACGACGCCGCCGATCGACCTGGTGACGAAGGTCCAGGAGCTACAGCGACGACTCGAGAACGCGTGAAACGAATTGCCTACCGGTTTTCCGTACAACCGCGACCCGTCTGCGGTAGCAGCGGTACTGACGTACAACAGACCGTACGAGTCGTCGGATCCGAACTGGAACGGGCAACCTGCGTCTCCGTCTTCACCGGCTGTCGAGGCGGATAGGTACGCTTTTGCAGGCGCCGCCAAACGACCAGATATGACTCTCGAGAGCGCACTTCAGGGGATTACGTGTCCGGTCGTAACGCCGTTCGACGAAGACTCGAAACGCGTCGACGAGGCGGCGTTCGGAGCCATCGTCGAGGATCTCGTGGCCAACGACATCGATGGCGTGTTCTCCTGTGGAACCGCGGGCGAGTTCGCGAGCCTGACTGCGGACGAGCGTCGCCGAGTTCACGAACTCGCGGTCGAACACGCCGACGGTTCGGTTCCGGTGCTCGCCGGCGCGGGTGCAACGACCGTCTCGGAGACGCTCGAGCACATCGAGGCGGCCGCCGCCGTCGGTGCTGACGCCGCCGTCGTCGTCCCGCCGTACTTCCACACCGCGAACGACCCGGCCGGAAATCGGCGGTTTTTCGAGACCGTTGCCGACGCGTCGCCGCTCCCGCTGTTGCTCTACAACATCCCGCTCTGTACCGGCCGTCGGATCCACCTCGAGACCGTCGAATCGGTCGCGACCCACGAGAACGTAATCGGGCTGAAGGACTCGGGCGGCGACCTCCAGTACTTCCTGTCGGTGATCCGCCGGACACCCGACTCGTTTCTCGTTCTCCAGGGATTCGACACGTTGGTCCTCCCGTCGATTCGAATGGGCGGCGACGGCGGGGTGAACACGCTCTCGAACGTGGCCCCGGCGCAGTACGCCGAACTGTACGAGACGGCCGATCGACGGCGCGCTCGAGAGGTGCAGGACGCCGTCGCGTCCCTGTTCGAATCCTGTGCCGAATACGGGTTCGCACCCGGAACGAAAACCGCACTCGCGTCTCGAGGTGGGATCCCGTCGGATACCGTTCGCCTTCCGCTCGTTTCGGTTCCGGAGGAGGGACGAGCGACGATCGCGACGCAGGTCGAAGCCGTTTTAAACGCCTGAGGAATCGGTTTCTGAGGCAGTATCGTCGAGAAACGACAACGATCGAAGCAACGGACAACGGTCGAACCAGCCGTCGACGGTCGACCCCGCGTAACAGCTATTGACGTCCGGGCGAAAACACAGCGGTATGAACGGAACCGAGTCGTCGACTGCACGCTCGAGCGGTCCGCTCGAGCGCGTACGGAACAGGTCGGTCACGAGCGAAAACACATGACGAACGGAGACGAACAGACATGAGCGAGGACGACGCGCCCACCGAGCACACCGAGATCCACCAGCTCGACGAAGATACCGTCGCCCGGATCGCGGCCGGCGAGGTCGTCGAGCGACCCGCAAGCGCGGTCAAGGAGCTCACAGAGAACAGCCTCGACGCTGACGCCTCGCGGATCGACGTCACCGTCGAGAACGGCGGCACCGAACTCGTCCGGGTCGCAGACGACGGCCACGGGATGTCCGAAGCGGATCTACGAGCGGCCGTCCGCCAGCACACGACGAGCAAGATCGCCGGTCTCGAGGATCTCGAATCGGGTGTCGCCACGCTCGGGTTCCGTGGAGAGGCGCTGCACACCATCGGCTCCGTTTCGCGGATGACGATCCGCTCTCGACCCCGCGACGGCGACGGCGCAGGGACGGAACTCGTCTTCGAAGGCGGCGAGATGGTCTCGGTCGAGCCGGTCGGCTGTCCCGGCGGGACGACGGTCGAGGTCGTGGATCTCTTCTACAACACGCCGGCCCGCAGAAAGTTCCTCAAGACGACGGCGACGGAGTTCGCCCACGTCAACCGGATCGTTACGCGATACGCGCTCGCGAACCCCGACGTCGCGGTCTCGCTGACTCACGACGATCGCGAGGTGTTCGCGACGACAGGTCAGGGGGACCTGCAGGCGGCCGTCCTCGCGGTCTACGGCCGAGAGGTCGCCTCAGCGATGATCCTGGTCGAGGTCGACGGGGAGAGCCTGCCGCCGGGCCCGCTCGAGTCCGTCTCCGGGCTCGTTTCCCACCCCGAGACGAATCGCTCGAGTAGCGAGTACCTCGCGACGTACGTCAACGGCCGCGCGGTGACCGCCGATGCGATCCGCGAGGGGATCATGGGAGCCTACGGGACCCAACTGGGCGGAGACCGCTATCCCTTCGTCGTCTGTTTTCACGAGGTCTCCGGCGACGCGGTCGACGTGAACGTCCACCCCCGCAAACGCGAGGTGCGATTTGACGACGACGACGCGGTTCGGCGACAGGTCGACGCCGCGATCGAGTCCGCGCTGCTCGAGCACGGGCTGTTGCGCTCGCGAGCCCCCCGTGGCCGGTCGGCACCCGGAGAAGCGCGGGTCGGACCAGGGGAGTCCGTCCTCGAGGACCAGCCCTCGAGCAACGGTCAGCCCTCGAACGACGACCGGTCACCGAGTGACGACGAAGGCGGTCCCGCGGCCGCCGACGCCGATCCCGACTCGAGCGAACCGGTGACGGCGGACCTCGACGCCGAGAGGCCAACGAAAGACAGCGATTTCGGACAGAATCCGGAACCAGATCCGGAGGACGAACCGGACTCTTCCCCGGACGCTGGCATCGGATCGGAGAGAGTCGATCGGACGGCGGAGCCCTCGAGTACTGACGATACGGGCAGCCAACAGGGCGGCGGCGCTGGCGAACGGTCCGATGCCGGCGATTCCGCCCGAAAGTTCGCCGCTCTGACGGAGCAACAAACGCTCGAAGGCGAGCCCGTCAACCGCGACGGCGAGGAGTTCGACTCGCTGCCGCCGCTTCGGATTCTGGGCCAGTTTTCGGAGACGTATCTCGTTTGTGAGACGCCCGAAGGCCTCGCGCTCGTCGACCAGCACGCCGCCGACGAGCGGGTCAATTACGAGCGCCTCCAGGAGGTGTTCGCGGACGACCCGACCGCACAGGCGCTGGCCGAACCGGTGGAACTCGAGCTGACGGCGGTCGAGGCCGAGGCCTTCGAAGGCTATCGAGAAGCGCTCTCGCGACTCGGGTTCTACGCCGACCGAGTCGACGACCGGACGGTCGCGGTGACGACCGTTCCGGCCGTCCTCGAGAAGACGCTGGATCCGGAGCGTCTTCGGGACGTGCTGACGTCGTTCGTCGAGGGCGATCGAGAGGCGGGAGCCGAGACGATCGATGCGCTGGCCGACGGGTTTCTCGGAGATCTGGCCTGCTATCCCTCGCTGACGGGGAACACGTCCCTGACGGAAGGCTCAGTTGTCGACCTGCTTGCGACGCTCGACGACTGTGAGAACCCCTACTCCTGTCCTCACGGTCGACCTGTCATCGTCCAGATCGACGAGCGGGAGATCGAAGATCGGTTCGAACGGGATTATCCGGGACATCAGTGACGGGCGAACCGTCGACCGTCTCGAGGGAAATGAGTTACGGCGAAACGATCGACGCGACGTGTCTCGGACGTAAACGTGTTCGACGAGTCGAGTCGTAGTGCGGAACGCTCGCTTCGGAGCACGAGAACACGTCACATCTCGGCGTTCGGAACGGAAACTACTTGGTCGTCGTCGTCAATCTCGGACCAACTGCCAGGATGAGTCCGGAGCCCATCGGAACGACGACCGCGGTCGCCCTCGCCGTCGTCAAAACGCTCGTTCTCATCGTCGGTAGCGTTATCACGTTCTTCGCCTACAGAGCCTACCGTCGAACTCGCCAGCCGGCACTGGGATATCTCGCAACCGGGTTCGGAATCGTCACGCTCGGCCTCGTGCTCGCGGGAATGCTCTATGAGTTGCTCGACCTCCCGTTACGAACCGGGTTGTTTCTCGAGAGCCTGTTGATGCTCGCCGGCTTCGTCGTGATCGCTTACTCGCTGTACGTCTCGTGACCGCCCGTGGACGCGGTCGGAATCTCGAGGTCGACAACTGTGCCGCGGGGCTCGTTCGTTCGAAAGCTCAGTTGACCGCCGGAGCGAACGGTGACCCAGTTGATCAGCCACAATCCCAGTCCGCTCGCGTGTCGAAGCTGGGTGATCTCCCTGTCTTCCTCCAAGAGCGCACGCTCGTCGTCGGGTAGACCGGGCCCGTTATCAGCGATCGAGAGCCGGACGAATCCCTCTTCGGCGCGCTCGGACACCGTCACCTCGATCGTCGGTGTCCGTCTGTCGTTGTGCTCGACTGCGTTCTCGAGGATCTGGTCGATCGCCGTCTCGAGGGAGTCTTCGGCGTGGACGAGGCACCGTTCGGGGACCGACGACGTCACTGTCACGTCCGGATTCTTGCGCTCGAGTCGAGTGACCGAGCGGTGAACGGTATCCGAGAGATCAATGAGTTTGATCGTCGATTCGGTCCGATCGAGCGTTCGCTCGGCGGCCCGCGTCTTCGATGCGAGTTCGAGCAGCTCGTCGGTGCGTTCCGTAATGACGTCCGCGTACTCGCGCTGGTCGGCGGGAACGACGTCTGCGAGCACCTCGGCACAGCCATCGATAATGTTCATGCCGTTTCGCAGGTCGTGGCGCAACACTCGGTTGAGGATCTCGACGCGCTTTTCGCGTTGCTTTCGTTCGGTAATGTCGGTGTAGAGTCCGAACACGTTCTCGGAGGTTCCCCCGGTTTCGACGGGAACCACTCGAACCATGAAATCGCGAATCCCGTCCGCCGTTCGGCGTTTTCCTTCCGTTTCGACGATCGTCCCTTCGGTTCCGAGGCGATTGAACGTCTGTGCTTCGGTGGCCTGCCCCGGTGGGACGATGAACTGATCCAGCGGTTCTCCGAGCAGTTCGGACTCGTCGTATCCGAAGATCCGCTCGAACGCGGGATTGACGGCTTCGATGACCGGCTCCGAATCCGGGTTCTGGTGTCGACACACGACGAGAGCGTCGGGAACGTTCTCGAATAACGCGGCGAAGCGATCCCGTTCGGTTCGAAGCTGTTCCTCGAAATCGATCCGCTCGACCGCATCGGTGACGTGAGATAACAACAACTCCGCGAGCTCTCTGTCGTTCTCGTCGTAGGCGTGGGGTTCTCTCGAAACGGTCTGAAAGACGCCGAGACCGTCGATCGGTACGCTCAACACTGACTGAAACGTGGTGCGCTCGGACGGTGCAGCGTCGCTCGAGGTGAAGTTTCCGACGCGATAGGTCCGGTTGTTTCGATAGGTTTTGCCGGCGATTCCCTCGTCGATCGACATCCTCGCGAGCGGTGTCTGCTCGAGTTCCGACGAGATCGCTTCCGCGACGAGTGAGTCGTCCCGGGCGATGAGGACCATGCAGGCGTCGAAGTTCAACACGTCCTCGGCGGCCTCGACCGTCAGGTCGTAAACCGCCTGATGGGTCGGACAGTCGTCGAGCCGCGATGCGATTCCGTGTAGACTCTCGATTTTCCCTCGATGATCGACGAGTTCTCGTTCGACTCGCCGCCTGTTCAGGGCACCCTCAGCCGTCGCGGCGAGAACGTACAGGAGATGAACGTCGACCGAATCGAGTTCGGTGCCGTCAGAGGGGCCAAGCGAGAGCAACCCGTGATCCCCGAGCGGATGAACCGCCATATTCTCGACTCCTTCCACGAGCAGTGAGGAATTCTCCTCCGGCGAAGATCGAGAGATTACGGTCGGTTCGTCGGCTACGAACGCCTTCCAGAGGACGTGATCTCCCGGTTCGATGGCCGAGAGATCGACGGCCGACGCCGCGAGCCGATCGGTCGTCGCTGCGACCGAAAGCTCCCCAGTTTCGTCGTCGTAACAGCGGACCGCGGCCAGAGGGTCATCGAAGACGCGTTCGGCCGCAACGATGACTGCGTCCGCGATTTCGTCGACCGAGTCGGCTCCGAGTAACTCCCTCGTTAGCTCGTGGAGCGTTTCGAGTGTTCGTTCGACGACCGGGGCCGAGGACTGCTCGAGCAGTGATTCGAACGATTTTTCCGCACCGTCAGCGTCGAGTTCGGGTTCGGCCGGTTCGAGGTCGAACTCGGACGACTGGAGGAGACGATCGATTCGGGAGACGAGTACGTCGGTGTCCTGGGACTGGGGGACGTATCCGTCGACGCCTGCAGTAACGAGTTCGCCTGCGAGCGCCTCGCTTCCGTCGGCCGGATAGGCGACGATCGCGACGTCAGGACGGCGAGAGCGAATCCCCTGACAGAGCTCGTCTATGTCGCGGTCGGCTTCGTCGGTCACCACGACACATCGAACGTTCGCGTCGGCCAGACGCGAGAAACACATCGAAGCCGTCTCGACGCAGTCGATCGTCGCGTCCGGACGCCGTCCACTCTCTCGGAGGGCTGTCGCCTCTTTGCCGACGTAGACGATTCGGGTCTGAGCTGTCATCAGGTTCTGGGAAACTGTTCGATCCGGGCCAGCATCTGGAACGGGGTAGTGCGACGTGAACGCGAGCGTCGTCCCGATACCACCGATTCGTGAGAGTCCGCGGCGCTACGCGGTGAACCCCTCGAGAATGCCTTGGCCGTCCGTCGCGCCGACGTCCGGGAGCGTCGCCCGCTCGGGGTGGGGCATCAACACGGCGACGGTTTCGCGGTCGCCCAAAACGCCGGCGATGTCGTGTTTCGAGCCGTTCGGGTTCGCGTCGTCCGTGAGCTTTCCGTCTTCGGTACAGTATCTGAACAGAATTCGATCCTCGTCCTCGAGATCGGAAAGTCGATCGTCCTCGATCTCGTATCGTCCCTCGCCGTGGGCGATCGGGATCTCGATGACCTCGCCCTCCTCGTAGGCGGCCGTCCACGGCGTGTCGGTACGTTCGACCCGAAGGTAGACGTGCTCGCACTGAAAGCGTGCGCTCTCGTTCGTCGTGAACACGCCGTCGGTGAGCCCCGACTCACAGCCGACCTGTGCGCCGTTGCAGACGCCGAGCAGGGGAACGCCGTCCGAGACCGCCTCGCGAACGTCTGCCATGATCGGTGATCGAGCAGCCATCGCCCCCGCTCGAAGATAGTCTCCATAAGAGAATCCGCCGGGAAGGACGATCCCGGTCGTTTCCGACGGGAGACCGTCCTCGTGCCAGACGATTTCCGCGTCGATACCGAGGTGATCGAGCGCACGCTCGGCGTCGCGATCACAGTTCGACCCGCCGAACCTGACGATCGAAACCGTCATCTACCGATCGTCGACCTCCACGTCGTAGTCGTGGATGGTCGGGTTCGCGAGCAGCCGTTCTGCCATCTCATCCGCTCGCTCGCGGGCCCCGTCAGCCGAGTCGGCCTCGAGGTCGACCTCGAACCGGTCGGCAGAACGCAGCCCCTCGAGGTCGAAGCCGAGGCGCTCTAACGCCTGTTTCGTCGTTTCGGCCTCAGGATCGAGAACCCCTCGTTTGAGTCGAACCGTCACCGTCGCGGTGTAGGCGGTCATTACCTGAACCCCCGTAACCGTGCTCAAAAACGCTTTCGTCTTTGTCGCGTGATACACGTTCGTGGATCGTAATGGCGCTTCGACGGTTGTCGGTTCTGGTGGTGTTCAAGCACGGTCGCTACCCGTCTCGTCGTCCGAACTGCCGCGTCCAGAGACGCTCATTCGCACTCTCCTGAGACTGCGGGCCACCGTGGCCGTGACGGTTGACGCTCTTGTGGCCACAGCGGAAAAACTACTGAAGTGTTGATAAACATTGGGTGGATAATAGCAAGATATATTATTACAGAATATATATTACTAACAGATGGTCGATGATTCGACCCCCGTGACGGTACTGTCCGGAACGCTGGGTGCCGGAAAAACGACGGTTCTCAACCACATCCTCCGTGAGAGCGACGAAGACCTTGCCGTCCTCGTCAACGAGATGGGCGAGGTCAACGTCGACGCCGACAGAATCGCTGAGTCCTCCGACATCGCAGAGCGCTGGGATGACCGGTGGGAAGACCGGAGTAATCGACTGGTCCTGATCGGGACGGAAATGGATCACGGAGCGATCCGATCGGAACCCGCCAACTGCCTGGTTGCGGACGCCGAACTCGACGACGATCCGTCGACGTACGAGGATCGGTTTCCGACGTTCGACTCGCCGGAAGAACAACGGTCAGGCGCGGACGGTGTCGAGGATCGACAGGGGAAGATCGGCATTGCAGACTGAACGCCAGCCAGGAGATGATCCCCGTGACCGATCGTGACACCGACGGAGATTACCCCTCGACGGACGGTTCCCTGTCGAACGAGGGTGACGTATCGCCCTGCTATCAGGCATACATCGATCAGCGCGGAGAGGTCCCGGACGTCTGTACTATCTACGTCGCGTTCAACACCGAATCGACGAGAACGCAGTGGATTACCGCGAGAGGGGACGCATTCGTCGCTCGAGAGAACGCCCGGTAATCGTACCACCGGGTTCGTCCCAGGGCATACGGGGCTCCCTCACGGTATACCGGGTTCCCCTCTTCCGTTTTTGGCGACGAGTACCGTCCCCGATCCGTGGACGATGACGGCGTATCCCTCGAGTCGAAACGAGAGCGTGCCGTCGGCTCGGTTCGTCGTGCCGTTCGTCGGCTCGAAGATCGCCTCGAGGCTGTCAGGATCGATCCGGTCGTAGAGACGTTCCATCTCGTCCGGAGTCCTACCGGAGAGCGTTGCAATCGCGGAGACGATCGCGTTAGCGAGGGAGTCACCCTCGTTCCAGTCGTGGCTCAGTAATGCGGTCCCCGCCTGGGAATCGATCCGTCGTCCGTCGTGGTTGTCGCCTGTCACCGTCATGGTACTCACCTGTGGAATGCTGACAGTCACGGTCAGTGACTGTTCGTCGCTTCCACGGTCGATCGTATAAATCCCTGTCAGACATTTTTCATTGTCGTGTACGACAAAATAAACGAAAGACCACGACGGGGACCGGATCGAACCGGACCGGTTGTCATACACTCGACTGTTGGTATCGAGACTACGGAGATTCCTCCGAGAATCCTCTATCGAACCGGCCATCGCTTCACAATCACGATATGCCGGCTCACAGCACTCGAGGTCCTCGCGGACTGTAGTAGCCACTGCACGTCAGTTCGCACCTGATCGCACGGCTGCTGTGCGGTCAGTGTGTAATCGTTGCAGTTGGTACCATACCTGCTTTTTACTAATCCTCGCAGGGATTGTGAGACGTGTTAACTGCGAATCGCGCTACTACCAACTTTGTCGCCCCGACAGAAAGCAGGATTTTTAGCTCTCGGCGGTCTGAAATCGTCGTAATGAATCGAGAATCGCTCGAGCGGAGGTGGGCCGTATGACGACCGACGTAACCGAAATCACGGTCATCGGAGACGACGATACCGGACTCGTCGCTCGCGTGACGAGCCTGCTGTTCGAGCGTGGAATCAACATCGAGGATCTCGATCAGGCGGTTCGCGACGACGTGTTTCGGATGTACCTCGCCGTCGACACCTCCGAGATGGTCTGTACCGAGGAGACGCTCCGTACCGACCTTCGCGAGCTCGGAGACGACCTCGGTCTCGACGTTCAGGTTCGGTTCCCGGCCGACCGAGAGACACAGCGGATCGCCGTCCTCGCGACCAAAGAGAGCCACTGTCTCGAGGCGCTGTTCGAGGCGTGGACGAACGACAAACTGGGTGCGGACATCGGCGTCGTCATCGCCAATCACGACGATCTTCAGCCGCTCGCGGAACACTACGGCGTTCCGTTCTACGATATCGGTGATCAGCGGGGTCAACAGAACGAGGACGAACTTCTCGAGGTCCTCGCGGAGTACGACGCCGACCTGATCGTCCTCGCACGGTATATGCGAATTCTCAGCCCCAACGTCGTCTTTCGGTACGAAGACCGTATTATCAACGTTCATCCCTCGCTATTGCCGGCGTTTCCCGGTGCCGAAGCCTATCGTCAGGCCGTCGAAGAGGGCGTCAGAGTCGCCGGTGTCACCGCCCATTACGTGACGACCGATCTCGATCAGGGTCCGATCATCACTCAGCGAGCGTTCGACGTCCCCGACGACGCCGACGTCGAGGAGATGAAACGACGCGGTCAGCCCCTCGAGGCCAGCGCCCTGCTCGAGGCTGTCAAACTCCACCTGAACGGGGACGTCTCCGTTCATCGCGGCCGGACGACGGTTCGAGAGAACGGGTCGACGTACCAACTCGGCCTCCCCGAGGAGGTCGACGACGTCACGCCGGACCGTCCCGTCGATGGAATCGCACGCGTGATCTCCGACGGCAGTTAACGAGGGATCGAATTCGAATGTAGATCTGTCCACCAGGACTCGGTTTTTCTCAAAAAACAACGCTAAAACGTCGCACTGAACGAAAGTCTAAACACCAATTCGATCGTTATCGAAACGTTCATATTTCACCCGCTCAGAAGATGGATCATGGCACCGCATTCGGAGTCGATCGAGAGGCGGGCAGAATCGACCCACGATGTGACCGCAGCGGTCGACGAGATCGAGGGCCGGCGACACCTCGTCATCGCTGATCTCTCCCGAGACGGTGTCTGGCTCGCGATGGCGGAATCGGAGACCGCATCGCTCGAGGACTGGCGATAATAAAACGGGCGGCGTGTTTTTCGCGCGTTCGTCGGCTCAGTACGTTACCACAATCCGATCAGTCGGCCTCGTTCGCCTCGAGAGCCGAGCCACCGGACTGGCTGGCGTCGAGCTGCTCGGTCCACGTCGAGGAGACGAGCGGAGCGAGTGCGAGAAATGCCATGAACGCGACGAACACGGTTAGCATCACGCTTGCGACGGCGGCGACCGCGATAGTTGGATCGAACGGAACGATACTCGAAACGAGCAGCGATGCGAGCGTCATTTGCTCTCAGTATTCGCTCGGGACGTGACCCATATGAGCGTTACTTTATCGATCGATATCGGGCCGTTCAGCGTCTGTGGCGTGTTAACTCTGGACAAGGATGGAAATCGCGACGACGTTATAGCCGCTGGACGGCACCGATCGCACTCGAGAGGGGCGGGACGTCGAACAGCTCCGACTCGGTGTAGGCGTTTGAACCTGCACAGTACATGTCCCGGGCGACCTCGAGAACGGGTTCCTCGAGCGGCTCGGGGTCGCGCTCACAGAGTGACTTCCAGTCCGCGATCTCCTCGCGTTTCGCCTCGGCTTTGGCAGTTTCGACGGCCTGAACCCACGTCGGCTGGGTACGCTTGTGGTACTGTCGAAGGACTTCCTTCGAGAGCTGGATTCCCTCGTAGCTAAAGCGGTTCTCGTCGAACGTTCCGACGACGTCGGCAACCCGGATCTCGCCGTCGATAAAGAGACACTCGATCTTTCCGTCCTGGTGGTCGAGACCGACCGATTCGGCCTGCTCCGTGATGATTCGATTCACCTCGCGGGCGAGTGTTTCGAGATTCTCGATCGCAGCGTTCCCCGCGATCGTGTTCGCCTCCTCGCGGGCGAGATATCGATCTCCTTCTTCGTACTTCGTCGAGAACTCGACGATCGGCTCCGCGAGATCGACGGCCTCGGCCGGCCAGTCGTCGAACTCGAGGCCGTGATCCGCTGGCTCGGTCCGTCGGCGGAGACTCGACCCAACCGGAACGCGGTTTCGAAAGACGATCTCGAGCGGGATCAAGTAGTTCGTTCCGGCGACATCGTGGTAGTGGTCGTAGTCGTACTCTCGTCCCTCGTGTGGGAGATCGGGAACCCGTGTGAGGTCGATCGCCATTTCGACCGGCGGTGTGGTGACTCGCTCGAGCGGGAGGACGTCTCCGCTCTCGACGACGCCGCGATAGTGCGTCGAAACGCCGGCCTCCTCGAGCAGTTCGAAGTTAAACGCGCCCATCGTACAGAGCGCCGCTCCCTTTTTCGGGATCTGGTCCGGCATCTTTCCCCAGTCGAACACGGAGTAATCGTCGGTAAAGACGAACGCGCCGCGTCCGAGCGAGTCTTCGCCTGGTTCCGATTCAACCCGGAACTCTTTGACACTCGTCACGAACACCGCCTCGACGCCGTCGCGTCACCGTTCATACTCGAATTCCCGTCCCGACACCCCAAGAAGGTTTCAGTATCCCTCGAGTCCATCCAGAGTGATTAATTCAGCTCCCGTTCTGTCATATGGTTTACTGTGACTTTTTTCCGGGTCGACCGCGAACCGTCCTGCGGTCGCTCCGGTAACGACTTACAGTAGACCGTATCAGTTCGTACTATGTCTAGTGAAATACCACTCCCAACGGGCCACAACTGATTTTGTGGTCTAGGGAAATCTCTTTGACAGAAATGTTCTCAATTCGACGGGTCATTTCGGACAGTACCAGATCGATTCGACGGTTCGTTTCGGATCGTTTCGGATCGTTCCACCGGATTCTTCCGGACCGTATCAGGGGAAGCTACGTCGCGAAGTTCGGGCTCGTTATTCTCACTGTTCTCGTCGTTACTGCCGGTGTTGCAGGGTTCTTCTACGTCGATATTTCTGATCGGATAACTGAGGAAACCCAAAACGAGATGCAGGTTACAGCGGAGTTCGAGGCCGATGACGTCGGAACCCAGATCGAAAACTACGAGGCGACGGTTACCATGCTCGCGTCGAACGAACGATTCGTCGACGGCTCACCCAACGAGATTCAGACGGGGCTGACGACCGAAATCATGTGGATGACCGGTGACGTCGAGGCGCTGCATTACATCGACTACGAATCGGATACGATCGAGTACAGCTCCGAACACAGCCAGGTCGGGGACGACGTTTCGGAGTTCGGGTTCAGCGTCCACACTCGCGACCGAAGTGACGTCACCGAGTACGAGTACGACGAGGCCGACTTCTCGTCTATCGACTCGACGTACACCGACACGTACGAACACGACGGCGAGACACAAATCGCGTTCTTGAGCCCGATATCCGAGTCGGACGGTACCCATGCGATCATGATGATCGTCTCCGTCGAGGAGATGTCGTCGGATTTCAGTGATCCGATCGAAGGCAGCCACACCGAAGTCATAGACGGTGTCGACGGCGACGTCATGGTCTCTCAGGAGAGTGAATCGTTGCTCTCGACGTATCGCGGTGGAGACAGCGAGGGAGTCATAGAGCGGGCGGAGAACGGGTCGGGAACAATCGAGTTCGACGGCACCGACGAGGTCGCCGCCTACGCGCCCGTCAGTGGAACCGACTGGGTGCTCGTGACTCAGGCACCTCAATCGAACGCGTACGCGCTCGTCGACAACGTCGCAAACTCGTTGATCGCGCTGATCGCGGTTGCGATGGCTGGCTTCCTCGTGATCGGAGCGACGATCGGCCGCTCGACGGCGAACGCCCTCGGGGACCTCGCCGACGACGCAACCGCGCTGTCGAACGGAGAGACGGACATCGAAATCGAGGACAGCGGGCGGATCGACGAGGTCGGTCAGGTTCGAAGCTCCTTCGACGATATCCGGGCCTACCTCGAGACGGCGACGGCTCAGTCCGACGCGATCGCCAGACAGGAGTTCGACGATCCGGCCCTCGACGAGGACGTCCCCGGTACGCTCGGAGCCTCCCTCCAGACGATGGGATCCGATCTCGAGAGCTACATCGACGACGTCGAGGCCGCACGAGCGCAAGCAGAACAGTCCAGCGAGGACGCCGCAAGCGCACGTCGCGAAGCCGAGGAACTGGCGGAACGTCTCGAGCAGAAAGCCACGGAGTTCGGACGCGTGATGGGAATCGCCGCCGACGGGGACCTCACCCAGCGACTCGACGACGACGTCGACAACGAGGCCCTCGCGGAGATCGCGGCCGCGTTCA
>NZ_REFY01000008.1 GCF_003841485.1 Natrarchaeobius halalkaliphilus | reverse complement strand
GAACAACGGGTGCAGTTTCTGAGGATGTGGTTCGTCGGTACATCGAGGAGACTGAACATTAGGCAAGCGTACGCGATTCACCCACGGGTCAGGTGACCCGTGGAACTCTCGCTGTTCCCTTTAGATTATCATCAATTAGTGGATACGATCTTGATCACGTCGCCCTCCTCGAGTTCGTACTCGTCGCTCACTTCGCGGCCGGATTTCGCGTTGACGGCGTGGAGATAGCCGTCACCGATGTCGGAGTGGACGGCGTAGGCGAGGTCGACCGGCGTCGAGCTCGTCGGAAGCAAGAACGCGTCCGGCAGGACGTTTCCGCTGCCGTCCGACCACTTCGCGGCGTCCTCGACGGGGTAGGCCGTCACGTGATCGAGCAACTCGTAGACGGCGTAATCGAGTGCGGACTGAACGCCCGTTCCGTCCCACTCGGCCATCGTCTCTCCGAGGTCCTCGAGCGCCTCGCGCTGGACGTCGGTGACGTCGTCACCGATCGCGACCGATCGGTCGCCGGGATCGTACGCGGCGAGGTCGTTCTCGGTGGCTCGACGGAGCGCGAGTTCGCCCTCTGCGGTGGTCGGGATAACGGGCTTGTCGAGATCGAGCAACCGCTCGACATTCTCCTGCGGGGCGATATCGATCTTGTTGGCCGCAACGACGATCGGCTTGGTTCGCCTGCGCACGTCGCGAGCGAGCGCTTCCCGGTGTTCGTCGTCCCACTGGATCGGATCCTCGGGGTACTCGAGGTCGCGAAGGACGGTGGCGATCTGGGTTGGCGATGCGCCGAAGCCAGAGAGCATGTCGGCCAGGACATCGTCGATGTCGAAATCCGGCGATCGAGATTTCCGTTCGACGGATTCCCAGTTCCGTTCGACGATACCGGCGAGCCAGAGATCCATCTCCTCTTCGACGAAATCGATGTCCTCGAGTGGATCGTGTGCGCCGATATCGATCGGTTCGCCCTTTTCGTTGGTCCCACCCGAGGCGTCGACGACGTTGACGATCACGTCGGCGTTCGTCAGTTCGTCGAGGAACTGGTTGCCGAGGCCTTTTCCCTCGTGTGCACCGGGAACCAGCCCCGCGACGTCGAGTAATTCGATCGGCACGTAGCGCTTGCCGTCCGCACAATCGTCGGCGTTACAGCGCTCTTCGCGCTCGAGACAGGGACACCTCGTTCGGACGTAGCTGACGCCGCGGTTGGCGTCTATCGTCGTGAACGGGTAGTTGGCGACGTCGACGTCGGCCATGGTCGCCGCAGTGTAGAACGTGGACTTGCCGGCGTTTGGCTTTCCGGCAAGCGCGATCGAGAGCATGGCTCCCCGTAGCGCTCTGTGTTCAAACTGTCTTTCGGTTCGCACTGCCTCGAAATCGCTCGAGTTTGTACCTCTCGGATCAATTCGTCGCGTGGATGACCGGGCTACAGTTCAACGGCCATCATCACCTCGTCGGCATAGTGGCCGTCGAGTTTGTAGTGGTTCTTGCGGATCGCTTCCGTCCCCCAGTCGTGTTCTTCGAGGAACGCGATCGCCTCCTCGTTCGAGGACGGAACGCTCTGGTAGACTTTTTCGTACCCGTTGGATCCGGCCCACTGAAGCCCGCGTGCGAGGAGATGAGAACCGATACCGTGACCGCGGTACTCCTCGAGGACGCCGACCGTGAGTTCGGCCGTGTGGCCCAGTTTCTCGAGTTCCGGCGCGTGGAGGTGGACCCAGCCGACCACGGCCCGTTCGACGGTCGCGACGAAGAACATCCGCGACTCGAGTTCGTTGTGGCGGAGCAGCGCTTCTTGGTGGTCGATCTCGTCGGCGACGCTCTCGGCTTCGATGTACGTTTTTTCCGTCGCAACCTGACGGATCGCACCGACGATCCCCGAGAGATCGTCCTGTCTAGCGGGCCGAATCTGAAACTCGAGCCCGTCGGTTACGTACTCCTCTTCCGTACCCGCATCGATCGTAACGCGAAGCGTTTCCTGCTCTTCTTCGAGCCTGTTGTCGCGCTTGAGGAGCGCTACGTGGTGTCTAAACCCGCTGGGATCGACTCCGAGGCGTTCTCTGACTGTCTCGAGGTCGGCCGACCCGTGTCGCTCGACGTACTCGTAGATTCGCCTGCGGTCTTCGTGGCCGAACTCGAGCGGTTCGTTCATCACCATGGTATGATATACCACCTCATACAACTTAATACTTCTTCGAGTCGAAGCGGTTGCGGCTTAAAAGAACGATACGTACATCCGGGTGGATTTATCCGATCACCGGTTTCGATCGAACGGTGGGACGCCCGTCGAAAACCGGAACCCGTGCCGTCCGAATCAGTCCCCGCTGAACGCTATCTCATGATCGGAGCGAACGTGGTGGTCGCTGGTTGTGGACTCGTGATCGCCGTTGTCGTCGGCCTCGTCGTTCACGAGTGGTTACACGCACTCGTTCTCCGGCTGGCAAACATCGAGTACACCATCTCGTACGCTCCCGACCGAACCGACGGTATCCTCGCGATGCTGGCGAGTTGTCCCTGGGCCGTCGTCGATCCGCACCCAACCGGTCGAGAACCACCGTGGGTCTTCCGACTCGCCGCACTCGCTCCGCTCGGACTCGCCGCACCCGTCTTCGCGGTCGCAGCTACCGGTGGTCTTACTGCGGGATCACCGCTCGAGACGGCCGTCACGATCGGGCTGCTCGCGTGTTCGCTTCCGAGTCCACAGGATTTCTCGGTCGCGTTTTACGCCCATCGGATGCTCGCAGAGGACACGAATTCCTCGACACGACGCTCCCGCGCCACCTGACGGTCGCTGCTGTGTTCGTGTAGTCGTCTTCACCGTCGGCCGATGCGGATCGTTGAGACGATTTATCGAAGGGCATCGGAGGACACCTCGGGGCTCGAGGCGATTCACCGGGGCAGTCACTCACGGTTTGTGATTGCCCCGCGTTGACTGATAGCAGACCACACGACAGTAGATCGCCCGAGAAGTCACTTCCGGTCGAACAGGTCACGAAATGCCGGACCAGGGCCCACTGGAGCCAGGCCCGGACGGATCACAGGAGACGGTCACACAGCCACGAGTGACCGCACACACGCTGATTGAGCACGAGTGATCCACCGGCGTTCACAGGGGTTTTTCGTATGCCAGTTCACCGTAACGTCGGTCACGATGCCGACAGAAATAGTGTCTATCCGTCCAATAATAAACCTATCTGTTCGGGCTAAATAGTCATCTTTGGCATATTATTTGTACGAATTTGGTTGTATTACCCATATAAAAGCCATTAACACAGAATCATCTCCGTGCAGGCTTGGTTTTCACTGGAATCGCAATCAATACCCGGGACAGAAACTGATTCTGGGGAGCGCAAACTCCCGCGGCATCATACGGTCTGCTGTAAGTCAGTATCGGCGTATCGGGAGACCGGGTACCGGATGCGCCGGTAAACAGTTACAGCAGACCGTATCAGTAGACCGAAACGTCGTCGAACCGGCCGTCGTAGGCGATGTGCCGCGGGTGCGTCGGCTCGATCCCCGACAGAAAGAGTCGATCCGCCTTCTTCCAGGTATTTTCGTAGATGAGGTGTGCGAGTTCGCGAGCCGTCGTTCGGACGCGCTCGAGTCCGTTTCGATGGACGACTCGCCTCGAAACGCCGTCCGTGAGGGTCGCGACGAGATCGGCCTCGGTCTCGATTTCGGCGTCGAACTCGGTGTGGGCGATTCCGACGGATCGCGGGAGGTGTGCGTACGACGACGTAAACGGCGCAAGCCCGAGTTCCGAAGCGAGATTGCGCGCCCGGCGGTTGTGTGACCGCAGGTGCTTCGGATTGAAAATGTCCACCGCGTCGATCGTCTCTGCATACCGCTTTAGGTCCGCCGCGGTCAGGCTTACCGTGGCGAACTCCGGGTGCGGAGCGAGGACAGCCGCGTTCTGACGCTCGAACTCCGTCAACGCGGCGTCGAGTGAAATGAAATCCGGGACCGGCTCGTCCAACCCGATCGCGAGGACGTGTTTCCGGTCGTGCCAGCTCCCGGTAAAGACCTCTCTCGCCGGGACGACGAGGAGATCGTCGCTCGAGTAAACCGCCGCACGCCGTCGGATTTCCGGGAGACGGGTGAAGTGAGGTGCGTACACGATGGCGTCGAATCCGGCTCGCCGGGCTCGAGCGACGACGGTATCGTCGAGTACCTTCACGTGACAGTCGACCCGGGAGACTCCTCCAGCGCTCACGACACCCCATTTCGAGACGGTCGAGTTATGAATTCTGATTCGTTCGCCACCTGCGGTGCTGCGAAAAGATCAAGAGGACAGGCCGTCGAAATCACGACGACATGGCCTGGGAATGCGAGATCGACGGCTGCGGTTCCGTGTTCGACGACGTCGAGGCGGCTATTATCCATCAGGCGACCGAACACGAACGCCCCGAATGCAAAGTCTGTGGGACGATCGTTCCCGACGGCTATCTCGCGATTCGCCACGCGTTCAACGAACACAGTCGCGCGGAGTACGTCCGCGCCTACGGTGCGAGCTCCGAGGAGGTTCGCGAGCGCGAGGAACTGCTCGAGGAGATCGAGTCGGTCGCTGACATGGAACTGATCGCGAATCAACTGACCCGGTAGCGCCGTCTCGAGTGCCCGGCCATCGTTCTCGAGGACGTCGTCCCCAACGTCGCCGGAAATCCCACATCTCGTGGGTCTGTACTTTGCTTTTCTCGATACTGGTGTGGCCCCCGCTCGAAGCGATAGGAAATTCTCTCTCGCAAAATACCGAACAAAACGATCGCGGTGCTTCTCCTCGAACCGATCGGCTCGCTATCGTTCGTCGGAATCGAGGACGCGAATCTGGTCTCCACGCACCGTGACCGGAATCGGAACCGTCGCTTCGTACAGTTCGACCGTCACCTGATCTTTGCCTTCGTCGATGCGCTGAACCTGAGCTTTCTCGCCTTTGAACGGTCCGGCGATGAGTTCGACGATGTCGCCTTCCGCGATCCCTTCGACGTCCGGCTTCGGTGAGAGGAAGTGCTCGACTTCCGAGATGTCTGACTCGCCGGGAACGATGCTCCGAGCGTGGGGAATCTCCTCGAGGACGCGTTCCAGAACGGCGTGTCCATCGGACTCGACCATCACGTACGACGTGAGCGAGTCGGGCGCGAGCGCGGCGTGTACCTCCGACTCTTCGCGGTTGATAATCATGTCCGCGACGGTCTGTTCCTGGCTCGCCGTCGTCTTGACAGCGTAGATTCCCATCAGAAACCACCGGTCACGAGCAGCATGATTCCGCCGATGATAAATCCGATGAAGCCGACGAGCAAGATCCCTGCACCGGCGATCTTCGACACCTGAAGGAACTCCTCAGTGGTGGGTGTCGTCGCCATTTTCAACACCCGAACGTATGAGGTCAGGTCGTACGGAACGTCCATGTCTATCTGTGTACAGCCCAGCGTCGTTTATCTGTCTTTCGTGTCCGATCGATCACGGCGTGTCGACGTCCGGTCGCGACGAAAGCGTCACCTCGAGCGTTCCTCGTTCGCCGTCGCGGACGACGTCGATTTCGATCGTCTCGCCCGGTGAGGTCTCGAGCGCAAGCGTCGACGACAGGATCTCCTCGTTGGGAATATCGTGTCCGTCGATCGCGACGATCACGTCACCGCCGGCGCGAACCGAATCACCGTCGATCGTCTCCCTCTCGGTCGCCGACTCGAGTACGCCGTCGGCCGGCCCACCCGGTTCGACGTCCGTAATCAGGACGCCGCGTGGTTCCTCGAGATCGTTCGCCGTCGCGACCTGTGGTCCGACCGGAAGGACGCCCACCCCCAGATACGGATGATCGTACGCGCCGTCCCCGATAAGTGCGGGGACGACGCGGTCGGCCAGGAGCGCGGAGATCGCGAACCCGATCGTCTGGCCCAACCCGGCGAAGACGACGCCGAGAACCTCGCCCTCGAGGGTGACCAGGGGGCCGCCACTGTTTCCGGGGTTGACCGGCGCGTCGGTCTGGATCGCCGCCGGAATCGAGAACCCTGTCGGGCTCGGCAACGACCGGTCGATTCCGCTGACGATCCCCTGAGAGATGGAGGCGTCGAGTCCGAGCGGGTTTCCGAGAGCGAGCACCTCGCTTCCGATCACCGGCTCGGCCTCCCAAAGGGAGAGCCCGGAGACGATTTCGGGGAGGTCGTCGATCTCGACGACGGCGAGATCGCTGTGTCTGTCCGAGCCGACGACCGTTCCAGTTCGCCACTGTTCGTCCCTGAACTGTACCTCGACGCCGTCGGCGTCGCCGGCGACGTGGTGGTTCGTCACGACGAACCCGTTCTCGAGGACGAATCCCGATCCGAGGCCGCCGGGGTCGTCGTTCGAGCCGCGGATAGCGACGAGAACGACGTCGTCGATGGTTTCCTCGTACACCGCCGCGTATCCATCTGAATCCACGTCGTCGTTCTGGATCGATCCGTTCGTCTCACCTCCCCCGATCTCGCTGCTCGAGACGGACCGGGTCGCTCCTGTGACTGTCGTCCCGCCGATAAGTCCACTGGTTCCGAGTGCCAGCGCGAGCATCCGGCGGCGAGAACACGGTCGTTGTCGTGATGGCATGGCGGGTGCCACCCCGACGAGAGACTTAAAACGCTCACCTGTACTGTCCGAGAACGCTACTCGACGGATCGCTTCGAGTGTGGACCTGCACGTGCTGGCCGACAGTTATTGCCCGTGCTGTCCAATAGCTACGGACTGTATCGGTCATCGTCGACGGCCCTCGAGGCCGCCTGACTGCGAGCACTCGTCGGACACTCAACCCACATCCCCGCATGGACTATCCCCCGCTTCGTGACTACGGTATCATCGGTAACGACGATCGCTGTGCGCTCGTCAGCCGGTTCGGTTCGGTCGACTGGTGTTGTTTCCCGCACCTCGAGTCGGAAAGCGTGTTCGCCGCGATCCTCGATGCTGACCGGGGCGGTCACTTCGCCATCGAACCGAACACCGAGTACGACTCGACACAGCGCTACGTCGATCGGACGAACGTACTGGAAACGGTCTTCGAGACCGGACGCGGTCGGGCGACGGTGACCGACTTCATGCCGATTTACGCCCAGAACGAGCCCGGCGACGATCGATTTCAACAATCGATATATCGTCGTCTCGAGTGTGGCGAGGGATCCGTCGACCTGACGGTTTCGTTCGACCCGCGTTTCGATTACGCTCGCGCAGAGACCATCCTCGAGTCACGGTCGACGGGTATCCGTGCGAGACGAGACGGTGACGACCGGCGGCAGGACGACGATCCCGACGAAAACGATCCGACCGACGAGCAATTGTTTCTGACCGGCGACTGCGAATTTTCCATCGATCGGTCGCGGTCGTTCGTCGAAGGAACCGTTTCACTTTCGGCCGGCGATCGGCAGTGGGTCTGTCTCCAGTACGGCGGTCGAGAGCCCCTGTCAACCGTCGACTACGAATCGGTGCTCGAGGGAACCACACGTTACTGGCGAGACTGGCTCGGGGGTCGAGACGGCGAGCGATCGTCGATCCCGGAGCGGTGGCGCGAAATAGTCGTCCGGTCCGAGCTTCTACTCAAGCTGTTGATTCACCACGACACCGGAGCGATTCCGGCCGCGGCGACGACGTCGATTCCCGAAGCGATCGGCTCCGATCGAACCTGGGACTACCGGTTCAACTGGATCCGTGACGCGAAGTTCTCCGTTCAGGCGCTCCACGATACGGGCCACAGACGCGAGGCCAGGGAGTACTTCGACTGGTTCGTCGATATCGCCCGGCGCGGCCCCGAAGAGATCGTCCCCCTGTACGGCCTCCACGGAGAAACCGGGAGCGGGATCGACGAGCAGACGCTCGATCATCTCTCGGGCTATCGGGGAACTCGACCGGTCAGAATCGGTAACGCGGCCGCGACACAGAAACAGTTGGATGTCTACGGAACCATCGTTCAGGCGATCTACGAAACGGTCCAGTTCGGTTCGGAGACAGGCGTTGGCGAAAGCTGGGACGCCGTCTGCGACATCGTCGACTACGTCTGCGATCACTGGGACGAACGCGATGCCGGAATCTGGGAATTTCGCGACGAGCACCGTCATTTCCTTCACTCGAAGCTCCTCTGTTGGGTCGCTCTCGATCGGGGGATCGCACTTGCGAGGGACAACGGCCTCGAGGCACCGACCGACCGCTGGCACGAGAATCGACTGGCCGTCCGAGAGGCGATCGAAGAGCGCGGCTACAGTGAGTCAGCGAGCAGCTTCGTCCAGCACTTCGACACGGACCAGGCGATCGATGCGACCGTGCTGTTGATCCCGATCTACGAGTTCCTCCCGCCGGAGGACGAGCGCGTGCAGTCGACGATCGACGCCGTCATCGAGCGGCTGACGACCGACGACGGACTGGTCGTCCGCTTCGTCGACACCGACGTCCGCGAGGACGAACGAGAAGCGTTCCTGCTCTGTTCGTTCTGGCTCGTCGACGCGCTCGTGCTCTCGAACCGCCTCGAGCGCGCTCGCGAGTACTTCGAGTGCGTTCTCGAGTACGCGAATCCGCTGGGACTGTACTCCGAAAAAGTCGACCCCGGGACCGGACAGCTACTCGGAAACTTCCCGCAGGCGTTCTCCCATCTCGGACTGATAAACAGCGTTACCTATCTGGCTCGCGCGCTCGAGGCGAACGGAGGCGTCGAGCCGAACGACTTTCGGCCGTCGAACGTCGAGGCGCTCTTTCGACGCGAAAGCGGATCGGACGCGGGCCGATCGAACTGACGAGAACGGCGCGTTCAGCGTCCACTCCGGGCAGTGACGACCGCATAGCCGATCCGCCAGCCGACGAGAACGATCAGGCCGAACCCGGTGATGACGAGTGGAAACGGCCACTCAGCGCTCCCGTCGAACAGGGACGACGCCCGCAGGAGAACCCCAACGTTTGCCGCCGCGAGCCAGACAACGGCGACGGTTCTGGTCGTCTGAACGATTCCCATCGAACTCCCCCGCGCGTACAGTCCCGCGAGCACCGAAACGGCGAGCCAGCCGATCACGAACGGTGCGACCGTTTCGAGGGACGCGGCCGGTTGCGTGATCGGATCGATACCGTGGCTGCGCTGTCCGACGACGATCAGGGCCGCCAGGAGAGCGACGTCCACGGCGGCGACCAGTACCGTTTCCCGATCGACAACCGACCCTTCGGTTTCGGTCGGAGCTAACGTGTCCATACGGCTGCCTTGCAGTCGAGGACCTATAGTAACAACCGACCCGACGCGTCTCGAGCGGGGAGGGGACACAGCCACAGGAGAGGAGGAAGCTCGGCGGTGGTCTGTCGCCGAGCGCCGTCCAACGGACGGAGCGTCCGTGCGAGGCGGAACCTCGCATCTGCACCGATCGGCCGCCGTTGCCTTTGTTATCGTATCCGTTCACCGACGGAGCCGCGGGGACAAGTGGTCGACGCGACAGTAGGCAATCCCTATACCGCCGATCGGCGGACGAACCGGTTCCCAGCGGCCGGTTCGCGGCTTCGGCCGACCGAACCGGTCGGCTCGAGGAACGGGGATAGTACGTCTCGGCGTACGAGGAACGTACGTCTCGAGAACGGAGCGTCGGGCGTCTCCGCGTTACCCGAGGGCGGCGTACGACAACTCGAGCGAGAGCGCGCGCTCTAGGAGATCGTCGTCGTAGTACTCGCCGGTCTGGGCCGGGCGAGTGTCGTGGATCGCACGGACCGTCGTGACCGTGTTTCGGAAGTTCTTGAACGTCGCCTCGTCGACCATCTGTCCGTCGATGGTGACCGCGCCGGTTCCCGCCCGTTTGGCCTCGTTAAACCGCTCGATCCGTCCGACATCTCGTTCGAGTTCTTCGGGGGTCGGCATGTGCACGGTGTTTGCCTGGATCGTCTGTTTCGGATACAGCGACCACGAGCCGTCGAGCCCCAACCGGGCCTCGTGTTCGGCCTGATCCGCGTACTCGTCGGCGTTGTAATAGGTGAGTCCGGCGCGCGTTTTGAACAGATCGTCGAACGGCCCACCGATCGCCAGCAATCCCGCCGCGCTCGCCTCGTTCGACAGCGTCTCGAGCAGGCCGTCCCACCGCGGACGGCCGTCTCCGAGGTCGCGACCGCCGAGTTCGGCGGTGTAATCGACGGGGCCGAAGATCAACGCGGTGAGTCGAGATTGCTCTCCGAACCTCGCGATTTCACGCAGATCGGAGCGCGCCCGACCGGTCTCGACGATCACCGAGAGGCCGATCGAGCCGTCGTCGTAGCCGTTGGTGGCTTCGGCCTCCGCGACGACCGCGGCGGCACGTTCGACGTCCTCGAGGCGACCGATCTTGGGAACGACGACGCCGTCGATCTCGTCTCCGAGTGATGCGACCAGCTTGCCGATCTGTCCACGTCCGGTCTCACGGAGCGTCGAATCCTCGTAGCTCCACTCGACGCGCGGCCAGATCTCGCCGGGGAATTCGGCCCCCGGAACGCGTTCGACGACGTTCTGGAGTCCCTCGGCTTTCATCTCCGGCGCGGTGCCGTCCTCGAGGTCGGGGACGAGCCAGTCGGGTGCCTCGAACCCCTTGGCGTCGAGCCCGGAGGCGAGGTACTTCGCCGTGTCTTCTTTCGGAACGGCGGCCGGTGCGGTCTGGAACGTTCGACAGAGTCGGGTCGTATCAGTCATCGGGTATCGTCCGTTTCGGATATCGTTCGTTTCGGTTCGAACATCGACTGTCTCGATCGGCTGGGTCTTCAGCGCGACCGTCGCTGGATCGCCGCGGTTCGTGTCCCCGAGTAAACGGGTTCCTCTCGCTGGTTGAACGCGATGTGTTCGAATCGGACGGTGCCCGCATCGTCGCTCGAGTAACTTGCGGACTCGTTGGAGACCTGTCTTCCGTCGTCGGTCTCTATGACTCGTGTGAACGCGTACACGGTGTCGCCCGGCGCGACGAAGGTGTGGAACCGCTCATCGTCGAAACCGAGTTCGCGCCAGGTTCGCTCGTCCGAGCGCGCGTGACCGAGCGCTATAGAGCGGGTGACGTCGCCGTAGGTGACGATCTCGCCCGAAGGTGAATCGGCCATGACGTCGGCGTTGTGGTGTTGTTTCGCCGTATTCAGCGTTGAAAGCGGCAGCGAGGAGACGGTGACGTCGTCCTGGGTTCGTCCGCGCTCGTGGCGGTAGGCGACGGCCGCGTTCCGATCGTCGGCGTCCTCGAGTGCGGCGACGAAGTCCTCGAAGAAGCCACCATCGGGCGTGATGAACGTCTCGGGGAGTTCGCCGCCGCCGGCAGATGCGGGTTCGGATTCGGAACCGTCTCCATCGCCGGCCGTCTCGGCCCCATCACTGTCACCCGTCTCGGACGCCCCTCCATCCGTCTCGAGTGGCTCCCGGCGCGGGATCATGTTCGTTCGCTC
The DNA here is from genome assembly GCF_003841485.1 of Natrarchaeobius halalkaliphilus. Classification (NCBI taxonomy): domain Archaea; kingdom Methanobacteriati; phylum Methanobacteriota; class Halobacteria; order Halobacteriales; family Natrialbaceae; genus Natrarchaeobius; species Natrarchaeobius halalkaliphilus. The sequence goes on along the minus strand of NZ_REFY01000008.1, from coordinate 67,118 downwards.
GTACGAACAGATCACCGCACCCGTGTCCGCGTCTCGCCCGCGCGTTCGCCAGGTGACGATTCCGTACTCGGATCGGGAACTCGAGGACGCCGTCTCGCGGACGACGCTTTCGACGCGGAGTTCCGTTCCGGGAAAGACCGGGCCGGTGGGAAAGCGCCCGTTCGTTCGTCCGAGGAAGTAGCCGCCTTTCTCGCTCAGATCCTCGACGGTGACGCCGAGCGTGGCTGCGACGAGGTAGTCGGGATGGATCGGTGGCTCGTCGTACCCCCGTTCGGCCGCGGCGTCCGAGCGCCAGTAGGCCGGATCGTGGTTCAGCGTCTGGCTCATCCAGCGTTCGTTCCCCCAGCGCGTGAGCGTGAGCCCCGGATCGTGCTCGAGGATGTCGCCGTCGGTGAAGTCCTCGAAGTAGTGGCCCTTGGTTCTGGTGTCGGCGCGCTCGAGCGCCCGTGCGAACGCGTCTGCGTCGGTCCAGTCGGGTCGTTCAGTCATCGGTCGTCACCTCCGTCTCGCAGTTCGTCCCGCGGATCGACTCTCGTCTTCGCGTTCGTCGTGCGATCGTGCGTCGCATTTCGTTCTCGACGATCATGTATCCTTCATCGAATCCCATGCCCGGTTTCGCGAGCACCTGGGCGGCATCGGTCGCGAGCGCGACGTGTGCACAGGTGCGGGCCGACGTCGCCGTCTCGTTGCACGTTCCGCCGAGGTAGGCTCGCGTATCGGTCCCGTCGCAGTAGCGGACGGCCCGGCCGCTTCGGTGAACTCCGCCCAGATCGGGCGTTTTGACCTGAACGAGGTCGGCCGCACCGCCGTCGACGAACGCCCGGACGTCAGCGAGCGTGTTGCACCACTCGTCGGCAACGAGTTCGACGTCGACGCCGCCGTCGCGGAGACCGTCCCGCAACGCCGCCATCGCGTCGATCTGGGCGCTCCGACCGTCGGCATCGATCGGTCCCTCGATCCGGATCGGGTGGGGAGCCGCCGCCTCCGCGAGGGTAGCGAAGTAGTCGACGACCTCCGGACGGTCGTAGGGCGGACCGAACCACGCACCGATCGTGCCGTAGACGTCGACGTGAAACGTCGGCTCGTACTCGGCCGGGCCGAGCTCCGCCGATCGCTCGACGAGCCACGCCACGTACTCGAGCAGCCGATCGCCGTCCCTGCCGAGCTTCTCGCGGCTGTTGATGAGGCCGTGTGGAAGCACCGGAACGCCCTTGACGATCATCTTCTCGGCGTTTTCATAGCGGTCGTCGCCGGACTGGCCGAAGACGGGAACGGGGTCGGTCGCCGGCACCGTCCCGAGCGCGTCGGCCAGTACGTCCGTCATCGTCGTCGTCCTCGCCGCCGCGGCCGCCGCGAGCAGCGCTTGCGAGACGCCGTACCGAAGCGCCGTGTGGAGGGCCGTCCCGTCGGGGCGCAGATCCTCGAGCAGTTCGGCGTTCGCGAGGAAGTCCCTCGCGTCACGACCGACGAGTGCCTCAGCGATCGGTCCGTCGACGACGGGAACGGACGCCCGTGCCCGAAAGAGCGGATCACGTCCGCCGGCACCGGAGTACTGAACGGCAGCGCAGTCGCCGCGGTGGACGGTTCCGTCCTCAAGAGTGACGTCGACGATGAGCGCCTCGCCGGCCTGTCGGATCGCCTCGAAGCCCTCCGTGACGGGATCGCCGTCGTAGGTGAATCCCTGTTGCTGTGCGCCGCGCTTGATCGCGCGCTGGTCGTCGAAGAAGAAGCCGGCGTAGCCGGGCGTCGCGTGAACGTCCGTGATCCGCACTACACGTCACCTCGCGGTTCCGGCCGGCCGATGAGCTTTCCCTCGCTGATCGCGTCGACGTCGTCCGCGACCATCCGGAACGACTGGTCGCGACCCTCGGTGTCGGCGCGCCGGCTGAGTCGCGCCCCGTGGATCTCCTTGATCTCGCCGTCCATCTCGAGATCGGCCCACTCGAAGATTCGGACGCGGCCGTCGTCGTCGCGCGCCGGCAGAACGGCCCCCTTCGCGCTGTCGCTCGGAGCGAAGGGGACGTCGAGCGCCCCGTCGTCGAACGCCCGAATCGTTCCCCGGACGATGTCGCCATCGCCGCGGTCGAAGACGGCGTCCATCAGGCACCGGCTTTCGCGCTCGATGAGTGCCCGTTCCTCGTCGATGCCGTCGATGTCGATCTCCTGTTCGATCGCCATATCGATGACCTGACGCGTCGTGCGCAGGCCGGCGGCGTTCGCCTCCCGGGTCGGCACGCCCTGGAACTCCTGGGGGGATTTCGTGATGACCTTGTCCGGTCGGGCGATCGCCGCGGTCATACCGCCGAGACCGATGACGCCGCTGGCGCGGGCCTCGTCCGGGGGAAAGCCGCCCATCCACTCGTGGAAGACGGTCGTGACGACGACCTCGTCGGGCAGATACTCCTCGCCCAGTTTCTGGAGGGCGTTCAGGGCCGCCACGTCCTGGACGACGTTCCCGACCTGGCCGTAACCGAGCGTGATCGAGCGCACGCCCTGGGTCGCCGCGAGCAGCCCCTCGATCAGCATGATGGCGATGGCGATCGACGGCGGAACGAGCGTTCCGGTCAGCGGGCCGAACGGCTCGCGGTTGATCCGCACGCCGCGTTCGGTGTAAGCTCCCGCCAGTCGATCGACGAACTGCCAGTTCTCGATTGTTTCGGCGAGTCCGTGGCGCTTCGTGTACGGAATGTTGTACGAGATCGGTCCCCCCTCGAAGCTCTGGAACCCGCCGGCGAAGGTGATCGCCGCGAGCAGCCGAGCGTCTGGGGTTCCGTGGCGCACCTCGATCGGCGCGTCGATCGACTCGATCAGCTCACGACAGCCCGAAACGCCGTGATTGACGGCCGGAAAACCGTTGAGCGTATCCTCACCCGTCTCCCGGGCCGCCTCGAGTCCCTCCGCCGCCTTCTCGTACTCGTTGTCCCGGGTGTAGGAGTCGATCGTCGTCGGCAGGAGATCGGCCCCGCCGTCCGTCCGCAGCGACTCGAGGAGATCGATCTGGTCGTCGAGTCTGGGAACCCCCGCCCGCGGTTGCAAGAGGGGAACGTCAGCCGACTCGAGGACGTCCGCAAACCGCTTGCTCGCGGGAAGTGAGTCGTGGAAGGCGATCGCCTCCTCGAACTCCACCGCCGCACCCGTGGACCAGTCGGCCCGAATCTCCCGGTCGATTCGCCGTAGCTCGTCGGATCGAAGGCGTTCGTCGCGTATCATCTACGAACTCACGGTAACTCGTTCGGTCTCGGTCGGTCTGATCTGGAGATCCCGTCTGAGTGCGGCGATCGCCTCCTCGGGATCGGTTTCGGAGTCGAAGACGCGATCGAAACCGAGCTCGCGAAACGTCTCTCGCGTCCGCTCGAAGTCGTCCTGACCGACGGCGAGATTGCCGCCGATGTAGGTGACCGCATCGATCTCGGCCGACTCGAGAACGTCGTGGAACCCCTGGCAGTCCTGTCGGGCGTGGCCGTACAGCGAGGACACCAGTACAGCCCCGGCGTCGTGTGCTACCGCTGCCTCTGCGAACTCCTCCTGAGAGGTCTGAACGCCGAGGTTGACGACGTCGAAGCCTGCTGCACTGAACGCCTGCTCGAGGATCGTGATCCCGACGACGTGTGCGTCGGAGCCGATCACGCCGAGGACAACCGTTTGCGACATGCATCCTGTGGCATGCGGAGCGGGGTGATAAAGTTAATGATCTTCCATGATAATATTCTTTAATGGCGTTTAGGGAGTGGGTGTGGGATAAGGACACAAACATAATGATTATTAGCAAAGGTTTTTGGGCCTGTGCCGGGACTCTCGGCGCATGGGTGCGCTGTCGAACCTGCGCGTACTCGATCTCACGCAGGTGCTCGCCGGACCGTACTGTACGATGTTGCTCGCGGATCTGGGCGCGGACGTGGTAAAGATCGAACGGCCGGGGGGCGACCTCATCCGATCGAATCCGCCGTTCGTCTCCGATCCGGGGGAGGAGGCCTACGGTGGCTACTTCCAGAGCGTCAACCGCGGGAAGCGAAGCGTCGAACTCGACTTCCGCGAGGAACGCGACCGCGCCGATTTCCTCTCGCTCGTCGAGACGGCCGACGTCGTCGCCGAGAACTACCGCGCGGGGACGATGGAAAAATACGATCTCGGCTACGAAACCCTCTCCGAGCGCAATCCGGCGCTCGTCTACTCGTCGATCCGCGGCTTCGGTGATCCGCGCACGGGCGAAACGGACCGACAGGGTCAGCCGTCGTTCGACCTGATCGCACAGGCGCTCGGCGGCGTCATGGAGATCACCGGCCAGCCGGACGGCCCGCCGACGAAAGTCGGCCCCGGTATCGGGGACCTCTTTACCGCGACGCTGAACTGCATCGGAATCCTCGCCGCGATCACCCACCGGAACCGGACCGGCGAGGGCCAGTACGTCGACACCGGACTGTACGACGCGATGATCAGCATGACCGAACGCGCGATCTACCAGCACTCCTATACCGGATCGGCTCCGACGCGGCGCGGAAACGCCCACCCCACGCTCTTTCCCTACGACGCGTTCGAGACCGCAGACGGTCACGTCGTCATCGCCGCCTTCGGAACGAACCACTGGCTCGCCCTCTGTGAGTCGATGGACCGCACCGATCTCGCCGAGGCCTACCCGACCGCCGCCGACCGCCTCGAGAGCAGGGCCACGCTTCGCGACGAGATCGCAGACTGGGCCATCCGCCGGACGTCCGCGGAACTCGTGGCGACGCTCGAGGGACACGTGCCGGCCGCGCCGGTCCAGACCACCGACGACATCTTCGACGACCCACACGTTCGCACGCGAGAGCTACTCGTCTCCGTCGAACAGCCCGGTGCCGACACCGAGGTCGAAATCGCGGGCACCCCAATCAAAATGACCGAAACCCCACCCGAGCCAGGCGGCCGCGCGCCACTGCTGGACGAGCACCGCGAGGAGCTACTCGGCGAGGACCTCGAGACGGCTATCGACGACTGATCGTAACGTCCTCAAGAGTTATCTCGAGTGTCGTCAGGAGTTCCGAACGACAGATTGTGAAGGAGCCAAATTAGGGAGGGGTTAAGCCGGTGGTTCGGTTACTCAGCCAGAACAGAGGCCAAATTCCTACCAACACATTCTAACGCTCTCAAAAATGAGGACGTGCTCTGCTAAACTTCCCCTCTATAATCAGCAATTGATCTTGAGAAATTTCAGAGAGACCGGTAGTTGCTCTGGTAACTGCTCCACCCGTACTTACCGGTAAATCAGTGTCCGATAACGGAGGGCAGTCGGATAATGAGCGTACACTACACGTGCAAACTGCTCGCTTCGCTCGCAGTTTCTACACGGGTAGATCGCTGTTCGAGACGCGCGACAGCGCGTCTCTCTGCGGTACGGCGAAGGCACCGTGAGCGTAGCGAGCGGTAACTGAGCCGTCTGTAATTATCGCTACTATCATCGATTAGTAAGCACACGTAGTTGTCGAATCGGATAATTCATTCTCAACCAGGTTTCTGGATAAAGAAACCGTGCTACCAACTACTGTTAGAGAGAACTGAGATCCTAGTTCTGTTGGGAAAAATCTAAACTGAGATGACAACCTCACTGTAGTATGGACATCGATAAGACTGACCGGAAAATATTATATCTTCTTGAGAAGGAGACGGAAACTAACCTCACACATGATAAGATAGCGGAACGAATTGACGTATCCTCTTCCACGGTTACTAACCGAATTCAAGAACTCAAGAACGAGGGGATTTTAGAAGGTTTCCAGCCGAAGGTTAATTACGAACAAGCCGGAATCCCTTATCACGTCCTTTTTGTGTGTACTGTTCCGGTAGAAAAACGGAGAAGTCTCGCGGAAGAGGCACTAGCCGTAGATGGTGTCGTAGAAACCAGAGAATTGTTAACTGGAAGACGAAATCTCCATGTAGAGGTTGTTAGTATAGATATAAGTACTGTAGAATCCTGCTCTGAAGAACTTGAATCAAAAGGTATCGATATAGATCAGTCCGACATTCTCCGTCGGAAAAGCACGCAACCCTTCAATCATATCATCCAGGAGATGGTGGATAAATCAAATATTGAGTAGCTGAAGATATTGCCTTATAAACACTATATTTGATATTGGGTAACGGCCAGCTTAGAAGTTCTCTTCTGGTGTTTGGCAAAGAGACTCTTCCTCCTGTTTAAACGTCTGACACCACTACAATGATTGTATGATTTCGAACCCACCACAGCGGCCAGAATCAGACGCAGTGACCCTGAAGATTGTTCAAAAAGTTGCTGAGAGCAAAGGGATAGATCCACAGGAACTTACACCACCACTCTACTCTGCAATCGATACTGAGGCACTAAACGACCTCTTTGAATCAACAAAGAATGGGCCGAGGAGTGGGTCGGTCACCTTCGAGTATAACGGATGCACGGTACAGGTTGAGACAACCGATGCGATTGAGGTCGATATACTGGAGGTGTCCTGTTGAACACTCGTGACGTCCACCATGAGTCACTCTACCCAGCCACGTTCCGATGAAACCCTCCAAATCCTCCTCGTCGAAGACAATCCCGGCGATGCGCGTCTCACTCGGGAGGCATTCAAGGAAACGGACTGTGAGACGACACTTCATGTCGTCACCACCGGGGATGATACCTTGGACTTTCTGACCCAGCAGGGTGCGTATGAGTCAGCGTCGCTCCCGGATCTCGTCCTCCTCGATCTGAATCTCCCCGGAAAAGACGGGTGTGACGTTCTCGAAGCGATCAGAGACGATCCACAACTCAGGCCGCTTCCAGTGATTATGCTCAAGAGTTCCGGGGCCAGCGAGGATATTGCGAGGTGCTACAATGCTCAGGCCAACGCCTACCTGACGAAGCCGGCAGACCCCGCCGAGTTCACTGCGCTGGTGGAGGCAGTCGAGCAGTTCCGGTTCAAGCAGGTACAACTCCCCCCACTCCAGCAGTAATTCTCTCGCTTCGACGACCGCCGAAGTGACTCTGTGGAACATGAGTCTCCTGTACTTGCCGTTCGGCGGACATCTACATGTGGGTACAAGAACTCATCTATGACATTCCCGCGTCGGTATTTTATTTCGAACTGCTCGAGCCGCGGGTACGGGCTAAAGCCCCGATCGATGAGCGGGTGGTTCCGAACTGTAACGCCAATCGGGCGCTACACCGATCGAGACCCCGGCTGGCCGCCGAGACTCGAGTCACCGTGACTCGGTCACTCGGCGACCGCGAACCGAACCTCGAGCGCGGCCGCTGCGTGTTGTGAGACCACCGTACCGAGGGTCAGAGTCCCGCCTGACGAGCCCGTTCGTGGTGTCTGTCGCGCAGCCGTCGGCGTTCCCGACGCGCCCGTCGTCGCGCGGCACGTCCTCTCGCGCCCGCAGACGTCGCTGTTCGTGGCGGCCGATCCGTCGATCGTGCGAGACGTTTATATCCCGCGAGTAGGTATGCAATCATGGCGACAACCGGATGAGGTTGGAAGCCGCGTCTCGGGTGTTAGAGCACCCGGGGCATTTTGCAGCCCCCGATGGAGGGCGGCTTCCATCGTAATTACCTCTCCGTAGTAACTTATATCTATTGTTTATCAGGAAGAATAGAACAACGTTTTGGAGACGGTATCACGGAAGAACGATCCTCGAGAACGCGGTGAACTACTCGAATTCACCAGAATGAGACGTCGTTGATTTCCAGAGACCCCGTTCTCGAAGGTTCAAAAACAGGTGAGAGACGACGCTCAAGAGCGGGAGCTCGAGCAACGGTCCGATCACCAGTGCGAGGGCGATGAGTGGCTCGTGTGGGAACGCGACGACTGCGATCGCGAGGGCGACCGGTGAGTTGCGCGACAGAATCGTACAGTTGAAACAGACGGTTTCCTCGTAGCTGAACGCGGCCACTCGGCCGATTCCCAGTCCGAGCGCGAAATTGATCGCGTAGAACGCGATCACCGGAACGGCGAGCACCGCCAAAACGCCGGGGTTTTCGAGGATAACCTCGCCCTGGGAGGCGAACATCGCGGCGATCGCGAGCGCCAGAAAGAGTATCTGGGCCTGTCCGAGCGCCGGAACGAGGGTCCGCCTGAAGGAAGCTTCTCCCAGCAGTTTCGGGAGCGTTACCCGACCGGTCGCGGCCAGCACGAGCGGGACGACGAGGACGAGGGCGACGCTCTCGAGCAGGGTCTTGAGTGGCAACGAAACGAGTTCGCCTGCGAAGAGAGAGAGGTAGACCGGCAGGAGAACCAGTTGCAAGAGCAGGTTGTACGGTAGCAACGAGGTGGCGAGCGCGACGTCGCCGTCCGCGATGTCGGTGAAGATGAGGTACCAGTCGGTACACGGTGTGACCATAAGCATGAGCAGGCCGACCCACAGCGCGGGGTACTCTCGCAGGAAGACGTACCCGAGGCCGATCGCGAACAGCGGGTTCCAGACGAAATTCATCACCAGACTCGATCCGACGACGCGCCGGTTCGCGACGGCGTTCCGAAGACCCGTCAGCGGAACCTGAACGAACGTTCCGAACAGCATACCGAGCAAAAACGGGAGGATCAGCCGTTCCGCGACGGCAGGAACCCAGGCGAGTTGTCCGACGAGAACGCCGCCGCCGATCGCGAGAACGACGACGACCGTCTGATACCGCTCGAGGACGTTCACGGGTACCCTCGGAGGGGATATCGGTTAACAAACCCGGAACTGACTCGACCATCCGATCCGACCGATCCGGACGGACCACGTCGCCGAATGGTTCAGTTCCGATCCCGCCGGAGCAGCGTGGACGATCCCGTGCGTGAGTATTCCGCGACCGCGACGAACGCGATCGCCCAGAGGATCGCCGCGACCGCCCAGCCCGGTCCCGCCGCTCCGGACTGTGCGGGAAACGAGATCGCCAGCAAGCCGTAGTAGGCCATCGGAAGGGCGGCGAGCCACGCGGCGAGGCGCCAGCCGACGAACCCGGTTGCCGCGAACACGCCGTAGGCGAGCGGCGCGATCGCGAGACCGGCCATCATCACGTAGTGACCGTCGAGCGCGTGCGGATCGACCGGGCTCGAGGAGAGACTCAGCTGCGTCGCGACGAACGCGAGCAGCGGCACGGCGGCGACGGCGACCAGCGCCAGGAGCGCCGGACTGTAGGAGTCACTCCGACGGAACAGCTGTCGACCCGCCGGGTGGGCAACGAGTGCGACGGTCGTCACGATGAGAAACGGAATGACCTCTTCCGGGCGTCCGACTCCGTATCCGACGGTTCCGGCGGTTACGGCGAGAATGATGACGAACGCGCCCCACATCGAGGCGACGCGCTGTTTCGGGCGGATCGCCTGTGCAAACAGCCCGAGCAAGAACACCCCCACGACGGTGGCGATGCCCATCACGTGCAGTCGGTGGATGCCGAGTTCGGCACCACCCTCGGCGGTCCAGCCCGTCACGAGCGTAGCGAGTAAGTCCGGGAGAAACACGACTGTCATCGCGCCGGCCACTGCCAGCGGCACGTAGAAAATCCCGAACCGAACGGCGGCCAGCCTCGAGCGGTCTTTGCGTGCGTCCACCGGTTCGGATTCACCATCGGTGTAAGATGGGTCGTCGATAGTTGATCCCATGTGAGGGTGAACGTACGTCGTGAGAGACGATAAGAATACGCTAATAGACATGATTGTGAGAATATCTAACTATCGATAATGATGTTCACCGGACGTTCGATCGATCAGCGTCGAGTGCGCTGCGGGTACGGTTCGTTCGCCAGCCGATCCGATGAGATATTCCGTTCCGGTATGGAAATCGTCGACCCCTCGAATCTGGACGGCTCCTCTCGGGCGCAACAGATATTTCACTGAGGGAGAACAGTTCGGTATGAGTTCGTCACCCGTCGGTCAGTTTCTAGGGACGTTTCTGGTGGTGGGCGGCGTCGCTATCGTGGTCGCGTCGATGGTCTCCCCGCCCGACCCGTTCACCGTGGCTCGGTACGTGTTCGTGGCAGTGGTCGTCGCGGCGATCGTCTCGGCCGTGCTCGCGTCGACGAACGTCGTCACCGCTCTCACGGATCGGCTGTGAGAACCAGCGAGACCGGCTCGAGGATTGCCCAGGCCGGCGGTTCTGGACTCCCTGCGCCGGTCGTCTCACGCCCGTTCGTCGAGGCGGTCACGAAGGATCGACCGGTGACAGCGCTTCTTGTCGGTGTTCTCGAAACAGACGAGTGCAAGCGACTCGCCGGACGCGAGTCGTCCTTCGAGATCGGAAAGTGCAGCCTGTGCCTCCGGTGACGTCTCTATGTACGTCCGGTACCGCTCGTCGAATTCGACCTGCTCCCAGGCCGCGTTGTGTGCACCCTCGTCGCAGATGCCGCGCATTTTCAGATCGTCTACGGTTTCCCGGGTCGATTCGAGGAGCGTCCTCGGCGGGCCGAGTGACGGTCGATTCTCGTCGACGGCGGCGTGAAACCACGCCGTCGGCTTTCGAACGACCCCAACCAGCGTCGTCCCCTCGGGAAGGTCAACGAGATCGTGTTGGACCGCCGCCACGTAGGTGTCCGTGAGCCGTCCGTGCTCCATATCACGTCCACGACCGCCCTGCAGTTATATACAGCGCCGCGACGAACCGCCTCGACTAGATGAACGCGGACAGCGAGGATCCGAACGCCGACGAACAGTACCACCTCGAGGTGAGCGCGGACGACGTCGCGGAGACCGTTCTCCTGCCGGGAAACCCCGAGCGACTCGAGAAGATCGTCGCACACTGGGACGACCACGAGAGCAGGGCACACCACCGCGAGTACCGGACGGCGACGGGGACCGTCGAGGGGACCCCGATCTCGGTCACCTCGACGGGAATCGGCAGTCCGTCCGCGGCCATCGCGGTCGAAGAGCTCGCACGCGTGGGCTGTAAGACGTTCATCCGGGTGGGGTCGTGCGGCGCGCTCCAGCCCGAAATGAACGTGGGTGACCTCGTCATCACGACAGGCGCAGTCCGCCAGGAGGGAACGACCGCGGAGTACGTTCGCGAGGACTACCCCGCCGTCGCGGATCACGAGGTCGTCTCCGCGTTGATCGCGGCGGCCGAACGTCTCGGCTACGACTACCACACGGGGCTGACGATGAGCGCCGACTCCTTCTATGCGGGTCAGGGTCGACCCGGATTCGACGGGTTCGAGGCCGCCGGCTCGAGCGACCTCGTCGATCAGCTTACCGAGGCAAACGTCGCGAACATCGAGATGGAAGCCAGCGCGATCTGTACGCTCGCGACGTTGTACGGGCTTCGGGCGGGTGCAGTCTGTACCGTCTACGCCGACCGCGATGGCGGCGAGTTCCGGGTCGAGGGCGAGTCGCGAGCCGCAGAAACCGCGACGCTCGCGGTCCATCTGCTCGCGAAGATGGACGAACGAAAGCGCGAGGAGGGCGTCGACAGCTGGCACGCCGGACTATCACTCGAGGACTGAGTCCGACCGGGACGCCGATCACTCGTCCTTGCCAACGCTGATGACCTGTAACAGCGAGTAGACGGGAACGCCGTCGACCTCTTCGATCCCCTGTTTGTCCGCGAGGACGATGCACGCGAGCGGATCGCCACCCTGTGCACGGATCGCGTCGATCGTCTCGCGCATCGTGGTCCCGCTCGTGATCGTGTCGTCGACGACGTAGCATTCGCGGTTTCGAATTCCGGCGAAGTTCCGCGAAAACGTTCCGCCGAGATCGTCCATGTCGCCTTCCTCCCACTGATGCTTCGCCGGAGTGTACGTCGAGAGGTCGGTCTCGAGTTCGCGTGCGACGAGCGTCGCGACCGGGCCGCCGGCTTTCTCGATACCGACCGTCAGATCGACGTCTTCGCCGTGCTTGGCGAGCATATCCGCCATCGCAGCCGCGATGTATTCCATCCGCTTGCTGTCGCGGCCGATCGCGGACCAGTCGACGTGGATGTCCTGTGGTCCGCCGACGGATCGCTCGTTCGTGTCCGCGGCGCTTTGACCCGTCGGTGCCGTGTCGCTCCGTTCGACCAGCCAGCTCGCCGTCTCGCGGGAGACGTTGAGCTCGTCCGCGATCTCACCCTTGGACAGCCCGCGAGTGGCGAGCTCGGCTGCACTCTCGATCAGATCGTCAACGTTCTTCATATACCGGCGATTCGGTCGCCGTTTTTATAGTCGTATCGTCGTCCGGCGAGCGCCGTGGGGAACCTATAACTCCCTGAAACAGCCTGTTCGTGATATGGAACGATACGATCTCGTCTATCGGCTCTTCGATGAGTACGATACGCAGACGCTGCGCGAATATCAGGAGTTCGTCGACATCTTTCCGGCCGTCGACTCCCGAGTGGCACTCGAGCACTGGCAGACGGCGACCGAGGAACTCGAACGCCGAAAGGACGAGATCCGAACGGGCTTCGCAGCGGGAGAGACGTTCGCGGAGGTCGCCTCGCGGGCGAACCGGGATCAGGCGTTTACCGCGCTGGATCTCGAGACCAAGTACGGACGCGACGTGAACGTCCTCGTTCTCGACGTCGACGAGACGCTACGGTCGGCCGGCGGAACCGACAACGAGATCCCGCGGGAGACGCTGTACGTCCTGACGGAGTTTTACGACGCCGGCGTTCCGATCGTCATCTGTACCGGCCAGACACTCGAGAACGTCAAGGGGTTCGCGATCCAGGGTCTCGGAAGCGAAATCGTCCACTCCGGCGATCTCTCGATCGTCTACGAGGCCGGGACCGGAGTGTTCACGCCGGGCCACGGCGCGGAGACCAAACAGCTACTTTACGAGGACCTCGAGCCGGAAATCAGGGACGTTTTCGACGATATTCGCTCACGGGTGCTTCCGGAGGCTCCCGAGCAGCTTCGGCGGGGCTGTCACCTCCAGGGCAACGAGTTCAACGTGACGATGAAGCCGAACTACGAGACCGGTTCGACGAGCGCCCGGGAGATCATCGACGAGGCGCTGGTTTACCTGATCGACCTGCTGGCCGATGCGATCGCCATCGAACTCGACTCGATCGGTGTGAGCGACGACGGCGAGAGCGACTCCGAAGCCGTCGTCGACTGGACCCGAACCTTCTACGCCACCCAGGACCCCGAAATCCGGACCGTTCTCGAGCGCGAGGGTGCGTACCCCGACCTCGACGTCGGTGGCGTTCCGGACGAACTCTCGGCCGTCCTCGAGCGAATCGACGTCGCGTACTACGAGGCAGACGCGGCCGAAATCGGAAGCCTCGAGTTGAACAAAGTGGTCGGCGTCGAACGAGCGCTCGACGTACTCGGCGTCGACGATCCGTTCGCGCTCGTGATGGGCGATTCGAAGAGCGATCTCCGCGTCATGGAATGGGTCACGGAGAACGACGCAGGCATTTCGGCTGCGCCCGAACACGCCTCCGAGGACACCCTGGCTCACGTCCTCGAGACGGACGAACTCGTTTTCGATCGGGGACAGAGCGTCGACGTCCTCCGAACGGTGTACGCCCTCAACCGGCTGGCTCGCCTCGAATAGCGATTACCGGCAGGGCGGTCGTCTCACCGACTGCGATCACGACCGACAGTATATCGGCATCGACCACGAACTGCGGGTATGACCGACTACGACGCCGTCGTTTACGATCTGGATGGAACGCTCGTCGAACTCGACGTCGACTGGAACGCAGTCGCCGCCGACGTTCTCGCGGTGTACGACTCGGCGGACGTCGAACCGCCGACGACGGATATCTGGGATCTCCTCGAGAGGGCACCGGAGTTCGACCTCGAAACCGAGGCTCACTCGGCCGTCGCCGCCCACGAACGCGAGGGTGCGCCGACGTCCCCGCGACTGGCCCACGCGGACGACCTCGAAGAGCGGTCGGTCCCCGTCGGCGTCTGCTCGCTCAACTGCGAAACGGCCTGTCGAATCGCGCTCGATCGACACGGCCTCGACGAGGCGGTCGACATCGTCGTCGGCCGCGACACCGTTGCGCGCCAAAAACCCTACCCGGAGCCGTTACTCGAGGCAGTCGACAAACTCGACGCCGTCCCGGAGCGGACGCTGTTCATCGGAGACTCCCCGAGCGACGAACTGACGGCCGAACGGGCGGGAACGGCCTTCGAGTACGTCCACGAATAGATCCTCATCACCGGCGCACCCGGGCGACGTCACGTCGACCGGTGGCGGGTTTCCTCGCACTCAGTTCAGCGGTCGAGTTGGGTCACGTCCGGTCCGTCCGTGTCCGCTTTGCGTACACGAAGACGACGACGGCAGTCGCGAACCAGATCGGCGCACCCACCCGGATCGCGAACTCCGCTCGCACACCCCAGGTCGGAAGCTCGGCGGACAGCGAGAGTAGGGCGACGATCGGCGCGCCGACGACGATCGTGACGACGAAGGTAACTTGCATCACCCAGCCGTAGTCGACGCCGTCGGGCGTGGTCGTTTCGACGGGTTCTGGCACGACTGTCACTCCTGACCCGGTCCTCTTAAGCGTCGCGGGTCGTTGCGTGACCGCGCACGCCTCGTTCCGGAGAGCGTTCGTGCCGAGAGCGCCGCGGAACGATGGCGTTTAGTCCACGGAGGCGAATCAGCGTCTATGCCCACCGTACGGGACGTCAGGGCGAAATCCGGGGAGGAACCGATCACGATGTTGACGGCTTACGACGCCCCAACGGCCGAAATCGTCGACGAGGCCGACGTGGACGTGATCCTCGTCGGTGACAGCGTCGGTAACACGAGTCTCGGATACGAGACGACGCTTCCCGTCACCGTCGAAGACCTTGCTCGCCACGTCGGCGCGGTTTCCAGATCGACGGAGGACGCTCTCGTCGTCGCGGATATGCCCTTTCTCTCGATCGGCGTCGACGAGGCAGACAGCATCGAGAACGCCGGCCGAATGCTCAAAGACGAGGGTGCCCACGCGGTCAAACTCGAGTGCGGTCAACACACCGTCTCGCTCACCGAACGAATGGTTCAACTCGGCATTCCGGTGATGGCACACCTCGGCCTGACACCACAACACGTCAATCAGTACGGCGGGTATCCGAGACAGGGGACCGACCAGGACGGGGCCGAACGAATTCTGGAACTCGCGCGTGCACACGAGAACGCCGGCGCGTTCTCGCTCGTCCTGGAGCACGTCCCGTCGAACCTCGCGGCCGACGTCACCGACGCCCTCGACATACCGACGATCGGAATCGGTGCCGGCCCCGACTGCGACGGACAGGTGCTCGTCGTCGACGACGTGGTCGGGTTGAGTGCGTGGTCCCCCTCGTTTTCCAAACAGTTCGGAACGGTCCGCCGGGAGATGGAATCTGCGATCGATGAGTACGTTTCGGCCGTCGAATCCGGTAGCTTCCCCGCGCCAGAACACAGCCACGAAGCGGACGACCTCGAGGATCTGTACTGAGAACGCGCGGCGGTCTGCTGTAACTGTTTACCGGCGCACCCGGAACCCGGCTCCGGATACGCCGATACTGACTTACAGCGGACCGTATCAGCCCTCGACCGTCTCCAGAAACTCCCGAACGGTCTCGTTGAACGCCGCCGGTTGCTCCAACATCACGAGGTGGGCGGCGTCTTCGATGGTGACGACCGACGCGTCGGGAATCTCGTCGGCGAGGTACTCGTGAAACCAGGGCGGCGTTAACTGGTCGCGTTCCCCACAGATCGCGAGAACGGGAACGTCGATTTTTGAAAGATCGCTACGAACGTCAAACGTGTGGCAGGTTTCGAAGTCACGTCGGACGACCGGCTGTCCGCAGTCGCTCATCGCCGCCTTGGATCGCTCCAGTAACGCCGGCTCGGGGTCGGAAAAGAGACGTCCCGGTTCGTGGAGGAATTCGATCGCCCGATCGAAGTCGGTTTCCAGCCAGATGAGGAGGTCCTCGAGAACGCCGAGTCGTGCGCCGGCTCCGGTCAGGATCGCCGCATCGGGGCGGACGTCCCGTTCGACGATGGCGTGCATGATCGCTGCACCGCCGAGCGAACTTCCGAGCAGGACGCTCGCACCCGTCGCGTCGGTGACGGCGAGTACGTCGTCAGCGTACGCCGAAAGGGCCGAGTACCCCGCTTCCGCCTCGATATCGTCGGACGAGCCGTGGCCGCTGAGATCGAGGGCGACGAGCGGATTCCGATCCGCGAGAGGCAGTTGTGCACGCCAGCGAGCGTGCGTGGATCCGGTTCCGTGGACGCAACAGACCGACGGCCCGTTTCCACCCCGGTCGGTCACCTCGTAGGCGGTCTCGCGCCCGTGGTGTGATACCGTGTGCATACCATCTCACACGAGCGGCGACCGCATAAAGACTGGATTTCTGCCGGAGCCGGTGACCGCGACGGAGGTCGATCGATACGAATCGTCGAAATACCTGAACTACGAACAATGGTCTTTCGCCTATCGTACCGCCCTCTCCGTGTTATTGGGCGAAGGGTTTATATAGTTTGATAGCTTACTTCTGGTTAGTTACAACATGAACATCGAACACTTCGCCCACGAAACAGGCCAGGCGGTCCGACGCTATGAGTACGACGATCACTCGATGCTCGCGGTCGATTTCGGCCCACGAAGCGAGGCTACTGTCGATCTGGTCGGCGGCACCGTCATCGTCGTCGACGGTGGCGATCAGTACGAACTCGAGTTGCCCGACGACGCAGGTGACGCGCACACGTTTATGAAAAACGGCGTGCTCACTATCGAACTGGAGGCCGACCTATGAAACTCACCGTCAAACCACTCAAACAGAAGGACGCGAGTCGCGGATTGGCCGCGATCGATCGCGTCTCGATGAGCGAACTCGACCTCGAGAACGGGGACTATATCGTCATCTCGGGCAACGGCGACGGACAAGCGGTCGCTCGCGTCTGGCCCGGCTACCCCGAAGACGAGGGTCGCGGGATCGTGCGAATCGACGGTCGACTGCGCCAGGAGGCGAACGTCGGAATCGACGATCGCGTGACCGTCGAGCCCGCGGACGTCAAGCCGGCGACGTCGGTCACCGTCGCGCTGCCACAGAACCTCCGGATTCGCGGTGACATCGGGCCGCTCGTCCGGGATAAGCTGTCCGGGCAGGCCGTCACCGAGGGTCAGACGGTTCCGTTCTCGCTGTCGTTCGGACCGATGGCGAGTTCGGGTCAGTCCGTCCCGCTGAAAATCGCCGGCACGTCCCCGGAGGGGACGGTCGTCATCACCGAGTCGACGAGCATCGAAATCTCCGAGACGCCCGCTGAACAGGTCAGCGCCGGCGGTGGCCCCTCCACCGAGGGCGTTCCGAACATCACGTACGAGGACATCGGCGGCCTGGACGACGAACTCGATCAGGTCCGGGAGATGATCGAACTGCCGATGCGCCACCCCGAGTTGTTCCAGCAACTCGGTATCGAGCCGCCGAAAGGCGTCCTCTTGCACGGACCACCGGGAACCGGGAAGACGCTGATGGCGAAAGCCGTCGCCAACGAGATCGACGCCTACTTCGAAACCATCTCCGGTCCGGAGATCATGTCGAAGTACTACGGCGAGTCCGAAGAGCAGCTGCGCGAAGTCTTCGAAGAGGCCGAAGAGAACGCGCCCGCGATCATCTTCATCGACGAACTCGATTCCATCGCCGCAAAGCGCGAGGAGGCCGGCGGTGACGTCGAACGCCGTGTCGTCGCCCAGCTCCTCTCGCTGATGGACGGCCTGGAGGAACGGGGACGCGTTACCGTCATCGCCGCGACCAACCGCGTCGACGACATCGACCCCGCGCTCCGCCGTGGCGGTCGCTTCGACCGCGAGATCGAGATCGGCGTCCCGGACAAGGACGGCCGCAAGGAGATCCTTCAGGTCCACACGCGCGGCATGCCCCTGACGGAGTCGATCGATCTCGACCGCTACGCCGAGAACACCCACGGCTTCGTCGGTGCCGACCTCGAGTCGCTTACACGCGAAAGCGCGATGAACGCGTTGCGCCGGATCCGTCCGGAACTCGACCTCGAGGAAGACGAGATCGACGCGGACGTTCTCGAGTCGCTGCACGTCACCGAAGGGGACTTCAAAGAGGCCCTCAAGGGCATTCAACCCTCGGCGATGCGCGAGGTCTTCGTCGAGGTTCCCGACGTCACCTGGAACGACGTCGGCGGTCTCGAGGACACCAAAGAACGGCTCCGCGAGACGATTCAGTGGCCGCTCGATTTCCCCGAGGTGTTCGAGGCCATGGACATGCAGGCCGCAAAAGGCGTGATGATGTACGGTCCGCCGGGGACCGGGAAGACGATGCTTGCGAAGGCGGTCGCCAACGAGGCCCAGTCGAACTTCATCTCGATCAAGGGCCCGGAGCTCCTCAACAAGTACGTCGGTGAGTCCGAAAAGGGCGTCCGCGAGATCTTCGAGAAGGCACGGTCGAACGCACCGACCGTGATCTTCTTCGACGAGATCGACTCGATCGCGGGCGAACGCGGCCAGCGCCATGGCGATTCGGGCGTCGGAGAACGCGTCGTCTCCCAGCTGCTGACCGAACTCGACGGCCTCGAGGAACTCGAGGACGTGGTCGTCATCGCGACGACTAACCGACCGGATCTGATCGATTCGGCACTGCTCCGTCCGGGCCGCCTCGACAGACACGTCCACGTCCCCGTTCCCGACGAGGACGGTCGCAGACGGATCTTCGAGGTCCACACCCGCAACAAGCCGCTGGCCGACGCGATCGACCTCGACTGGCTCGCCGCTGAGACCGGGGGCTACGTCGGAGCGGACATCGAAGCGGTCTGTCGCGAAGCGTCGATGGCGGCAAGCAGGGAGTTCATCAACTCCGTCGGCGCCGAGGATATCACCGAGACGCTCGACAACGTCCGTATCGCCAAAGCGCACTTCGAACACGCACTCGAGGAGGTCCAACCGAGCGTGACGACGGAGACTCGAGAGCGATACGAAGAGATCGAACAGGAGTTCCAGCAGGCCGAGCCGGGTCAAGAACAGGATCAGCTCGGACGGACCTTCCAGTAAGTAGTCCGTCTACTATCGACTGGTTCGATCCTCGAGCGGGGGTAATGATCGAGAGAAGTATTGGGAACAGCTGTCCGAGATAGTACCACTACAGGAACCAGCTGTCGGCAGGTGGAGTAGAACTATTCCCAGGACTTAGCTAATCCATTACGCCGCTCGAGGGAGTCGGTTCCGCGCCCGAGGACTCGAGGGAGTCGGATTGATTTCGAACGAGTGTCCGCCGCCTTTTCGTTGAAAGGTTTAACACGGTGTCTACCGTGGATCAACTTGGCGTCTAGAGCCGTTCGACCACCGACTGAAAGCGGCTCTTCGATGAGGTGTGATATCATTTCACTCCTCAACACTTAACAGGAGAGACCCCATTATAAATAACAGGTGTAATCCATGACTGATCACGAACTTCCACCACTTCCATACGATTACGACGCACTCGAGCCATCGATCTCGGAACAGGTCGTCACCTGGCATCACGACACCCACCATCAGGGCTACGTAAACGGCCTGAACTCGGCCGAAGAAACCCTCGCTGAGAATCGCGAATCCGGCGAGTTCGGCTCGACCCCCGGCGCGCTTGGCAACGTCACTCACAACGGCTGTGGACACTATCTCCACACGCTGTTCTGGGAGAACATGGCACCGAACGGAGGCGGCGAGCCCGACGGGGATCTGGCCGACCGAATCGAAGAGGACTTCGGTTCCTACGAGGGCTGGAAAGGCGAGTTCGAGGCCGCAGCCGGTGCCGCCGGTGGCTGGGCACTGCTCGTGTACGACCCCGTCGCAAAGCAGCTGCGTAACGTCGCAGTCGACAAACACGACCAGGGCGCACTCTGGGGCTCGCACCCGATCCTCGCGCTGGACGTCTGGGAGCACTCGTACTACTACGACTACGGCCCAGACCGCGGCAGCTTCATCGACGGCTTCTTCGACGTCGTCAACTGGGACTCCGTCGACGAGGAGTACCAGAAGTGCCTCGACCACTTCGAGTAAGCGACGAGTCAGTCAATCTCGATTTTTTGGTGCCGATCGACGAGCAGCGACCGCGTCCTCGTCCGCCGGATAAACGAACGATTTAGGCACTCGAGGAAGTAACTATGGCGTATGCCCGTTCCGAAATCCGAGTTCGACAGTCTTTCACCCTGTGACTTCTATACGCCCGACGAACTCTTCGAGCAAGAGCAGATGTACACGGTCTACGAGATCGCCCGTCTGCTCCAGGGTCTCGATCCCGACGCGGAGATCGACCGGGAGACGGAGGACGTTCTGCTCGACTGGGCGATTCCGTGGATCATGACCAACGCGGACGATCTCGTCGTTGCTGAGCCGCGAAGCGGGGACGAACCCGGCTACTACGGCCTGACGGAGTGAGAATCCCGGATCACAGGCGTTAAGACCACCCGGTGGAACAACCGTGTAATGAGACGACGAACCTTCGTCGGTGCGATCGGTGGTGGAGCGACGCTCGGGTTTGCAGGCTGTGTAACTCGAGACGACGAAAACGGTGGGAACGGTGGGAACGGGTCGGACGACGGATCCGGGTCGGACGATCCCGCGGACGGAACCGACGACTCGAGTACCGATTCGGGCGAAGACGAGCTATCGGGAACGCTCGAGGTCGTCACCTACGAGTCGATGATCGACGGCGAAAATCCCGCCGGTCCCTGGCTCAAAGACGCCTTCGAGGACGAATATCCCGACGTCGAACTCGAGTGGACGCTCCTGCCGGACGGCGGGATCAACCACTACATCCAGCGGGCCGATCAGGGGGCGGACATCGATCCCGACGTCTATCTCGGATTGAACATCGACGATCTCGTCACCGTCGACGACAACTTAGCGGACGGCGGGCTGTTCCAGGAACTCGACACCGGAGCGATCGAACACGCGGATCGGATCCGTGACGGCCTCGACATGGGCGACCCACACGGTCGCGCCCTCGCCTACGACACGGGCTACATCAGCCTCGTCTACGACGAGAGTGAGGTCGACGCACCTGAGACGTTCGACGATCTGACCGAGCCGGAGTACGAAGACGCGTTGTTGGCTCAAAACGCCCAGACGTCCGACCCCGGGCAGGCGTTCCTCCTGTGGACGATCGACGCATTCGGAGAGGACGGCTATCTCGACTACTGGGGCGACCTCGAGGAGAACGGCGTTCGCGTCCTCGAAGACTGGACGGAGTCGTACTACGGCGCGTACATGGAAGAGGAGCGACCGATGGTCGTCTCCTATTCGACCGATCAGGTGTTCGCCGTCGCGGAGGGCAACGATATGACCCGTCACCAGATCGCGTTCCCCAACGATCAGGGCTATGCAAATCCCGAGGGGATGGCGATCTTCGACGACAGCGAGAGCGCGGATCTCGCTGCGGCCTTCTTCGATTTCGTCCTCTCGAACGAACCTCAGGCCGAGATCGCCCAGCGAAACGTCCAGTTCCCAGCGGTCGACGAGGAGTACGTCGACCTCGACGAGGAGTTCGACGAGTACGCCCACGTTCCCCTGGAGGCGGTGACGGTCGGTTACGATCAGCTCCGCGGAAATCTGGACGGGTGGGTCGACGACTGGGCACGCGAGTTCGCGAGTCAGTAACCGGACGCCGAATCCGTGCCCACAACGCGTCGTTTTCCCGCAGCGTTCGATCGCGTTCTGAACTGGCTCGAGCAGCGCCTGCTCTGGCTGGCTGCGATCGTCACGGGAGCCGTCCTCGTCGTGATGCTGTACCTTCCCGTCGGCGTCGTGTTCGTCGAGGCAATCCTCGAGGACGGAGCTCCGACGCTGGGACACTTCGCGGAGGTCCTGACCGATCCGTTCTACTTCGGCGCGCTGGCGGACGTCTTCGCGGATCCCCTCGCCGTCGGCACGCATCTCGGCTCGCTCGCGGGATGGCTCGGAGCGGTCTCGCTCTCGGTTTCACTCGAGTATCCCGTACCCGTCGTCGACGTTCCGGTGCCGTGGATCGCTCTCGAGACGCCCGGCGTTCGGATGGGCCTGTTCGGGTTTACGGCCTATCAGGCAGGGCTCTCGACGATCGCGAGTCTCGCACTCGGATTGCCGGCTGCGTACGTGCTCGCGAACTACGAGTTCTACGGACGACGCACGCTCCGTTCGCTGACGATCGTGCCGTTCGTCCTGCCGGGAATCATGGTCGCCGTCGGCTTCTACGCGATGTTCGGTCGGACGGGAACGCTCAACTCGATCCTCAGCGTCGTCGGGCTCGGCCCGTTCGCGTTCATCGAGGCCAACCCGCTCGCGATCGTCGTCGTCGCCCACGCCTTCTACAACGCGCCCCTGGTCGCCCGGATCACCGTCGCGGCCTGGGAATCGGTCGATAGACGAGCGGTCGAGACCGCCCGCAGCCTCGGAGCGAACGAACGCCGTGCGTTTCGAGACGTCGTCGTCCCACAGCTCACGCCCGCGATTTTCACCGGCGCGCTGTTGACGTTCATCTTTACGTTCATGACGTTCCCCATCGTCCTCGCGCTCGGCGGGCTCGGCCTCGCGACCGTCGAAGTCTGGATCTACGACCGGATCCAGCGACTGGATTACGCCGAAGCCGCGACGCTCGCGATCCTCGAGACGCTCCTCTCGCTCGGACTCACCTACGCCTATCTCAGGTACGAGTCGGCCCAGACGGGATTCGCCCAGAGCGCGTCGTCCTCCCCCAAGGAGCCGCTGTTCCCCGATCTTCGAACGACGTTCACGCCGAAACGACTCGCCGTCGTGGCGTACGGACTCGTCGCCCTCGTCGTCTTCGCCGGTCCGCTCGCGAGTCTCGTCGCCGGGAGCGTCACCGACGGGGGCGGGTTCACGCTCCGGAACTACGCGTTCTTGCTCGAGCGCCAACTGGAGGGGGCGAGCTTCCAGACGCTGCCGTTGCCGGCTATTCGAAACTCGCTGCTGTTCGGATTCGCGACGCTCCTCGTTGCGGTTCCGATGGGCGTCGTCATCTCCGTGCTCACGGTTCGTGCCGGCCGCAGTGGAACCGTCGTCGACACGCTCGCGATGCTTCCACTCGCCGTCAGCGGGATCGTCTTCGGGATCGGCCTGTTGCAGGGACTCGTTTTCGGCGTCTCGCTCCCCGGCGGCTGGCGGATTCAGATCACGGGTGCAGTCGCCATCGTCATCGCACACGCGGTCGCCGCCTACCCGTTCGTCACGCGAACCGTCTCCCCGCTGCTCTCGAGTCTCGATCCCGCGATGGTCGAGTCGGCCCGCGCGCTCGGCGCCTCGCGTTACCGCGCGCTCGTCGACATCGAGCTTCCGCTTGTCGCGAGCGGAATCGTCGCCGGCGCGGCGTTCGCGTTCGCCATCTCGATCGGTGAGTTCTCTTCGACGGTGATTTTGGCGAGCGGGAGCGACAGCTACACCATGCCGGTCGCCGTCGAACGATACCTCGGCCGCCGCTCGGGGCCAGCGATCGCGATGGGGACGCTACTGTTGCTCGTCACCGCGGCCAGCTTCGTCGTCATCGACCGCGTCGGCGGGAGGTACGAACTGTGACAGAGCTCCGACTCGAGGGGGTCTCGAAACGCTACGGTGCGAGCGGATCCGGGGCTGCCGACGACGAGGACGACGAGCGGACGGGAGAACGCCGGACGGTCGCGCTCGAGGGCGTCGACCTGACCGTCCGAGACGGCGAGTTCTTTACGCTCGTCGGTCCATCGGGCTGTGGAAAGACGACGACGCTCCGAACGATCGCGGGGTTCGAGGAGCCGACGACCGGAGTCGTGACGTTCGACGGTGAATCGATGGCCGGCGTGCCACCGGAGCGCCGTAATATCGGCGTCGTCTTCCAGAGCTACGCGCTTTTTCCACACATGAACGTCGCGGAGAACGTCGCCTACGGTCTCCAGTTCCAGGAGCCACCGGCGGGAACGACGTCAGACGAGCGCGTCAGCGAACTCCTCGAGCTGGTCGACCTCTCGGGAATGGGCCATCGAGATCCGGATCAGTTGTCGGGCGGCCAGCAACAGCGGGTGGCGCTCGCTCGCGCGCTCGCCCCGCAGCCGGAGTTGCTCTTGCTCGACGAGCCGATGAGCGCCCTCGATGCGCGCCTCAGGGAGTCCCTTCGCCTCCAGCTCGCACAGATCCAGTCCGAACTCGGAATCACGACCGTCTACGTCACGCACGACCAGGAAGAGGCGCTCGCGATCTCTGACCGACTCGCTGTACTGAACCGGGGACGAGTCGAGCAGATCGGGACGCCACAGCAGATTTACCACGAGCCGGCTACCAGATTCGTCGCGGATTTCGTCGGTGACAACAACGTCTTCGACGGGAGCGTCCGTCACTCGAGCGGGGACCGGATTCGAGTTACCGTCGACGGCGTGACGTTCGAGCTCGGTTCACCCGTCGATCGGACGGCGGATCCGATCGGACCCCCCACTGACCGGGAACGCGATCGGGTCAGTTTCTGCGTTCGTCCGGAGGCGCTCACACGAACCGCCGATCGAAATCGGTTCTCGGTCGCCGTCGAAACCTGTGAGTTCCTTGGAGAGAGCGTTCGCGTCCACGGGTGCTGGAACGAGGTTCCGATCGTGTTACGACTCTCGGACGTTCCGGACGGCGAAGAGGTAACTGTCGGATTCGATCCCGCGGACGCGCGGCTCCTGAACGCGACTCCGTCTCAGACCTGACGGGCCATCTCCGCCGATAGCTCGACGTGGTCGTACGGATCGACCGTCACGCTCGGCCCGTGGCCGGTGTGCATCTCTTCTAGGTCCTCGTCGATCCGGTCTACGAGGCGATCGATGCTTCGTATCAGCATCTCTCGGTTTCCTTCTTCGAGATCCGTTCGACCGAAGCTTCCGTTCTGAAAGACGAGATCGCCGGCCAACAGGACGCCCGCCTCCTCGGAATAGAAACAGAGGTGGTCGTCCTTGTGGCCGGGCGTGTGAAGGGCGACGTACTCGTGGTCGCCCAGCCGGACTGATTCGTCGTCCTCGATCGCGTGATCGACGCCGTCGACCGACGCGTCGTACCCCCACGCGTCCGCGTCGAACGCGTCTTTGACTGCCGCGAGATTACCGACGTGATCGGGATGTGTATGCGTGAGAACGACCGCATCGAGACCGTCGACGCGATCCCGAATTCGCTCGACGACGTCGAAGTTCGAACCCGGGTCTATCAGGACCGTTCGCTGGCCCTTGAGGAGGTAGACGTTGCTGGTAAACGCCTGTACACCCTGTGCGAGGTTGCTGAGCATAGCCGTGGATACAGCCCCGATCCGTTTGTGCGTATCGACACGGACTCGAGGACAAATCTGTCAGGCAGGATACTGATTCGGGCGAGATCGTAGACACCCGGTATTCACAAGGATTTTTAGCTCCGGCACGTAGTGATAGCACGAATGATTCGGTCGGTTTCCGTTGGGTTCGTCGTTCTTCTCGTCGTCCTCTCAGTCGCCGGTGTCAGTAGTCCGACGATGCTGACCCACACCGCGGCCGGAGACGGTTCCGAGACGTATCAGACGGTCGAGGAACCGATCGCTCCGTCGACGTTGCCGATCAGCCAAAGCGACATCGACTCGAGTGACTTCGACACGACGACCTTCGAAATCGTCGTCCACAAAAACGGTAGCGCGACGTGGACGTTCCGCCACGAACAGCGCCTCGACGGCTCCGAGGACGAAAGCGAAGCCGAGGCGCGCAGTACCTTTCAGGCGTTCGCTGAGGAGTTCGAATCCGAGGACGCTGAACCGGGGCTCTACCAGCGCTTTACCGACCAGGCTCTGGCCCTGACCGACAGAGGGAACGAAGTCACGGACCGCGAAATGGACGCCACCGATTTTACCAGATCCGCGAGGATCGACGAGCAACTCAACCCGATGGGGATCGTCGAGATGTCGTTCGTCTGGCACGGGTTCGCAGCCGCGGATAACGGCACGGTCGTCGTGGGCGACGTCTTTCAGGACATCTACATCACGGACGACCAGTCGATCCTCATCGAGGCCGACGACGACCTCGTCTTCCAGACCGCAGAACCCGATCCACAGTACGTCGGAGCGAACCTCGAGAACGCAGACTCGGTCCAGTGGAGCGGCGAGCGCGAGTTCCTCGATGGTCACCCACGGGTCGTATTCGAGCACGCGGAGCCCGAATCTGGCAACTCGAACACCGGACCGCTCTCGAGTGTCACCGGCGGAGACGACGGGGAACGCTCGTGGTCCAGTGTCGCGCCAGTCCTCGGCGGCGTCATCCTGACCGCGCTCGCTTCGGTCTTCGTCTGGCATCGTCGTCGAGGCACGAACGCCGACGACGATCACGGTGACGTCTCGCAGATCTCTCGGCCGGCCGAAACCGACGCTGTCGCAGCCGATAGCGGGGGTGCCGAACTCCGATCTGAGCCTGAGAAAGGCGTGGAGGCGGAGACGATATCCGACGGATCTCTGAACGACGACGACTTGCTCACCGACGAGGATCGGGTAATCAAGCTCATTCGAGAGAACGGTGGCCGAATGAAACAGGTCAACATCGTCGAGGATACCGGCTGGTCGAAATCCAAAGTCAGCATGCTCCTCTCGGATATGGAAGACGAAGGGACGATCAGCAAGCTTCGGGTGGGCCGCGAGAACATCATCAGTCTCGACGGGTTCGAACCCGAGGCGACGAAGTCGCCGTTCGAAAAGTAATCGTCCGTCAACTTCCTCACCTCATTCGCTTCGCTCGTTCCTCGAGAAAGAGGACTCCGCGCTACCGCTTCAGTTAAAACGTGAGACGAGTGCTCACGGGTAATTCGAAACGGAATGCTTAAACACCGTACGGCGCTACTGCAGAACGCACACGTCGCGCGCTCCGATGGTGTAGTCCGGCCAATCATATTGCCCTCTCACGGCAATGACCTGGGTTCGAATCCCAGTCGGAGCACTCCTTTCCCGACGCCTTCTTTCGGTTTTGGCCTGCGGAGGTCACCAATGTTCGACTCAACGCTCAGGCCAAGTAAACTCGAAGGATTCACATACAGCCACGCCTTCTTGCGATTCCGTTGTTTTGCCGGGCTATCCGATTCGCAGGACTCCGCAGCAAACTCGGAGTCGTCTGGTGATTTCGGGATTTGGCCACAATTGATGGATTCGCAAAAAGCTGCTCAAAGCCACAGGACGGAGGCGTAACAATGATCGATCTCGACGAATACCCAATCACTACCGAAAATTCGGAGTCGTACCTGAACAAACGACAGCTACTCGACTATCGATCAGAACGTGAGGAGTGTCTGGAGTGGCTACTTACGTTCGGAAAGAAGCCAGTGGAAGCGACTGGGTACGCCCCAGGTACGGTAAAACCGCGGTGCTACCGTATGGACCGCTTCTATCGGTACGTATGGGAGTTGGAAGACGGTTATACTGTGAATCTCACACACGAACATGCCGACTCCTGGATGAACCATCTCGCTCGCCGTGACGTGAGCGCCACGCACAAG
Organism: Natrarchaeobius halalkaliphilus; assembly: GCF_003841485.1. Lineage (NCBI taxonomy): Archaea > Methanobacteriati > Methanobacteriota > Halobacteria > Halobacteriales > Natrialbaceae > Natrarchaeobius > Natrarchaeobius halalkaliphilus. The sequence goes on along the minus strand of NZ_REFY01000008.1, from coordinate 39,815 downwards.
CGAAACTGTATGAAGTCACTCATGATGCTGTACAAGTGGCTCCATCACGAACGCGGACTCGGTGAGTGGGAACCGGAGTTCAGATTCTCTGCTGATAGCAGTAATCAGCCTCGGGACTACCTCACCATGGAAGAACGACGGGAGATCCGTGATGCCGCGCTTGAGTACGGATCCGTACCTTCGTACAACAACCTCACCTCTGCTGAACGAGATCGCTGGAAACAGTACTTATCACAGAGGTTCGAGAAGCCGAAATCAGAAATCACACCGGACGATTGGGAACGAGCCAACGGGTGGAAATTCCCGTCACTCGTCTGGACGAGTCTCGACGCTGGGCTACGGCCTATCGAGGTCGAGCGGGCAACGCTCTCATGGGTTGATGCCGACAACAGTGTGCTTCGAATTCCGAAAGAGGAGAGCTCGAAAAACACAGAGCACTGGGTCGTCGGCCTGCGAGACCGAACCGCGGAAATCCTCCGAAAGTGGTGCCAGCAGCGCCGAACGTATCCGCAGTACGATGGAACTGACACGCTCTGGTTGACCCGTCAACGGAACCCGTATGGTCAGTCAGCACTCCGTGATGTCCTGCACCGACTGTGTGATATTGCTGGTATCGATATCGAACATCGTCAAATGAGTTGGTATACCATACGCCACTCCGTTGGCACTTATATGACTCGTGAAGAAGATCTCGCTGCAGCGCAGACACAACTTCGTCACAAGAGTCCGGAGACAACAATGAAATACGATCAAACTCCAGTTGAAGACCGACGGGACGCTCTGGATCGTATGGGATAACTCTTCACCATCACATAATCTCAGCCGCTTCGCGTTTGAGTTCCGGCAACTTGTGAACATACTTACTCGCAGCTTCAGTCGTGTTCTGTCTGAGTTGCTCTGCAACGATTTCGAGATCCCGGTATTCGTCGTAGATGTAGGTCCCGATCGCATGCCGAAATGAATACCAGACAAGCATTCGGCCACGTGTTTCAATGCCAGCCTCCTCCATGAGGTTTCTTAGAAGATAATTCAACGGCCCGGAATCGTACGGGTTGCCTTTTCGGTTGAGCCAGATTTCATCGCGGCCATCATAGCACTCCAACAGTTCTCGCTGTTCTAACCAATTCTCAAGATAGAGGGCCTCTTCATCAGTCAGTTCAACGTTCCACGGATCATCGTTTTTCGGAGCTTCACCCGCCGGTATGTGAATTGTTTGGGTCTTCGGTTCGTACCACTGCAGCTTCATTCGTCCAACCAGATCCGGTCGCCATCCGTGCCCACGGCTCGTTCGGATGAGCGAGGGAATCTTCCAAGAGCGATTGATTTTCTCCCAGTCATCGGGATGTACGTTTTCTTTTGGCTTGCCAAGCTCCTGAGCAATATAGGCTCTGCACCTGTCTCGTTCATCAGGCGTCTGATTGCTGTAACTCTTGATGGACTTGTAGGTGAGTGCTGCTTCCGTCAAGAGCTTCAGTTCCTCCTTCGTAAACGGATCTGGTCTGTTTTCCTTCTGTGGACCGTTATCACTGAACTCATACTCTGGCTGCCAATCTTCATTCTGGAATGAGCACCAGTTCTTCAGTACGTCGTTAAATTTACGTTTGCTACCGTCCACGTATGGATCTCCGTCGAACTTCTGGAGCTGATCCTTCTCTAGTGCAAGATTGATTTTGTCTAGATCATCGGTACCAATTTCCGTTATAACTTCTTCTGAGGTCCAGAGCCACTTTATCATCCTGTGGAAGCGAGAAACTCGCTCGGCAACTACACCGTCCGAGTAACCGATATTCCGTTTTGGCTCTTTGGCTTCGGTCGCTAGATACTCACTAAATCGAACCAACTTTGCGTTGTAGACCTCTTTTTGCCGCGCATTGAGCAGCGCTAACTGGTCGTCAGAGACGGGTTGCTCAGGATCTTCTTCACGGCTGCTCATTATATACCTCCTTGTGATGGCAATTGCCCACCGATAGGCGTGGTTAGATCGAGGCGTTGAATGCAGGATAAATACAGCCTGCGTCTGCCCAATTGCGTGGTACGACGCCTGTCGTTCATTGCACACAGCCCAATGAATTGGGTACTTAAAATCTCTCGCCGTGTGAGATGCAGCGGATGACAATTCGATGAATATCGCCTTATCAAGGTCTGTACCAACCGAATTAATTATGCCATTTTGAAACGGGGATGATATATTACTTGATTAGCTGATTATAGAGAGACGACCAATCGTGTTGTGTTTTACAATTTCAGGTGTTTCTATCGATCGATTAGTTAATGATATCCATCGGAGAGATCTTCTTCGGTCCACTCCCCGATCCCAACAATCACCTATACATATCGGGTATCTCTACTATGAAGTAGAAAATGGGTCATGTCTACTATCATCACCCAGGGGACAAGCAATTCTCACTGGATTATATTACCCAAACTCCCGAGGAGGTAGTCTCTCAAATCACCTCATACAGAGATGATGTGTCGGTAAAGGTGAGCGAATATGACCTCGACGAACACTTCTACGCGATATATACCTCCCGTGGAGGGGGGAAGCCGGTAAGTGAACTGGAGTTAGATGTCTCCGAGGCTCTCGAACAATTAGAAGCTGAGAACGGCCAAATCGTTGCGCGCCTGTTAGAAACCTATCGTGCTCTCATTCAGCGGAATGAAGAAGAGGAGGGGTCGCCAGTGATCGCCTACAAAGACCCCGACATTGAAGCATTAGGGGAGGTTCTCGATCGAGTTTCGTGGACTGGCTCTGCAACTGATGTCGCAGGTCGCCTGTCCTCAAACCTGATCCTGAAACATGCTCTCCCGAATGCCAATCATCGAGCTGCGGTTGCAGTTATCCAGGTCTATCTGCGATGTTACGATCCTGATTTCTCACTGCCAGAAACCAAAGGAGAGGCTGGTCCGAATGAATTCGATTGGCAGGATTGGGTAAATGCGTACATCAACGAATCCAAGCGAATCCTCACCGTTAGACGAAAGAATGTGATTTTCAAAATCCTTCGTCAATTTGGTGCAACCACTGTAGAACGAAAGCACAACGTCGAAATTGATCTTACGTCGTATACCCTCGATCTGTATCCCAGCGAAGCAAAAAAGCGATACGCCGAAGAGCACGAGCAACTGTGGATATCATTCGTCGAAGAGGTTGTTGAACGTGTTGAGCGCTCAGATCTAAAGGACACGCCCGCGCTGTCTAAGTCGGCATTTGCAGAGGAAATCAGAAACCTCGATTAAAAAGACTCGTCAGTCCTGAAGTGTGGCGACTGTTTCACCCGCTTCTTCCGCCTGCTTACTACGCTCCATATCGTACGTAGCAAGTGCTTCTTCAACTGCCTCATCAAGGCTCATTTCTACCAAAATATTGGTTTCGAAGGGATAAAAGCCCTTGGTTGAAGGGCCGTGTTTAATCCCTAGACGGCGTCAGATCAGGTCGCCAGAGTAAGGAAGATGAAGCGGAAGAGTGCGGCTTGTGCCAACGCAAATCTTCCGCTTCACTGAACGTGTGGTCTTCGCAGTCAACTGGTCTACTGTCGTCGGAACAGCGTCGGTATCCAGTTCCCAGGGAACCGTATTGAATACGATCGCGAGAGTCGTGTCTGTATTCTTGCCCGTATCGAGACGGTAGAGACGATCGCGAACGAGGTCCTGGCCGAGAGCGGTGTCGAACCTCGATGCCTCGAAGGTTTTCGCCGTTTGAACGATCCAGTCACTCTCGTCCGTCTCGATGATGGCATCGACCGTCCGAGTGACTATTTTTCCGACGGAACTGTTCACTCCATGCGCAGGCGAGTCGGGAAGTTGTGACGTCCCGATAACAGCATCTCGATGAACAGTGCCGTCAACGACGTCTGCTGCGAGGAACTGCTCAAGGACGGTTCGCTCGCGTTCGTCTTCATCCATGTACTTCTCCTCGATCACTTCCAACCCGTGAGTGGCGACCTGATCGAGAAATCCGAGTGTGGTGTCCGTAGCGTCGACGTCCGGCCCATGGCCGATTGAATCACCGCGATAGGTCGTCGCCCAGATGAGTCCGTCGTCGATGATGCCAACGTATCCATCGATGTCGACGTGTCGGCCACTGGCTTTGAACGCCTGTGACGGCGATTCGTCGATGTTCGAGCCGAGCGTCCGGTTGTAGTGGAAATCCCGGTCGTAGACGTCTTCCGGCGAGTTCTCGCGTATACTTCCCGGAAATACCTGGATCGACCCATACCGGTTGTTCACTCGCTCGATATCGACTGTGATGCCGTACTTGTCGGAGATCGTGTACAGGAGGTCGATGATCTGCTCGTGATCGTCGACGTTCGGTGCGTCTGCATAGTATCGAAGCTTCATGGCTCTTCAGCTCCCCTTTCGTTGGACGCCCTCGCGTCAGTCAGTCGTCGTTCGACTTCCTCGAGACGGTCGGCTACCATCGTCGCTCCTTCGAGAGGACCCTCGACGTCCAGCGCTGCTCGGTACAGTTCCGCAGTACGCTCCAGCTCATCGATCGATAGTTCGTTGGGATCATCGAGCCAGTAGTTATCCGCGAGTTTCTTGTACGCCCAGGAATCCTCGGGATACTCCTCGATGAGCGCCTCGAACTCGGCCCTGCTGGCAGCGGTTCTGTCCAGTTCCGCGAGCGAGTCGGCGACGAAGTGGCGAAAGTCAAGCAGGAACTCCTCGTCTGCGTCCGGAAACTTCTCACAGACCTGCCGACAGAACTCGAGTCGGTGCTCGTGATACGTGGGATCGTCCTCAGCGACGGTGGCAAGATCGTTGTCGAACGATCGAATGAACGCCTCGAGCGAGAGAAACGTCGGTAATGTTCGGTCTGCCTCTTCGATGGTCGTACTGTCGTCGGGTATAACGGCGAGGATGTCCTCCCAGGCAGTTAGCCACTGATCGCAGGCCTCAGCGCGGTTTCCCTTCTCTCGGAGATCGCGTCCCTCCTGCACGAAGTCGTAGATCCGTTCTTTATTCGGAGTTTCGGGTGCCCACCGCTCCCAGAGTTCCTGTGCCGCCATCCAGATGAAGTCCTGATCGTAGCCCGTGGCGTCAACCTCGTATTCGGCTTCCCACTGCTCAGAGAGTGTCGTCGCCGAATCGAGGTCTTCAACTCGGTTCCGAAACGTCGTCTCGTTCGTTTCAATGCCGTGCTCTGTGAGTTTCGCGACGATTTCATCCGTCGAGAGTGCTTCGACGTCGCTGAGTTCCCACCTATCAGCGGGGTAGATACCGTCTGATGTATCGACTGTTCGTTGCTCACGCTGAATGGATTGATCGGGACTCTGCTCTTCCTCGTTGTCACTCTCGTCCAAGCCGTGTTCATCGACGTATTGCTCAACTCGCTTTTGGTCAATCCGACTGAATTCGTCACGTTCGTGGACCTCGTAGAGATGCTCACGGAGCGCAGACTCTTCCTCAAAGGTTTGCTCGCAATAGCGACACTGGACCATTATTTGAGAGCTATGTATGCAGGTGGAAAAAGCAACAGGTGTCAACAAGACGTGCACTACGAACCGACGAGAAAGCACGTACCCAGGACATCATTTCACCGAAGCGCCTACCTTACCAAGGAATTGGATCACTTCCGTTCGAGTCGGTTGGTAAGGCGGAAGCGGCGGGACGGCCTCTACGACGGAGTTGGGCCTATTCTATCTCTTCGGGAACTGGTTCCTCGAATTGGAGCGCCTCTCGGACGGCATCAGGAAGCGATGGTCGTGGAGCCGTTTCGTGTCGGCGAACTTTCTCTGATTTGTTCGTCTCTTCGTAGACTGCCCGGGCGACCGGGACACCGCGAAGGAAGTTGTGTTCGTACAGTACGTCGACGCCACGTTCGGTTGGGCCCCAAAACCGAGACGGCAGATCACGTGTGGAGATGTTGGGCTCGTGGACGTAGACGTCCAAGAGACCGGCCTCTTGAAGCGTCTCGAGTTGATCAAGAACCGCTCCCTCATTTTTCTGGATCATGTAGGTAAGTTCGGCAAGCGACGCAAGATGGTGAGGATGGCCCAGCAGACACTGGACGATCAGATGACGAGTCTCCTGGGAGAGTAGCTCCCGCATTTCGCGTTGCTCGGCGAAAGGATCGTCGAAGACATCGTCCGCCGTATGGCTCATAGTGGACTGTAGCAGAGCTCTGCATTTAACGATTTGGGATAACTAAGTGAGTAGATGCCCCGAATGACTAAGTTAATCAGAAGACGTATCACTGTACTAGTTGTCGAACAAAATATGACGACTCCATCTGTACCGCCGAACGCAGGACAAATCATGGGTGCTGTCCGTCGCGCTCTGCGCAACGTTGATGTCACACCGACAGAAGCGATGGATATTCTCTCGTGGGCTCAGGATGAACTTCCAGCCATCTACGAACGGGATCAGACGGCATATCTCGTCTTAGGAAGTTATCGGTCGCCCTATATTCGCCGGGTGCGGTCGGTAAGTGACCGACTCAACCGCCGCTACGGGACCTATGCATTCCTGATCGGTGACCTGGACGATATCGACGTATCACGACTTCCCGAGTTTCGCGTCAAGTTTCATCTGACAGCGGCGCTCGCTGACTACATCACGACCGTTATCGAGCAGGATGCAGGCGGCGAGATTAACGAACTGGGCAAACTTTCGGAGACAGAATATTTCAGGAAGGCGTATGTTCTGCCGCGAGGTTACCGGTGGGACACAGAATCAAATCTTCGAGACAGGGAAGACGTCCTCGCTGCAGCGGCTCAAATCGAGACCGCAACTGGTGCTGACGAGGAGACGAAACAGTCCGAGCTATCGAAACTCGTCGATCGAGCCACTGCGGCTGGGATCGATGTGACTGTTGAGGGCCTCACAGAGTGGCTTGTCGATCACGATTTAGCGGTTCCCTCCTACAGTTGGGTCCAGTTAAACGATTTCAGACTGTTCGAGTTACAGGATCGGTGTTGCCCATGGCTAACCGAAGATGAGTTGGTGGAACGAACAGACGAATTACCAGGTTCTCCGCGACCTCAGTGGGAAGAATAAACACTTTCGTAATTACGCAACCCAGCCACACGAGCCCAGTGAGTTGGAGAGGCATCGTTTCCGACATCAGCTACCAACGGCCAATCTCGTTCTCGTATCGCCGTTTTAACCCGCGACAAATGACTTCACAGAACGGCTTGCCGGCCGTGATGTATCGTCACTGTCCTAAGTTGGGCTCAATTGAGTGGTGTCAGACTGTTCGAGTTACAGGATCGGTGTTACCCGTGGCTACCGAAGACGAGCTGGTGGAACGGACGAGTTCTAAGATTCCCCGCGACCTCATACGGTTTGCTGTGACTTTTTACCGGAGCGACCGCGAGCCGTCCTGCGGTCGCTCCGGTAACGACTTACAGTAGACCGTATCGGTGGGGATGACGAGAGGATATCGATGACATGCTCCGCGGTAAACGGCGAATTTTTCCACACGCGGAGGCGTGTTGATCTGGGAAAGGGACCGACCGTTGGGTCGCGAGCGGGGTCGGATCGTTGGTTGGTCCAGATCGCTATAGACGAACATCGACGGATCTTCGGGTGGGTACCGTTCGACAGTAAACCATTAGCATGCGGAACCGGTATCGCACGCATGGACGTTCTCGAGGCACTGTGTGCGGAGTCTGGACTCGTCGCCGTCGTCGGTGCGGGCGGGAAGAAAACGACGCTCTACACGCTGGCCGAACGCGCCGCTCGAGAGGGACACCGGTCAGTCGTCACCGCGACGGTTCGCATCCCGATCTTCGATTCGGCAGTCGAGCGTGTCGCCATCACCGAAGAACCCCTCGAGACGCTCGAGCGTTCGGAACGCTGGCCGGTAGGTGTGGTTCCCGAACGCGAGCGAGAGGATCGGTACCTCGGCTACGATCCGTCGGTGATCGACGAACTCGCAGCGGCTGACACGGCCGGTCCGATTCTGGTCAAAGCCGACGGTGCGCGAACGCGAGATCTCAAAGCGCCCGACGAACACGAGCCACAGCTCCCACGGACCGTCGAGACGGTCGTCCCGATCGCAAGCGTTCAGGTCGTCGGAGCACCGCTTACGGCAGACCTGGTCCATCGCCCGGAACGGGTGGCGGCGATCACCGGCCGGGAACTCGGCGCACCGATCCGGGCGACGGACGTGGCTCGAGTGCTCGCGAGCGATCGCGGCGGACTGTCGGCCGTGCCCGAAGACGCGACGGTCGTCGCCTTGCTCAACAAAGTCGACGACTCCGATGACCGGGCTGTCGGAACCGAGATCGCCTCGGACTTACTCGATCGCACGGATCGCGTGAGCCACGTCGTCCTCGCGCGGATGATCGACGACGACCCGATCGTCGACGTCGTCCACGCAGGGAACGGAGTGTTGTAGCGCTCGCTTAGGATCCTCCCGTGCCGACCGCGACCGTCCAGAACCCGATGACGCTCATCGCGACCGTCAGGGCGATCGCCATCGTAAAATCACCGGTGTAGGCGACGGTGATCGTTCCGAGCGGTGGCATCGCTAGCGCGGCAATCCCTCCGGCGAGGTTGAAAACGCCGACGATAGCGGTGTCCTTCTCGGGCGAGTAGATACTCATGAGAAGCGGAATGTACAGGGTTGCGGTACCGCCCAGACCGAGTCCGATCAGGAAAACTGCGATCACCAGCGTCGGAACGGCGGAGACGAACAACAGGAGGAGGCCGGCAGTGATACTGACGAGCGACGCGAGGAACGCTTTCCGGGAGCCGACGACGTCACCGAGATAGCCGCCACCGATCCGCGAGATGATACTGACTCCGCCGATCAGACCGAACGCCGTCGACGCACCGGCCTCCGTCAATCCACGGGCGACGAACAGGTCGACCGCGTATGCGGCCAGCAACTGATACCAGGTGAAAGAGAGGGCAATCCCGACGAACAGGAATTGAAACGTTCGCATCCGCGCGAGTCGAGCGATCCACTCGAGGAGTTCGTCGGCGGTCGCGGTCGATTGCTCGACCCAGGTCGGTCGTCGACAGACGAAACCGGTGAGGGCGAACGCAAGTGCGCTCACCGAGATAATGATAAAAAAGCCTCGACGGACGCCGACTTCAGCCAGAGCGAACTGCCAGACGGGAGGGAGCACGAATAGTCCGAGGCCGTTGCCAACGAAGATGAGTCCGGTGGCAGCGCCGCTACGGGTATCGAACCAGCGCGGGACGACCGATGCGACGAGAACGAAAACGGTCCCGAGGGAGAGACCGAGGACGGCGAACACGACAGTCAGCCCGATGATCGACTCCGTGAGATAGATCGCCGGTGCGAGAACACCGGTCGTGATCGCACAGACGAGCAACACCGCTCGAGCCGGAAACCGTACGCCGAACACGCCGACGAGACCGGAGCCGATGAAAAACGTAAAGAGCATGATCGCGAATACCCCGGAGAGAGCGACCGGGGAGATGCCGAACGCGTCGCTGAACGGCTCGCGAAAAATGCCGTACGAGACCGGCGTTCCGAACGTGAAGATCATCGCAATCGCACCGGTAATCGCTACTATCCAGCTGCGTCGGCTGTCTGGACGTTCCGAACCGTCGGTTGGCACTTCGGAAGCTGGATTGGCTACGACCGAAAACGTTCTGATTTATTGGCGGTGAGGATGCAGAGGAGAATCCCGCCCAGAACGCTTCCTGCGATGCCGACGAGGATTTTGTCGTAGTAGTTCATCCCCGACGGTCACCAGTCACTCCGCTAGAAGCACGGCAACGACGAAGAGTCCCTGTCAGAGGGAGAGAACTCCGTTTCCCGAGATCACTCAGACGAAGAGTTCCCGTCCAGACGATCAGCGACGCCCTCGAGTTCAGCACGCGTGTTGACGTTCTCGAACGTCTCGAGTGACGCTTGTTCGCGAACCTCCGTCTCCTCGACGACGACGTACTCCAGGTCGGCCAGTGCCGTGACGATCCGTCCGTCGCCGTCCTCGAGAGCGCGTTCGCAACCAGCAGCCATCGGCTCGCACCGGTAGACGGCCTGGGTGGTCTGGAACCACTGATCCTCGAGTTGCGGGACTGCGCCATCGCATCCGCGTGCCCGCTCGAACAGGTAGTCGACGAACGCTGGATCGACGAGTGGCATGTCACAGGCGACTACGACGGCGTACGTCGCCGTCGTCTCACGAAGGCCGACTAGAATCCCGGCCATCGGACCCCGATCCGGCACCGGATCGACGGCGAACGTAACGCCTGGCCCATCTCGAAGTGTCTCCCGGATCGAGGCCACTTGCTCACCTCGGCAGTTGACGACGAGTTCGTCGACCATCGGGTCGAGACGCTCGAGAACGCGACGGATCATCGGGATTCCGGCGAGCTCCGCCACGGCTTTGTCCGTGTCGTCAAAACGGGTCGACTGTCCACCCGCGAGGACGATTCCAGCTCGTTCGGTGCTCGTGTGGTGGTCCATGCGTCGGTGACGGGAGATCGGTTCGAACGGAATCCGGATCGGCGACGCCGATCGGACGGGTCGCTAGCGGCCCTGTCGAAGTTCGACGATCAGTTGTTCGATCGTTTCCTGTTGTTGCTCGAGGAGATCGTTCTGACGAGCGAGTGACTCCTCGAGCGTTTCGATGCGCTCGAGGAGGTCCGATCGAGAAACGTCGCCGGTCGTAGAACGCACTTTTTTCCGGTCGGCGTCCCGCGTTTCGATCGAATCGTCCGGGTTTTCGAAGACGTCACCGGTTTCGACCGTCGCGACTCGCTGGCCCTCACTCGAGTCGGACGCCGACTCGTTCGGATCCGAGGGTACTGTTGCTGCGGAGGCGCTCGAACTGGACTGCCCTCGCGTTCGCTCATCGTCGTCCGGACGGTCCGGTTGTGCGTCGATCGAATCGGGAACGGCGGCCTCGCGTCCGTCCGCTTCTTCGACTGTGTCGCCTTCGCCGTCTTCCGAAGAAGAGGTGTCGAGCGGATCGATTCCGCCACCGAAATCCATTCCAGAATCGGTCGGCGCGTCATCATCCCCGTCGTCACCGACTTCCTCGTTGAGTTGCTCGAGTGACTTGACGTCGTGATAATCGAAGAGGGCACGTTTGAGACGTTCGCGAAGATCGTTCGCCTCTTCGTTGGGTGCCTTGATTCGCTGTGGACGACCCCCGACTTCGAGTACGATCTGGGTCGCGACACTCCCGTCCTCGAAAGACAGGTTCGTCACGTCTCCGAAGTGATACTCCTCGTAGTCGTCGTCCCAGACTGCACCACCGATGTGTTTGACGAGCCGATCGCTGGTGATGATCAACGTGAGTTCACTGAAGCGGTAGGTCTGGACGACGGTTTCGCCCGGATCGGTGATCTCGTTTCCGTTTAAGACGCCGGCCAGCACCGGATGAAGCACGGCGTCGGTCTTGCTCGAGGGGACGGTGAATTCGTAGGAACCGTCGAGTGGATACTCGAGAGAAAACTTCGTTTTCCGCCGTCCTTCGGAGAGAGTGAGGCGGTCGGCGTCGTGGGGATACTCATCGACCGATTCGTCGCTCAAGAGCCCTTCGGCACGGTAGACGATCGTCCGTGTTGGTGTGATGAAGAGTTCGTCGTCGCCGCCGAGAGAGACTCGCGCTGCGATATCCTCGTCAGTGAGAGTAGACTGGACGATGCCGGGAACGCTCATATCGCGGTAGTTCGTAAGCGTATATCATAAATCCGTGGGTCCCCGTTGCACAGCGCCAGCGAATGAGAAGCTTAATGAAACGCTCCGCTCTACGGGAGAACGAGCCCGGGTGGCTTAGCTGGACATAGCGCCGCACTCATAGGGTTCAGAGATTCGGTGCGGTTTCGCCTTGGAAGCCTCCGTGTCCCTCGAGGACTGCCGAGCCTCGAACCTGGGACATGCGGAGATCGAGGGTTCGGAGCCCTCCCCGGGCATACATAAAAAGGGTTACAACGCCCTCTTGCGTTCCAAATACTTAAAGAGACGTCTGTAGCCACAATCTGGTTAGAGAAGAATGTCCTGACGCTCAATACCGCGCAACTGAAAGCAAACACGGACGATTCCCGGTAGTGTCGATCCAAGCACAACCGATGAGCAAATTTGCCCCCACGTTACCGGTACTCCACGGGTCGTAGTGGCTGACGGCGGTACTCTCAGCTTCGCTGAGGACGGGCCTGACGAATGCGACTGTGCGCCGAGATTTGATGATCGTCTATGCTTCCGCGAACGGATTCCGTGAACCAAACACCGAGAAACAACTTGGATCCATTCCAGATACGGTGAATTTATTGGTGGATCACTCGATAGTGTAGATTCAGTACTTCGCAAAGCCGCTCAGTTAGAACGTCTGCTTGCTGTGAACGTGCCCAGCAAACACCAGCAAGTAGACAGTGAAATCCACGAAGACCAGCTCCTTGACTTTCTCGTTAACGGATACTCGTCGATGTGCTCCTGGCGGATCGAACTCGAGATCTGTCTCGTCGGTCATACTCCCTACTGAGTGTGTCAGAGCTCGTGTCCAGTGTTTGTCCGACTCAGCCGGTTGAACAAGGTTTGTTATGGTCGTCTGGATATTGACGGTCGATCGATCAACTGCCGTCTCGACCACACAATATGTCCTTATATAATCAGTATCCGTTCCCAGATTGGTCGAGATGTGCGTTTGACACCAGATAGCTTCGTGTTTTTAAACGGACAGGGTTTTAGTATCGTAGATTGTTATCCTTTCTCGTGAATATGTGCTCGTATACTCCCGATTTTGGTCCAAAAACGTCCATATGCATATCTGACTGCGCTGGACAGTACTCGAGCAGGTGGTCCTCGTGAGCGAATTTATCCAGACGACCTGTCTTCGATGTGCGGTCGGCTGTGGTCACGTCCAGCGAGCCGTCGACAACGGCTACGGGCTGGATCTCGTCAGAGGAAACCCCGAACACCCGGTCAACAACGGCCTTGCCTGCCAGCGTGGCGTTCGCGAGACCGCAGACCCCGACGGCGAGTGGCTTACCCGCCCGCTCGTTCGGCGCGACGGCGAACTCGTCGCGACCACACTGGACAACGCGCTCGAGGAAGCCGCGGATGGACTCGCCGAGGCACTCGAGGCGAGTTCCGACGCCGTTGCAGTGTTGGGAAGTGGCCAGCAGACGAACGAAGCAGCCTACGCACTCGGCAAACTCGCCCGCGGTGGCTTTGGAACTCGGTACTACGACGCGAATACGACGCTGTGTATGGCCAGTGCCGTCACGGCCTACTACGATGCCTTCGGAAGCGACGCGCCGCCACCGACCTACGGCGATATCCCGGATGCGGAAACACACCTCATCTGGGGAGCGAACCCCGCCGTGGCCCATCCGGTCATGTTCAGTTGGATCCGACAGAGTGTGGCCGACAACGACTCCGAACTGCTCGTCATCGACCCGGTCCACAGCGAGACCGCAGAAGTAGCAGATTACCACGTCCCGGTCGAACCCGGTGGGGACCTCGCACTCGCGCGAGCGATTCTCGCCCGAATCGTCGAGACCGACCGCGTCGACGAAACGTTCGTCGCCGAACAGACCGAGGGCTTCGAGGAGTTACTCGAGACGCTTCCGAGCGGCGAGGCGGCCACCGACGACGCGGGCGTCTCGCTCGCAGCTGTCGACAAACTCGCGCGTGCGTTCGAGACACGGACGCTCGTTTACTGGGGAATGGGCGTCAATCAGAGCGCCCAGGGGACCGCAACTGCAGGCGCCCTGATCGACCTCTGTCTCGCGACGGGCAACCTGAAGCCGGGTTCCGGACCGTTCTCACTGACGGGACAGGCAAACTCGATGGGGACACGCGTCTGTTCCTCGAAGGGAAGTTGGCCCGGTCACCGGTCGTTCGACGATCCGATTCATCGCGGTATCGTCGCCGACACCTGGGGCGTCTCTCCTTCGAGACTACCCGACGACACTGGCCCTGGACCCGTCGGGATCGTCGAGGCTATCGATACCGACATCGACGCGATCTACGCCGTGGCGACGAACCCCGCCGCCGGCTTACCCGACGCTGGCGCTGCCCGCAACCGCCTCGAGGAGAGTTTCCTCGTCGTCCAGGACGCCTTCCACAGCGAGACCGTCGAACTCGCTGACGTCGTCTTGCCGGCGGCGACCTGGGGCGAATCCGAAGGAACCGTCATGAACATGGAACGGACGATCTCACGCGTGCGTGCTGCGACCGACACACCGTCCGGCATTAAGACGGACCTCGAGTTGATCGGCGAGGTCGCGACCCGCGTGGTTCCGGGGCTGTTCGACGAGCCACCGGAACCCAAAGCAGTGTTCAAGGAGTTCGTCAACCTCACCGAGGGAACGGTCGCCGACTGTTCTGGAATCGGCTACGAGCGTCTCGAGGCCGAACACGCAGTTCGGTGGCCTGCCCCGTCACCGACGACGGCGGGCGGCTACCGGTACTATACGGACGAGGCCGACGAAGACACGGTGAACGAGAACTGGGAGTTCCCGACGCCCACGGGACGGGCACGCTTCTCGAGCGCTGTCGCCGACTCGGTTCCAGAGCCCCCCAGTGAGGCCTACCCGCTGACGCTGACGACCGCTCGAGGAGCAGACGCCTACAACACCGGCGTCCGAACCCGCGAGGACGAACCGCCGATCGCTCGCATCAATCCGGCAACGGCTTCTGCGATGGCAACCGAGATCGACGGGCACGAGGGTGACAGCGACGGCGAGTCCACAGTCCGAGTGACGTCCAGACGGGCGAGTATCGACGCCCGTGTCGAAGAGGACGATGCCATCCCGGACAGCGTCGTCTGGCTCCCGATTCACCACCCCGCAGTGAACGACCTCACACTTCCCACGGTCGATCCCCGGTCGAACGAGCCCAATTTCAAGCAGTGTGCCATTCGACTCGAGGCCCCCCGTAACTCCGAGGAAATCGCCTCCGCAGAGGGCAGCGCTTGATGGCAGTCCACTCGAGAGAACGTCCCTCAGAGACCGATCGTACGACCTCGAATGAGCCATCGTCGACGACCAGTGGCGTTATCGTCGCCGGTGGTTTTTCGGAGCGATTCGGCGATCAGGAGAAAGCCCTCGTACCGGTCGATGGCAAACCGATGCTCGCTCGCGTTGGGAACGCCGTCGCACCGGCCGTCGACGAACTCGTAATCAACTGCCGAGCGGAGCAGCGGCCTGCGTTCGAACGGGCACTCGAGCAGTCTGGCCCAGCACTAGCACTCGAAGTCCGATTCGCGCTCGATCGATCGGACGAACGCGACCAGGGTCCGGTTGCGGGACTTCGACGCGGGCTCGAGGCGGTTTCGGGAACGACTGCAGTCGCCGTTCCCTGTGATTTGGCGCTGCTCGAGGCGGAGTTCGTCGCTCAACTCGTTGGGGAGTACGACCGTGTGACAGACACTGACGCCGTCGTTCCGTACGCGGATGACTACAGCCAGCTGCTGTGTGCGGTCTACGACGTCGCTGCGACACAGATCGCATGCGAACGGGTACTCGAGACCGAGCGGCGACGGTTGTTCGACGTCCTCGATCATCTCGCAGTGACGACCATCGACGATGTCGAATCGTGGACTGATCCACGCCGATTGCGGGCGATCGACACGCCGGACGCGCTTGCTGCGTGTCGGGACGAGTATTGATCGTCGACGCCGTCGGCATAGAGCTACCACGCTTTGCGAATGTAACAGGATTTTGTACCTTTTCTACGGGTGCCCTTCCCGGGTATTTTTCGAAGCGGTCACGAAAATATAGTGCGCTAACTTCAAGGTACGACTTCACGAATTCGGACTGATGACTGGATGGATCTACATCAGGTCTCGGTGGCTCCGAATCCCGTTCATACTGGCCGGATTTCTCGTTTTTCTCGCGGCCGTAGCTGTGGTCGTCGTCGCGGTCAGTACCGTGGCCTATACCGCATTTGGCCTTCTTCTGGGAGTTCCAATGACGGACGTCATCGCTACGCTATCGATCCATCAAATTGCATCCGAACGGGCCACAGACCCCCTCTCGTGGATTGCTGCGTTCCTCGTCAGTATCGTGTTGCTTCCGTGTTTCGACTGGTATCAGCGCTGGGTGAGTCGCGCCCTCCGGACAACCGACTCCGGCGCGAAGATGGAACGGTGAACAGCATGGATCCGACGGCAGTCACGGCATTCAACGGCGGTCTTTTGTCCGTACGGCGCGTAGCGTACCGCGATGAATCCCCACTATCACTCACGACGGAAGAACGAGCGCCAGTCGGACCGAACCGGTCTGGAGGTGATATACCGTCGCATCGAGGCGATCGAACAGGACGAGCGCGTACTGAAGAACACGCTTTTCGCCCTCGCACGCGAGTCGGGAGTCACGATATCCGGGCCGTGTACTCACTGCAACAAATCGTACCTGATCGGTAAGAACGGGCAGGTCTACTGTCCAGTCTGCGGTAATCAGTTTTCTACCTAACTCTCTCGAGAACGTCCGTAAGCGGTGGTCGATCGCTGCCTTGATCTACGCCCTCCCCGTTCCACTCCGTCGAAGCGGTTAGAGACCTGAAGCGAGATCGGATCGGATGGGCCTCTCAGCTATCGATACGGAGAGTGACAACTCCGCAGCCGACTGGTGTACCTGATGCATAACCACCCCAGAACCGGATAGTGGCGACGTCGACTTAGAGCTGATCGACCTGAATATCACCGGAAGCGGTGACCGTTACCATGCAATCGTTGTATTCGAACGCTACTGAGCCGTTAGATCGGAGCCCATCCGAGCGCGGTTCGAACAGTCGCTCGAGTGCGTCGGCGTTGATCGAGTAGTGAAGCGGATCGAGATCGGTAATATCGACGTTACAGACTGTCGCGACGGCGTCGGCTACGGCGACGCTGAGTGGTTCATCGTCGAGTCGATCGTACTGTACAGAATACTGCGCCCCCGTTTGTGCGGATGGCGATCGTGAAGTCATCTCGGTCATTGGTTGTACGTACCCCCAGTACGCCCAGTGGGTAGACATCCTTACCTATGGACGTTCCCTGTAAAGAGCCTGATTGTTAACTGTATAATGGTGATGAACAGTAGGGGTTAACCAATTAACCCCTCTCCTCGAGACGGTCGTCGAAAAGGGTCTCGAGCAGTTTCTGTTCGGTCGACCGGACGTGCCTGTGGAACGCGGGGGAGGAGATGTCCAACGACGCGGCGATCTCTTCGCCCGTCGTTCGTCGGGGCCATTCGAAGAAGCCGCCGTGGTAGGCCGTCTGAACCACTTCTCGCTGTCTCTCCGTGAGGAGATCGAGCAACCGCGTTCGGCTCGAGGCATCGAGCGTCGGACGGTCGTCCGTCGACTGTTCGCGTCGCGCGACCATCGTTGCTGGGATGCCGCGTCGGTTGATCGTCGAGACGACTTCGCGGACGTCGACAGTTCCCGGTATGTCGATGGTCGCCCACGCGGTTCCATTACCGGCAACGAACTCCCGAACCGTTCCCCCATGGGCGGTGACGATAGAGTCGAGAACCGGATCCTCCGTCACCAGCTGGAGCAGCGTTCGTTCGTCGTTTTCGATGATCGAGACGTCCACGATCCCCTCCATATCCTCGAGTTCGTCGTCGAGAATCGCTTCGTCGATCGGCTCCTCGAGCGAGACGAACACGATCGTCACCTCGTCGCGGGTGGTCGATCCCTCGAAGACGATCCGCTCGTCGAGGTGTTCGGAGAGCTCGAGCAGGATCGACTGTCGATCGATTTCGAGTTCGAGTTCGGTGACCTCGTCGCCAAGGAGAGCAGTTTTTCGCTTGACAGCGTCGATGGTGTAGGCGATCGTCTCGGCCTGGTCGGCGAGCGTCGATCTGAAGACGCTGTCGAATGCGTTTGATTCCTCTCCGTAAAGAGACAGGACACCGTACAAGAACCCGTCGTACACCAGCGGAACCGCGTACACTGACTGGAAGTTTCGAGACAACGCCTGGGCTCGCCAGGACCCGTCGTGGACGGAACCGGCAACGTTCTCGACGTACACCGCCTCGCCGGTTCGAGCGGCACGTCCCGTCGGCTCCGTCGCGGAATCGTCGGCCGTCGTCACCGTGATAGCTTCGAGATAGCCGTGGTCGCGGCCTGCGCTGGTCCGGCTCTCAAGTCGGTTTCCACTCGGATTCGGCTCTCCGAGCCAGGCCATCGAACACGCATCGAGGTCGACAAATCGTTCGCAGATCTTCCGTTCGATCTCCGCTCTCGAATCGGCCATCAGGAGGTGCTGTCCGATCTCCTGGCGTACCTCGTTCGTCTCGTTGAGGCGCTCGAGATATCGGTTCTGGCGTTTCAGCTCCCGTTCCCGATCGTGCAGACGCTGAGTTCGTCCGATGCGATCGAGCGCTGCCTCGGCCGTCGTCGCGAACAGTTGAGCGAGTTCGGCGATCTGCTCGTCGAACGCCCCGTCTACCGGCGAGGCGGCGACGAAGACGCCGTGCTCTCCGAGCGGTACGTACAGTCCGCTCCGAACGTCAGTCTGGCTGTTGTACACCCGTTCGGACTCTCGCACGTCGTCGTACATCACCGGCGTTCGCGAGACGAACGTCTCCCACGTGATGCTGTCGTCGCGCGGACGAAGATCGGGCGGCGATCCGACCAGTTCCGCCAGACCCGGAGAGTACGCTGCCGGGATCAGTTCGTTTTGTTGGTCGTCGAACCGGTAGACGATCCCCTCGAGATCGAGAACGCCGGACGCGACGTCGACGATATACTCGCAAGCGGCCTCTTTCGATTCGACGGTCAACAGGTGGTTGGTCGCATCGTGGAGGGCGCTCAGCGCATCTCGATACTGCGCCCGATCGGTCACGTCGACGGCGATACCGGTGACCCGCTCGATCGTTCCGTCACGGACGATCGGTCGACACCACGCCTCGAAGGCCCGACCACAAATCCGCCACTGTTCGTAGACCGGATACCCCTCGAGGGACGCCCGGAGATCCGCCTCCACCCGAGAATATTCCGAAAGGATGTCCGATATCGAGTTCCCGACGACCTCGCTCGAATCGATCTCGAGATCCTCCAGCGCTCGGCCTTCGGCAAACGTAAACGTCCCGTCGCTGTCGAGATCGAACAGCACGACGGGAACGTTCTCGATGAGCGTCTTGAGACGCTCGGTTCGTTCGTTCAGCGTCCATTCGCGTTCGATGCGATCGGTCACGTCCCGCCAGTAGACCGAGACGCCCGTCGGTGACGGATAGATTCTCGCTTCGATCCAGCTGTCGTAGGGCTCGAAGTAGCCCTCGACCGTTCGAGACTCCTGGTGATCCATCGCATCGATCGCCGCGTGGTGAAAGACGGATCCCTCGAGTTCCGGAAAGATCTCGAGGACACTTCGTCCAACGAGTTTCGATCGGTCGACCGCCAGCCCTTCGAGGGCTCGGTCGTTGAGGTACGTAAACCGCCACTCGGGGTCCAGTGCGAAAAAGGCGTCCGTAACCCGCTGAAGCGATTCGTCGAGTTCCCGCTCGACTCGATGATACGCCGTAACGTCTCGAACCGATCCGACGATTCCATCGAGGACGCCGTCACCGAGGCAGTTCGTAAACGTCGCCTCACAGATACGACTGCCGTCGTCGTGACGATGGGAGTACTCGACGGTCGTCGTCGAGCCGTAAGCTTCCGCACTGAGCGTGTCGAGCGCGTCGAGCACGACCGTTCGGTCGTCGGGGTGAATCGTATCGAGGAAGCTCTTGGCGCGGTGCGATCTCAGGTCCTCCCCATCACTCGACTCGGAGTTCGGCGTGATCGTCGTAATTCTGTAGCGCTCGTCGAGAACGATTACCGTATCCGATGCGTGTTCGAGCAGCTTCCGGTAGCGCTTCGACTCTGGTCCGTCGGCGGACCGGGTTGAGGCGAACTCGACCGTTCGCCTGATTCGGTGCTCCAGCACCGCCTGTGAGTCCGTTTCGGCGAAAACGACGTCGGTCGCACCATCCTCGAGCAGTTGCTCGACGGACGAACCATCGCAGTCGAGGTCAGCGTCGCCGGTGACGTAGACGACTGGACAGCGGTCTTCGACGCTCGAAAGAACGTCGCGGTCGTCCGTGAGGAGACAGTCGATCGCCCCCGGTTCGCGGCTATCGAGCGAGTCCCGATCCCAGTCCGTCCGCGACGAGACCGGCCCTTCGATCCCGAGGGGACTCTCTTCGAGCGCCGCCGTCGTCGTCCGTCCCCACCCTGGCGATCCGACAACCAGGACTCGAAGCGGGGAGGTGTCGAGCGCCTCGAGGCTGCCATCCATACAATCGTTGTGTTCGGGAACGGATAAAAACCTCGCGTCGGTTCGGACGGACCGCTGTCAGTCAGTAGCCGCTCGCAACGCCGTCTTTTCGGGGCTCGCTCGCTCCCGAGAGCGTTCCGTGTCGTCGACGAACGAGCTGTGCCCCGCCGAACAGCACGGGCGGTGAAACGGTTACCTCGTGTCCCATCCGAGCGAGCTTCGCCGCGTTCGGGAGTCGTTCTTCGACGGCGAGCGATCCGTTTTCGCGGTACCGCCAGCGGGGCGCATCCAGCGCCGCCTGAAGATCCATTCCGTAGTCGATGAGGTTCGAGAGCACCTGGACGTGTCCCTGTGGCTGCATGTACCCGCCCATCGTGCCGAACGCGAGCCAATCGTCCGTGTCGAGCTTCGCAACTGCCGGAACGAGCGTATGAAACGGTCGTTTTCCAGGCTCGAGCGAGTTCGGATGGTCTGGATCGAGCGAGAACGACGCGCCGCGGTTCTGGAGGGCGATTCCGGTGTCGCCGGCCACCAGTCCGGAGCCAAAGCCTGCGAACCGGGAGTTGATGTAGCTGACGAGATTTCCGTCGTCGTCACCGACGGTCAACAGGACGGTGTCTGCGTCTTCGGCGTTCGAGTTCGGAACGCCCACGACCGGATTCACGATCGGTTCGTCCCCGATCGCGCGAGCGCGCTCTCGTGCGTACGTCTTCGAACCCAGCGGAGGAGCTGACTCGTACTCCGGATCCGTGATGTAGTGGTGGCCGTCGACGAACGCGAGTTTCGTGGCTTCTGCGAAGGCGTGGACGCGTTCTGGCGAATCGTAATCGTGCTCGCCCGCACCGATCTCCTCCGCGATATTCAACGCCTCGAGGGCGATCAACCCCTGATTGTTCGGCGGCAGTTCGTAGACTTCGGCTCCGTTGTAGGTGGTGCTGACGGGATCGACGAATTCCGGTTCGAACTCCGCCAGGTCGTCGTGACGCATGAACCCGCCGGCTGACTGTACCTCCTCGACGATCGCGGCGGCGATCTCGCCCTCGTAGACCACGTCTGCACCCTGGTTCGCGACCATTCGGAGGGACCGTCCCAGCTCCGACAGCGTCACCGTCTGTCCCGGTTTCGGTGCGCGTCCGTCGACGAGATACGCCCGTCGGGCGTTCTCGTTCGTAAACAGCTCCGCTGCTCCGGTCCAGTGATGGGCGATCACCGGAGAAACGGGAAACCCCTCCGTCGCGTAGTGGATCGCCGGCTCGAGGACTCGCGAAAGCGACAGTCGACCGAACTCGCGAATGGTCGTCTCCCAGCCGCGAGCGGTTCCGGGGACGGTCACCGCGTGAGGCCCGAGAAACGGCATCTCCAGTTCGTCCGGATGAGCGTTCGCGTCGACGGCGTAGCCGCGAGACCGTGGGTAGTACCGACCGGGATCGTCCGTGGTCTCGAGTGCGGTCCGGACGGCCTCGATCGTCGCCCCCCGCGGCGCCGGGCCGCACGAGCGCATCCCCCCTACTTCGCCGTCGGCGGTTCGATAGAGCGCGAAGACGTCCCCGCCCAGCCCGGTCGAAGTCGGCTCGACGACGTTCAACGCCGCCGCAGTCGCAACGGCCGCATCGAACGCGTTGCCGCCTTCGCGCAGGATCGTCAGGCCAGCCTGGGCAGCAAGGGGCTGGCTCGTCGCGACCATGCCGCGATTACCGTACACCGTCGACCGTCGAGAATCGAACCGATCGAGATCCACCCGGTGATCGAAGGAATCGGTCATGATCCATCCTGCGAGCGCCACCAACAAAAACACTCGTCGGATCGGTACCGATAACTCGCCCGTCCGAGCGCTCCACGAAACTATCCAGCGGAGGCGATGCGGTGGAATAGTACCATCCAACGGATACCGTCCGGCGGAACAGCAGCTCCCACGAGGACTCACCCGGTGGGTGACTCGAGCGAGATCGACAGCGGCCGGTGTTCGACTCGGTAGCCGTCCGAACGTTCGTCGATGGCGGTCGCCTCGCGAAGCCTGATCGATCGCTCCATCTTCGTGACGACCGGCGTCTCGTAGTGAACGGCCTCGTAGCCGAGGCTCTTTCCGTCATCGCGACGGTTTTCGACGAACGAGCGGTGACGATCGAGACGCGACCGGCCGATCGAACGCGACAGTTCCGGAACGGCGTCGACCCGATCGTCGAACACCTCGAGAAAGGCGTCCTCGAGTTCGTAGCCGACGGAGTTTCGGCCGGCACAGATCGCCGCACGCGAGGTCGTACCGGTCCCCCAGAACGGATCCAGAACGGTATCACCGTAGGTCGAATACATACAGATCAGCCGGTAGGGTATCTCCAGGGGATAGGCGGCCGAACGCTCGCGAAGGTCGCTTCCCTCG
This sequence comes from Natrarchaeobius halalkaliphilus, assembly GCF_003841485.1. Classification (NCBI taxonomy): domain Archaea; kingdom Methanobacteriati; phylum Methanobacteriota; class Halobacteria; order Halobacteriales; family Natrialbaceae; genus Natrarchaeobius; species Natrarchaeobius halalkaliphilus. Next base: position 17,315 of record NZ_REFY01000008.1, on the reverse strand, counting down.
CCGTCGAACTCGAGGTCCTGTAGCTCGCCGCGGACGTCCGTCCAGACGTCCGAGAACCACCGGTTTCGTTCCTCCCAGAAATACGCCGCCTCGTACCGTCGGTCGGCTCGCGGTTCGAACTCCCGCTTTTCTCCGCCGTTTCTGAAGACGAGAACGTACTCGTGCTCCAGGGTGACGTAGGCGTTCGGCGGTAGCGTCCCGCTCCCCATGAACTTGGCGGCGCTGTTGGTCGGCTTTCGCCAGAGGACGTCGGGAAGCGGGTCGAACCCGCGGGCTTCGAACGATTCCAGTATTCGTGCGTGATTCGGATAGACTCGAAAGCGCCCGCCGATGGACCGCGTCGCGTCGCCGACGTTGATACACGCGAGGCCGCCGTCGACGAGGACCCGCTCGAGTTCGTCCCAGACGGCCTCGAGTTGGGCGTGCATCGCGTCGAAGGCGGCCCGATCGTCGCCCGACTCGAGTGCGTCCCCGATGGCCGGGTCGAGGTCGGTAAAGAGGTCGTCCCACATCTCGATCATCGGATACGGTGGGGACGTGACGACGAGTTCGACGGAATCGTCGTCGAGATTCGAGAGGTCGCGCGAATCCTCGACGTAGACGCGATGGGTCGTCTCCATTGGATGTACACTGGCGTCGTCGTCCCCTTAGCTCCTTCGTCAGGCGACGCTACGACGAAACCGTACCAATAATCGTGCCAGTTAGAGCGCCCTGTTCGGCGTCGTTCTTGTCCGTTCGGAGCGTTACTCGTCGTCCGCGCCCAGATCGCTTTCGAGGTCGTCGGAGTCGTCCGCGTCCGCCTCGTTCTCGTCGGTCGCCTCCGCCCCCTCGTCCGCGTCGATGCTCGTCGCGGGCTCGAACTCCTCGATCGGCTCCCAGTCGTCCTCGTCGTCGCCGAGTCGCCGTCGCAATAGCGCGATCCCCGCGATCGCTCCCAGAACGAGTACCAGCCGTGCGAGACGGCTCGAGGAACCCTCTTCCTCGGCTTCGTCCGTTTCCTCCGAACCCACCTCGAGTGGCCTCTCGTCGTCGCTCTCATCGACGTCGATGAGTTCCGTCTCGTCGAGATCCTCGAGCGGCGTCTCCTCGAGCGACGGACTGTGTCGACCTGCGAGAAAGCCGACTGCTGCACCGAGGCCGAACAACGCCCCCGCGAGCGGAACTCGGCTGTCAGATCCGCCGGCCTCGCTTTCGTCGACCGCCTCGAGAATCGACTCCCGGAGTGGGGTATCGAGGCCTTTCCCGATCGCTTCCTTTACCACGAGCTCGGATAGCGTCTTGTCCTGTTGTTCCGTTTCGGGCATAATCCGTCACGACCACATCGCTGTACATAATTCTGTCCAACGTTTCGCGATCATCCACGATGACAGGTCCGACTAACAGAATATTACTCGAGTGAGTGGGAGCGAAACACGATATTACGACGTCGCGACATCTCTCGATCGTCGCCGCGAAACCCGGTCTTCGCGGGCGGTCAGTCGGGTTTCGTATCGAACACACGGCTGGTGTCGGCTGTGGGATAACTCAGAAACACGCACGAAGAAACAGCGTATTTCTCTCCTATAAAGTCACGAACGGTATCCGTTCGCCACGGTAACGTCTTGCATAACGAAACCGGACGCGCTCGAGTTCGGACTATGAGCGTTATTCGACAGCCCGGAATGCTCGGTCGGACTACCCGTCACCGAGTCGTCGGACTGACGGTGGCGCTCACGGCAGCGACAGTCGAAACCCTCGCGGTGGGCCTCTGGTTCGTTCTGGTCGTTGGCTCTCGGTCGACCACGACAGCGCTCGCCGGACTCGGAATCCTGTTCTGTGGCTCGCTGCTCAGAACGGGCGTCTTCGGTGTTGCAGTCAGCGATTTGAACGATCTCCTCCGGCCACACCGACTCGCCGTTGCGCTCTCGCTTACGGCCGGCTGGGTGATCTGGCTGCTCGTTGCCGAACTCGTCGGCGGAACCCAGGGAATCGCCATCGCGACCGTGACGCTCGTCGTCGTTCTCGTTTGTCAGTTCGCGTTCGAACGGTGCGTATTCGAACAGCGACCGTCGCCTCGGCCGACGGTGGAGTCGGCGCTGACGGCGATCACACTCGCCGTCGGTGGCGCAATACTGCTCGCGTCGGTCTGGTTCGTCGATCTCACCCTCGTCACTCCACCGCTTTCGTTCGACGTGACGACGATCGTGTTCCGCCTCGAGGCCGTCCAGTTGGGTTCGCTCGCGTTCGGAATCTGTGCCTTTCTCGCCCACCAGTATCGGTTTACTCGACGTCTCGAGCAGTGAGCCGCTCGAGCTAGACGTTCGGTCGCCGGTCACTTCCCCGTTGCGCCCACGTTCTGGTCGCTCTCGAAGGAATCCGGATCCGGCTCGATCGTCGCGTACTGGACCGCTCGCTGACCGAGCGTGCGGATTCGCTTCTCGAGGGTCGAATCCGCGAACTCGCCGTCCTCGAGCACCGAGTTCGAGTTCGAAACTGCGGCTTCGTGGGGAATCACCCACGCGTTCAGCGCCCGGCAGACCGATCGCATGTGCTCGAGAGCCGTCACCGGAAACGCCCCTCCAGAGACCGCGAGCAAGCCGACGGTCGTGTCTTCGAACTCGTCGAAGCCACAGTAGTCGAGGGCGGTCTTCAGCGGCGAGGAGTACGAACCGTGATACATCGGTGACCCAAGAACGATTGCGTCTGCCCGTCGCATCCGGTCTGCTAGCCGCTCCGCATCGCCCGCATCCTCGCGGTCGCGGTCGGCATCGAACACCGGGAGATCGTAGTCCCGAAGATCGATCAGTTCGGTGTTTGCACCGAGATCGGCTGCGGCCTCCAGGGTTTGCTCGAGTGCGGTCCGAGTGACGCTATCGCCACGCAGGCTTCCACAGAGTGCAACGACGTGAACGTCGGCCATACCGATCTAAAGGAGCGGCGTTCCCAAATATCCCGTGTTCGGACCTTTCCGTCGGATTCGAATGTACAATCGCTCGACGGCCGATTGTCCCGTCTCTCACGCGATGGTCGCCGTCGGTTCGTCGTTCCCGCTGGAACCGTCGAAGACCGTTAGCGCCGTCGGATCGATCACGATCGGTCGGTCGTCCCCGATCGCCGGCGGATCACCGGTGTGCTCGACGACGAGTTCCGCACCGGACTCGAGGCGAAGGCTCACGTCGAACCGTCTGCCGACGTCCGCGACGTAGGTGACCGTTCCCGTCATCGACGGCCCAGAGTTCCGAGCGCCGCGGCTCGCCAGCGAGAGGTCTTTCGGACGAACGTGACACGTGAGTTCGTCCCCCGCAGAACCCGTCCGCGAAGCGTCATCGAGTTCGACGGTCGCACCCTCGACCTCGATCGTTGGCGGTCCACGATCGACGACGGTCCCCGTGAGCGCGTTCGAGCGCCCCAGAAATGAGGCGACGAACGGGTTCGGTGGCGACTCGAAGAGGCTGCGCGGGGTACCGACGCCCTCGAGACTCCCGTCGTTCATCACGACGAGACGGTCGGCGAGCGCCATCGCCTCTTCCTGGTCGTGAGTGACACAGAGCGTCGTCACGCCGGTTTCGTGTTGAATGCGAGCGATCTCCCCGCGCATCCGTTCGCGCAACGCTCGATCGAGTCCCGACAACGGCTCGTCGAGAATCAGGACGTCCGGTTGCGGCGCGAGCGCTCGTGCGAGTTCGACCCGACGTTGCTGACCTCCGCTCAGTTCCGCCGGGTAGGCCTCGCCTCGCTCCTCGAGCCCGACCAGCTCGAGATACTCCCCGACGCGGTCGGCTCGCCGTTCGCGGTCGATACCCTGGGCGGCGAGTCCGTATCCGACGTTTTCGTCCACGGTCAAGTGCGGAAACAGCGTCGTCTGCTGAAATACGAGACCGACCGTCCGCGACTCCGGCGGATCGTCGGTGACCGCCGTTCCGCGAAGGCGGACTTCCCCGGACGTGGGACGAACGTGGCCGGCGATCGCCTGAACGATCGTCGTCTTCCCACAGCCGCTCGGACCGAGAAGCGCGACGAGCTCTCCCGACTCGAGGCCGAACGAGACGCCGTCGACGGCCGATTCGCTTCCGTACCGGTGCGTGAGATTCTCGAGTTCGAGAATCATCGGTCGATCACCGTCGGAACCCGACCGAAACGCTGTACTGCAGCCAACACGGCGAGCGTGATCGCGAGCAGCGCGACGCCGAGCGGAACGATCGCGTCGATCCCGCCGGCGATGAAGTCGACCCAGATCCGCGTGGGCATCGTTCGCGGGTTGTACGCGACCATCATCGTCGCGCCGAACTCCCCGATCGCCCGGACGAACGTCAGCGTAATTCCCGCGACGATCGAGCCGCGAGCCAGCGGAAGTGAGACGTTCCAGAACGTCGCGAGCGGTCCGTATCCGAGCGATCGTGAGGCGCGTTCCAGGCGCTCGTCGACGGCCCCGAACCCCGCTCGAGCCGTGATGATAACGAACGGTGCGGCGACGAACGTCTGGGCGAGGACGACGCCGACGAGGCTGTCGGTGAGCGAGATCCCGACCGCGGCGGCCGCGGATCCGATCGGGGTGAACCGGCCGACCGCGGTGAGGACCATCGCTCCGCCGACGACGGGCGGGACGACGAGAGGTAGGATAACCAGCGCCTCGACGAGACGTTTCCCGACGAACGATCGCCGCGCGAGGACGTACGCGAGCGGGACCCCGAAAACGGTCGCGATCGTCGTCGAGAGCGGGGCGGTGATCAGTGAGTTGCGAATCGCCACCTGTGCGTTCGGCGTCGTCAGCCCGGAGACGACGTTCGCCGTCCCGGTTCTCGAGAGAAACGTCAGAAACGGGAGGGCAAAGTAAGCGAGGATAACCCCGCCGAGCAGTGCCGGAACGAGCAGTTCCGGGGTCCGCCTCGACCGGCCGGAAGCGGACTCCGCGGAGAGACTCATACGTCGATCGCTCCGGGAACTTCGCCGGACGCTCGTGGAATCTGTTCGCCAACGGTCAACCCGGCGTCGACCAGTCTCTCGGGATTGTCGCCGAGAAACTGAACGAGCCTGAGGCCAGCGTTCGGTTCGTCCGCTTCGTCGTTCACCGTCGCGTTGTACACCACCGGTCGTCCCTCCGCGGTGTAGTCGCCTTCGTCCGTCGTATACTCGACCGTGGCGTAGTGATCCGCTCGCTCCGGATCAGCGAAACTGTACGTCTCGGGAAACTCGAAGAACGGGATATCGTGATCGACCGCCATATTTCGGTAGGCGACGGCTGCGGCGCGCGATCCGCTTTCGACTCCGGTCAGCAGTTGTGGCTCTTCGGGCTCCTCGTAGACCAGTTCCATCATCTCCTCGCGAAACCCGTCCAGATCGTACTCCCGCTCGGCAAGTTCGAACGCCTGGACGGCACGATACCCGAGCGGATCAAGGTTCGGATCACCGATAGCGAGATCGCGCGCGTCGGTCTCTCGAGCCAGTTCGTACCAGGGCTCGCCGTCCTCGAGACGCCGACCGAACTCGCTCTCGCGAGCGTACGCGAGACCAACACTGTTGGTCGCAAATTCGATATCCCAGTCGGTGAACTCGCCGTAGAGCCTGTCGCGGAGCAGGGTAGCGTCCGCGCTGACGATGACGTCCGGATGTTTGGTCCGGTCCTCTACCATTCGCATCACCGCGTTGGCCCCGTAGTACTCCCCGTGGACGGCGATTCCCGTCTCATCTTCGAACGCCGGTCCGACGTGGTCCTCGAAGGTGTGAGCGAGGCTCCCCGCGGACAGGACGCTGACGGAGCCGCCGGCCCGTCCCAGACAGCCACCGACGACGCCAGCGCCTGCGACCCCGCCGACCGCCGCGAGAACCGTTCGGCGCGTCGTCCGGGTACTGTCGTCTCTCCCAGACTCCATCATCTGGAAAACGATTCTTTGCCGAGGTATATAACTTCTCGTGGTTTCAATAGCTTATTTGAGTAACTAGTATCAGTTTCCCCTACCGGCGAAGTCGGGCGACCGTCCCGTCATCGCGTCGCTCGACGTCGACCAGCCCGTCGTCGTCGAGGTCGGAAAGTAGCTCCTCGAGCCACTCGCGGCCGTTCTCGCCGTCCGGCGCGTAATCGACGCGAATCCGGTGGCCGAGCGTATCGACCGCGAGTTCGTCGTACTCCCGGAGGACGGCGATCACACGACCCCGAAACTGTCTGCGGCTTCCGTCGAAACTCGGCTGCGTCGGGACGTCGGGCGCGGTGAAATCCCCGCTCGCGTAGGCACCACACCACTCGCGCCACGGACAACCTGCTTCGTCACACCGGGGCGTCTGACCACACGCAACTCCGCCGAGTTCCATGACGGCGTTGTTCCACACCCGCGACCGGCCCTCCGGCATGAGTTCGTTCGCGGCCGCTTCGAACGCAGCGTCGTCGTCCGGGACGCCGAACGCGCGGTAGCAAACCCGCTTTACGTTCGTGTCGACGACGGCATCGCCCGCGTTGAACGCGAAACTCGCCACCGCGTTCGCGGTGTAGGGTCCGACCCCCATCAGCTCCTCGAGTTCGGCGGGCGTCTCGGGGAACTCGCCACCGTACTCGGCTTCGACCTGCCCGGCGGCTTCGTGGAGGTACCTCGCCCGATTGTTGTAGCCGAGGCTGTGATCCGTCCAGAACCCGACGATTTCGGCCCGGTCGGCCGCCGCGAGCGCCGCCGTCGTCGGCCAGCGCTCGATGAACGCGTTCCAGGCCTCGACGACCCGTCCCAGCTGAGTCTGCTGGCTCATCACCTCGCTTACGAGGATCGCGTACGGGTCGTCGGTCCGACGCCACGGGAACTCGCGGTGGTCGTCCTCGTACCACCCGATCAGCGCCTCGCGAGCGGCCTCTAGGTCGTCCGGCCGGTCCCACGTCGGTTCGTCGTCCTCGGCGGTCATCGACGGGCGGTTGGTAGGGCGTCCGTTTAGCCGTGGTGATTTTCCCCACCATTTCCGAACCACTCCCGCTTCACCGAGCCGCCACCGCTAAATCCGCGGCCGTTCGATCGAAACCCATGCGAACGCCAGCCCAGAACGCACAACTGGCCCTCCTGCTCGAGGTTGCGGGCACGCCCAAGCCCGGTAACGTGGACCGTCGCCGCGACCTCGACGACCTCCGGTTCGAACACTTCCTCGCCGGAGCGGTGGGCGCTCAGCGCGGCCTCGAGATGGCGGCAAACGGTGCGGCGGTCGGTCGGTCGTTCGAGGTCGCAATCGAGGGGATGTCCGATCAGCGTGGCGATAACACCCAGTTCGGCGCACTGTTGTTGACCGTCCCGCTGGTCCGGGCGGCTCGCGAGGAGCTGTCACCGTCCGCCGTCGAGTCGGTCGTCGAGGGGACGACGGTCGACGACGCCGCGGCGTTCTATCGCGCCTTCGAACACGTCGACGTCTTCGTCTCCGACCCGCCCGAGGAGATGGAGTCCCTCGACGTCCGCCGGGGACGCGACGCGGTCCCGACGCTCGAGGACCGATCCCTGACGCTGTTCGACGTGCTAGAGCGCAGCGTACCCGGGGACGACGTCGCCCGCGAGTGGGTTTACGGGTTCGAGCGATCCTTCCTCGCGAGCGAGCTCCTCGCCACCGCAAACGGAACACCACTCGATCGAACGGCAGCGGTCTTTCTCTCCCTGCTTGCGGAGCGACCCGACACCCTCATCGCCAAACGACACGGCGACGCGGTCGCACGCGAGGTCACCGACCGTGCCAGCGAACTGCTCGACCGAGACGCACTCGAGACCGAGCCGGAGGCCGTCGAGACGTTCGCGGACGAGCTCGTCGAGCGAGGGGTCAACCCCGGAACGACGGCGGACGTCACCGCAGCCGGACTGTTCATCGCCCTCGAGTGCGAAACCCTCGAAATATGACCGACAGACCGCCTTCGAAATCGTCGGACGAGTCGGTTCCGGACAGCGAGCCGTCAGCGGGATGGCCGGTCTCACTCACCGGCGTCACCGAAACCGTCGTCGCGACGCTCGGTCCGAACGATCGGTGGAACGTCGCCGCACTCGGCCTGTTCGCGGGCGATCCGGTGACCGCGAGAACCTGGGGGAACACCCGAACTCGACGGAACTTCCACCGACGGGGTGCGGGGTACGTCCAGTTCGTCGACGATCCCGTCGTGTTCACCGACGCCGCGCTCTCGATCTTCGAGGTTGGCGAGCCCGTTCTGGACGACGCAACCGCCTGGGTTCGCGTCTCCGTGTCTCGGATGTCGACTGGAGCCGACGACGGAACCGACTGGGAGGAGTGGGAGCTCGAACCAGTCGACTCCGCGGTTCGTTCGACGACCGTCCCCACGATCGGCCGCGGATTCAATGCCGTCGTCGAAGCGACCGTCGCCGCCTCGCGCCTCGAGGTCGATAGCTACGACGAGGACGAGCTTCGACGGCGTCTCGAGTACTACGCGGCGGTCGTCGACCGGGCCGGCGACTCACGCGACCGGGCCGCGCTCGAGCGCGTGCGTGAGCACTCGAAGTGGTAACTCGTCCTGGTGAGGTGACTATCCGGTAGTTGAGCGCGGTCTCGCGTGGCGACTGAGGAAACCGATCCGAACAGGATCTGCCGTGGAGTCCACGATCGTGCTCGTATATCTATAGGTTTTTAACACGTGGCGAACAACGATAAATCTACATGGTACTACACTTCAGGAAAGCAACGAGCATCTTTCGGAAAACGATGCCGTTCGTCTTGCTTCGAATGGGAGTCGGCATCCTTCTCGGGCTCGTTACGGTACTGTACTTCGGGGTGATCCTCTGGTTCGGACTGAGTCTTCTCGATTCGGGAACGCTCTCGGGCCCGATCGCAGGCGTCGGGTTGCTCGTTGCCGTTGTCCTGTTCGTCGGCGCGTGGCGACTGGCCGCGAGGTACATCCTGTATATGGTCAAAGCCGGACACATCGCCGTGATCGCCCACATCGTCGAAACGGGCGAGGTCCCGCCGAATCAGTTCCAGTACGGAAAAGAGCGGGTGACGGAACACTTCACCGAAGCGAGCGCTCTCTTCGCCGTGGACGCGCTGATCAAAGGCGTCATCAAGCAGTTCAACGACGGCGCCCTCTCGTTCGCGAAATCCTTCGCCGTCGTTCCGGCGTTGCGCCAACTGATCCAGATCGTCGGGAAAGCCGTCGCGATCGCGGCATCCTACATCGACGAAGCGATCATCGCCTACATGTTCACCAATCCGGACAAAAACGCCTGGACCGCCGCCAGAGACGGCGTCGTCCTCTACGGAAAGAACTGGAGACCGGTGCTCGGATCGACCATGCTGATCGTGCTCGGAATGTACGCAGCCGGGCTGGGCGTTCTCCTCGCACTGACGCCACTCGCGAACGTGCTCGGAAACCTCTCACCGGCACTCGAGGTCACCGGCTGGGCCGTCGTCGGTGGGCTGTTTCTCACCATTTACGTCGGCTTCCTCAAACCCTGGGTAAAGACCGTCGTCATCACGACGTTCCTGATCGAAGCCGGGGAGACGTCCCCCGACAGCGCTACGATGGATCGGATCGCCGACCGCTCGGAGAAGTTCACCGAACTGATGAGCAAAGCGGACGAGGAAACGCCCGACGACCGATCCGAGCAGCCCGACCGAACGCCCGTCACCGGAGCAAAGGCACAGTAGCACGCCAACAAGAAAGGGATTAAGAGCCTCTGGACGGAAGCACTTTCTATGGCAATCAAACCGGCCTACGTCAAGAAGACCGGGAACCTCCTCTTAGAGCGGTACCCGGACGCGTTCACGACCGATTTCGAGCAGAACAAAGACAGCGTCACGAAGCTCACCAACGTCGAATCCAAGGGCGTTCGAAATCGGATCGCGGGCTACGTCACCCGGAAGAAAAGCGCTCAGATTCCCGCATAATTTTTCGAGTGTTCCTCGAGCGATCACGATCTCGAGCGGCGCGACTCACGATCGTCGACGCCGTTCGAAGTGGTTCTCACGCGTACTACCGGACGAGACCCGGTTCCGGGTCGAGAGATCAGTGATCGAAGCCGGGCTCCATGTAGGCTGCGGCGATCAGCGCAACGACGGCGATGAACAACGCCATCATCGCCCCGGCCATCCCCGTCACGACGTCCATCTCCGTCCCGACGATCAACAACTCATCCCCCCGATATCCAGTCCAGGCAAAGAGGAGTGCAACGAGGACGCTGATCGCAGCGAGCCCAGCCGCACCGATACTGAATCGGGTCTTGAGCAGTCCGGTATTCTCACTCGAGTTCGTGGCAGTACTCGTCATCGATCTCTAGGTCCAACTGGGTTTTCTTAATCTCTTCTATACGACGCGAGCGCTCGTACTCTCGACAGAAATACACGATAGTATACCATTCTAATCCGATAGGACAGCGACGAAAACCCAAACGGTTTTGCGGACACGTCTCCGAGTGGCGGAAAATGGCAGTACGAGTAGGCGTACTCGGCGCAACGGGTGCCGTTGGACAACGACTGATTCAGCTTCTCGAGCCCCACCCGGAGTTCGAGATCGCAGCACTGACCGCCAGCGAATCGAGCGCTGGCAAAACGTACAGAGAAGCAGCGAAGTGGCGCGTCGACAGCCCCATTCCCGACGACATCGCGGACATGACCGTGACGGCGACCGACCCCGATGACGTCGACGACGACGTCGATCTACTCTTTTCGTCGCTTCCCTCGAGCGTCGGCGCGGCCGTCGAGCCGGCGTTCTGTGAGGAGGGCTACGTCGTCTCGTCGAACTCCTCGAACAGCCGCATGGCCGAGGACGTTCCGCTCGTCATCCCCGAAGTCAACGCCGATCACCTCGACTTGCTCGAGGTTCAGCGAGACGAGCGCGGCTGGGACGGTGCGCTCATCAAGAATCCGAACTGCTCGACGATCACGTTCGTTCCGACGCTCGCCGCGCTCGCGGAGTTCGGACTCGAGCGCGTCCACGTCGCGACGCTTCAGGCAGTCTCGGGAGCGGGCTACGACGGCGTCAGCTCGATGGAGATCATCGACAACGCCGTCCCCTACATTGGCAGCGAGGAGGACAAACTCGAAACCGAATCCCGCAAGCTGCTCGGCGAGTTCGACGGTGCATCGCTCACGCACGACAGCGTCGAGGTCGCGGCCTCGTGTAACCGCATCCCGACGATCGATGGCCACCTCGAGAACGTCTGGGTCGAAGCCGCAGACGAACTCACCGCCGACGACGCGAAAGCCGCGATGCGCGAGTACCCGTCGCTCGACCTTCGGTCCTCGCCCGATCAATTCATTTACGTCTTCGACGAACCGGACCGACCGCAGCCGCGAATGGATCGTACTCTCGGTGACGGAATGGCGATCGCCGCCGGCGGCCACCGCGCGTCCACGTTCGGTCTACAGTACAACTGCCTCGCACACAACACGATTCGCGGCGCTGCCGGCGCGAGCGTGCTGAACGGCGAATTGCTGCTCGAAAACGGTTACCTCTAACGGCGACGGTTTTTCCCGCCCTCACTCCTGTGGGAGCCCGACGACCGGAATCGTGGCCTCCCTGACGATTCGTCGCGCCACGTCGCCGGTCAGCAGTTCCGCGAGTCGGTTCCCTTTGCGCGGAGTGAACGCGACCGCGTCCGCGCTTCTGTCTTCTGCCGCCGCGAAAATCGTCTCAACGACGTCCGTTCCGTACAGCGTGTCGAACTCGACCGACGCCGGCGAATCCTCAAGCGCTCGTCGCGCTCGCTCGTATATCTTCTCGGCGTACTCCTCTCGCTGCGCCATCGGTGCCTTATCGATTCCGCCGCCGGCTTTCTCGATGACGTTGACGACGACGACAGTGCTCGTGGACGTGAGATAGGGCTCGAGCGCGGCGGTCGTCCGCTCACCGTCGTCGGGATCCGCCACTGGAACGACGACCGTCCCGTCGAACGTCAGCGTCACGGCGATCCCCCCGCTCGAGTGACGGTCGCTCGGTTTACTGGCACGGTCTCGAGCGCCTGCGTCTTCATCGGTTCCATACCCCACGTTCGAGTCAGTGTGTGAAAAAAGTGTACTAGATTCGGACCCGGTTTTCGAAATCCGCGTCGAGTCCGTCTTCGACGTACAGGCGTGCGTTTCCGGCAACGATATCCGCCAGCCGATCGTAGTATTTCGGCGTGTGACCCGCATTGTGCGGCGTGATCTGCACGTTGTCGAACGTCCACAGCGGGTGCTCCTCCGGAAGCGGTTCGGGGTCGGTCACGTCCAGCGACGCGCCCCGTATCCAGTTCGACCGGAGCGCACCGACCAGCGCATCGGTGTCGATAACCGGCCCGCGCGCAACGTTGACGATAACCGCGTCGGGATCGATCGTCATCATCGCGTCCTGATCGATCAATCCCTGGGTCGTCTCCGTCAGCGGGCACGCGAGCACGAGGTAGTCCGTCCGTGCGAGCGCATCGTGAACCGAGGCCGTTTCGAATCCGATGACCTCGTCCGTCGGCCCACCCTTTTCCGGCGAGTACCGAACTCCGACCGTCTCGACGCCGAAGGGCTCGAGTCGATCACAGACCGCGTTCCCGATCGCACCCAGCCCGACGATGGTCACGGTCGATCCCTCGAGCTCGTGGCTCTGATAATGGCGCCACTCCCGTCGTCGCTGCCTGCGCGCTCCGACGTGAAACCGACGTGCGAACCGCAAGATCGCACCGAGAACGTGCTCGCCGATGTTCGGTCCGTGAACGCCCGACGCGTTCGTCACCGTCACCCCCCGCTCCGCGAGGCGCTCGAGGGGAAGGTGGCCGGTCCCGGCGTACGCACACGCGAACACCTCGAGCTCCTCGGCCGCATCCAGAACGTCGTCCTCGAGAACCATTCCGGCGACGAACGAGGCGTCGCGGATTTCCTCGCGTTCTTCCGCAGGCGTCCGCGCGAGCCGAACGCGACCGTTCGGCAGCCGCTCTCTGAGTGCAGCCACGTACTGTTCGATCGGCATTCCGTGTGTCCCCTTCCGGAGAACGAGAACGTCCGTCTCTGGGTTCGCCATACCGATCCCCTCGGCTGGATGCGCCAAAAGCGTTCGTCTCAACGCTCGAGTTATCCCGTGGAACCACGACCGCATTCTCCGGCGGGAATTTCATGCCGTTTAATACATCCGGCCGAGAGGCCACGGTATATGGAACACGTTGACGTCGCGATCGTCGGTGGCGGTCCCGCCGGAGCGTCCGCTGCCGAGCGAGCCGCAGCCCACGACGCCGAGGTGGTCCTCTTCGAGCAGGGTGTCCCTCGCGAGGACCGCGACGGACCCGGCCCGGATTCGACCGACGCTGCGGGTATGCTCGACTACTGGATCGACATCATGGACTTCGACTACGAGGAGATTCCGGACGACGTAATCCTCCAGGAGCTCGAAGGCACCGAATTCATCGGACCCGAAAGCTCCGTCGAACTGGCGACGACGGGTATCGACGCGCGCTATCCGAAGTTCGGTTACACGTTCAACCGAACCCGAATGGACGACTGGTTACACGAACGCGCAGCCGATGCTGGTGCCGATCTTCGCGTCGGTATCGGCGTCTCCGACCTCGAGACCGACCTTCGTGCGTCCAGTGCGAACGGGCCGACCCACACGCTTTCCCTCTCGGACGGAAGCCAACTCGAGGCCCAGTACGTCGTCCTCGCCGACGGACCCCAGCGCCGAATCACCCTCGACGCGCTCGATCAGTTTACCGCACCCGGACGGAGCGTCTCCGACTACCTCTCGCCACCCGAGGCGAATCACATCGCCTATCAGGAGTACCGGGAGTTCCCCGAGGAACTCTTCGATGACGACTGGCTCACGTTCTGGTGGGGATACATGCCCGGCGAAACCGCCTATCCCTGGGTGTTCCCAAACGACGGCACCGTCGCCCGCGTCGGACTCACGATGCCGATCGGAATGCGCCTCGAAGACGTCGACAACCCCGGCTCCTACAAGCTCCTCGAGCCCACCGACGACGGGCTTCCATCGGGTTCGGAGTACATCACTCGGCTCCTCGAACACGAGTACGGCGACGAGTACGACGTCGAAACGGATTTTCCGCTCGTCGAGGATCGCGGCAAATCAAAGGGAACTGAGACCTATCCGATCTCCTCGACTCGACCGATCGAATCCCCCGTCGGCGCGAACATCGCCGTCGCCGGCGGCGCGATGGGAACGACCTCCGCGTTCCACGAAGGCGGCTACCACGTCGCCGTTCGCTCCGGGAAAATCGCCGGCCGACTCGCGGCGACGGACTCGCTCGAGAACTACAACGACCGCTGGAAGAACGCCATCGGTGATGAAATCCTTCGAAACGTCGCATTCGCGGATATCGTCAAGGACTACGAACCCGACGACTGGGACTGGGCGTTCGACGTCGTCACTGACATGCAACGCGGCGGCGGAGACAACGTTCTGATCTCGAAGCGATACTCCGCCGGTCTCGACGCGACGAGGATCGTCGCCGCCTACAAGCGACGCAAATTCACCTATCGGGACGGACGCTACGTCCAGCTCACAGAAAACGACTACCTCTACTGAAAACCGTTATACGGCCCACGGCCGTAGAACGAGTGCGCGCCTTTAGTCCCCGTCCGAGCATACCCATTCGGGTGCGATGACAGCACGGCGAACCCGGGCGCGCGACAGCGACTGGGGAGCCATAGTCGTTCCCCCACCCGGCACGAGGGTTAGCCAGCCGACGCGGCACGCCGCCACGGGATGAGGCTGGACGTTAGTGTTCCGGGTGACACTTCTACAGCCATCGAAGATACGTTCCTAACGAATCGACGACCTGATCGACAAACTCGTCTGCGACCCGCCTTTGCGATCAGACCAGATCCTCGACACGGCTCGAGAAGAATACTGTCAGTATTCATACGGAAATTGGCGTCTCGAAGACGGTCCATACAGCCCAGCAGCCGTTACTCAACCTATCGGGTTGCGAATGAGCTGGCCGTGTTCGACTTTCATACAACGGTCCTGAACGACATCCAACCCGGCCGTCTCGGCCTCCAGTGCTGCCTCGTCGTTTTGAATTCCGGACTGCATCCAGATCGCCTTCACGTCTTCACGAGCGAGCGTCTGCGCGATGATCTCCGGAACGTCCTCACTCGGGCGAAAGATTTCGACGACGTCTACGGGTTCTGTAACGTCCGCCAGTGAATCGAACGCACACTCACCGAATATTTCGTCCGCGTTCGGATTGACCGGGCGCAGTTCGTACCCGTGACGCTGGAGATACGCCGGAACGATGTGTGCTGCTTTCTCGTACGACGTCGATGCCCCGACGACTGCAACGCGGTCGTATCCGAGAATCCGTCGAAGTTCGTCGGCGTCTTCGGTTGGCATGTACGCGAAACGAGGTGGTGAAAAATCAATGTGCCGCTAGGGAAATCTACCGCTAGAGACTCGTTCAGCCGATCCCATTCCCAGGGCCTCGACGTATCTATCTCTCGGGTTTGGAGGCGACTGGACTAACCATTGAAGACCTCTACGAGGCCGTCGATACGGCTCCGGCGTCGATCGGCGCGCTCACAGAAACGGATACCGCTACATCACGGTTCTGCGAGGCTCTCGGAGGCTAACACGTGTGTTACCACGTTCGATGAACGTCGCTTCCATATTTAAATGGTTTCCGTTCGAATAGTGACGCACGATGTTGTACGATCACTTCTCCGATCTCGAACTCCGAATCGAGGATTACGACCTCGGACAACGTAAGCGAGAGACGTCCAGTGGCTTCACGCGGGCGACGACAATAGTCTCGTTACACGGCGACGGTGTGACCGGGTCTGGGGAGGACGTCACGTACGACAACGACGCACACGAGACGCTCCACGACGCAGCGTCGGATCTCCCCGTCGCGGGAGAATACGCTTTTGATGAGTTCTCGGACCTGCTGTCGGATGTCGATCTCTTTTTCGGTGATGAACCCGGACAGGCTATCTTCCGAAACTACCGCCGGTGGGCCTTCGAGAGTGCTGCACTCGATCTCGCCCTGAAACAGTCCGAAACCAGTCTCGCCGAGCGTATCGGTCGCACGTACGATCCGATTCGATTCGTCGTGAGTACGCGCTTGGAGGAGCCACCGACCGGAGACAGGATCATCGACTGGCTCGACCGTAATCCCGAGCTGGAGTTCAAACTCGACCCGACCTCCGAGTGGACAGCAGACGTCGTCGAACGGCTTGCTGCGACCGACGCAGTACGGACGCTCGATCTCAAAGGCCAGTACCACGGTACGACGGTCGATCAACCCGCCGACCCAGAGCTGTACGAACGTGTCATCGAGGGGTTTCCCCAGGCACTCATCGAAGACCCAGAACTGAACGAAGAGACGCGACCGCTGTTCGAGGAAGCGCAAGCACGCGTGACGTGGGATTATCCCATTCGAGGAGTCGAGACGGTCGAAGACCTCCCCTGGAAACCGAAGTGGCTCAACATCAAGCCATCCCGGTTCGGCTCGGTTCGGTCGCTTTTCGACACCATCGACTACTGCCACACCCACGAGATACAGATGTTCGGCGGCGGACAGTTCGAACTCGACGTCGGACGCGAACACATCCACGCGATTGCCTCGCTGTTCTATCCCAATGCACCGAACGACGTCGCCCCGACGGCCTACAACGATCCCGATCCGAGCGGAAATCTACCGACGAGTCCACTCGCCCCGCCAGAGATTGCTCAGGGACTCTCGTGGAGATAGAGACGAACCGCAGGTGGTCCGAACGGTAAGATAGGGTTCTTCGATGCCGTAGGCAGTCATCACCCGTCCGAGAACACCTCCGACTGCGTCGCTGGAACGCCGTCGACTTCGATCTCTTTGCTCCGTTCGACAGCCGCTTGGATATCATCGAATCGCTTCGTGAGTTCGACCCTGTCGTCTCGTCCGTCGTACTCCACGATTCCGTGATCCACGAGACGAGGGACGTGATTGTGAACCAACGAGATCTCGATCTCCTCCATCACGTCTTCGTCGGTTGCTCGCCCCTCTGTGAGCGCAATTTCTCGAGTGAGTTCGTCGATCGTCGCGTTGTCTCCGTCCAATAAAGAGTACAGCACTAACCGGCGGCGAGAGTTCGAAAGCAGATCGTACACCGTACTGGGCCACCAGTTCCCGTGGTTGTCCATAGCTCAATCTACTCACACAGTTGGATAACAGTCGTTCCAAATAAATTTGGGATCGCGGAGGATCCACAGTCTCGAAAACACCCGGTTGTGACGGGACGGACCGCCGTCTACTCGGGTATGGGGATGAGTTCCCCCGGAGAGCGCCCGCGCTCTCCGGGAGAGTGTAATGAAATGAAGTATGAGTGGTGGCGGCGAATCCACGTTCCCAGAGGGTCTCCCACTCCAGTAGTTGCGAATACGCAGGCGGGCTTATCTTCCGTGTTCGGGATGGGTACGGGAGGAACCC
>NZ_REFY01000007.1 GCF_003841485.1 Natrarchaeobius halalkaliphilus | reverse complement strand
TGAACGCGGCCGCGATCTCCGCGAGGGCCTCGTTGTCGACGTCGTCGTCGAGTCGCTGGGTGAGGTCCCCGTCGGCGGCGATTCCCATCACGCGTCCGAACTCCGTGGCTTTCTGCTCGAGACGTTCTGCCAGTTCCTCGGCTTCGTGACGGGCCTCGGCGGCCGCAGCCTGCGAGCGTTCTGCCTCCGCTTTCGCGTCTTCGACGTCGTCGATGTAGCTCTCCAGGTCGGATCCCATCGCCTCGAGTGAGTTCCCCAGCGTGCCAGGGACGTCCTGGTCGAGGACGGGATCGTCGAACTCCTGTCTGGCGATCGCGTCGGACTGAGCCGTCGCCGTCTCGAGGTAGGCCCGAATATCGTCGAAAGAATCACGAACCTGACCGACCTCGTCGATCCGTCCGCTGTCCTCGATTTCGATGTCCGTCCGTCCATTCGAAAGCGCGGTTGCGTTGTCGGCAAGCGCCCCGAGGGCGTTCGCCGTCGAGCGACCGATCGTCGCTCCGATCACGAGAAAGCCTGCGATCGCCACCGCGATCAGCGCGATCAGTGAGTTCGCCACGTTGTCTGCGAGTGCGTACGCACTCGACTGTGGCGCGTGCGTCACGAGCATCCAGTCCGTGTTCGGGACGACAGTGTAGGCGACGACCTCGTCCGTATCGTCGAACTCAGCGGTTCCCGCGTCGTGTTGAATATCGTCGAACCCCTGCTGGTCGACACCGTCGCGGTACGGCGCGAGGATCGATTCCTCGTTCGGACTGATCATCACGTCGTCGGCGCTCGTATCGACGACCTCGGTATAGCTTCCCTCGAGCGGTTCGTGAAAGCGTTCGGCGAGCAGGTCCGCAGACACTACGATCACGATCGCACCGTCGTCGTCGGAGTGATCGACGTGGCTGAGAAGTGCGATCACGTTCTGACCGTTGTGCTCGAAGGTGTCCGTGTACGTCGTTTCGAGATGGGTGAGATCGACGTCGTCGTAGTCGTGTTCCGTGATGGTCCCACCGTCCGTCGCGTGGACCCGAAGGTCAAGCGCCGAGAGATCGTCCGTCCCCGGATCGCGTTCTGAACTCTGGATGATGCGGTCCGTCTCGAGGTCGACGTAGTGTATCCCAACGACCTCTCGCGGCGTCTGTGCACCTTCGATGCTTAACCTCGCTCCGATCTCCATTCCCTGCCGATCGACGATGCGGTCGTCCGCCGCGATTCGTTCTGCGAGCTGTTGATGGCTGTCCAGTTGGGTGTGGAGTTCCTGCGATTCGACATCAGCCGTATACGCTAACTGGTCGTGGGTGTTGTCGGTGATCTCATCGGAGATTCCGATGTAAAAGAAACTCGCGCTGGCGATCGTGAGCATGAGAACGGCGAGAATAACCAGCCCGAATTTTGCAACGTAGCTCCGCCGAAGACGATCGGGAACGGCCTGTCTCAATCGGCGGGTAACCGAGAGTGATGTGAGATCGTATCCACCAAGCCGATCGCGAATTCGGTGTGGTATAGACGGCATCTACAGAACGGTGGCCACTGTGCTCGAAATGGTTTACGGCCAAACAGGCGAAAAACACCGATACAATGTTGCAGTACTCCCGATAAACATCAATAATTTAATGCTTGGTGGATACCGTGTGGGGAGACTGAGCAGGAAGTAAATACCACCAACTATAGTGGCGGAGCCGAAAGACAATCGGAATAGCATGCTCAAAAACTCGATCGAAGACGCGCTGAACGAACAGATCAACGAAGAACTCTACTCGTCGTACCTGTACCTCTCGATGGCGGCCTACTACGAGGACGAAGGTCTCCCCGGGTTCGCATCGTGGATGCGTTCGCAGGCCGACGAGGAACACGCCCACGCGATGCGGATCTACGAATTCGTCGTCGAACGCGACGGACGCATTACGCTCGAGGGAATCGACAGTCCCCCAACTGAGTGGAACGGACCGGCCGACGCCTTCGAGGCGGCCTACGAGCACGAAGTCGAAATAACGAGGATGATCGACGAACTCGTCGGGCTCGCTCGAGAAGAAAACGACAACGCGACGGAGAATATGCTCCAGTGGTTCGTCGCAGAACAGGTCGAAGAGGAGGCGACCGCGCAGGGTATCCTCGACAAATTGAACCACGTTGGAGACGACGGTCCCGGCCTCTTGATGATCGACCAGGAACTCGGCCAACGCGGCGGCGACGGTGCCGAAGACGAATCGTCCGCGCCCGAATCCCCAGAGTAGCCGGAGACGAACGGGTCCCCCGTGAGAACACCAACGCACTCGAGACAGGGTGGAGACACCGTCCCGGCCGTCGGATCCGCCCGGACCGACCCGCAAGTCCACAGAATCTCGAACGGCGGAACAACCCTTATCCGAACACCACATCTACTGGCGATCAATGTCGGAGGGGACGCCGAACCGGATACTGCGCGTCGATCTGTCGAATCGGACGGCCTCGAGCGAGCCGATTCCGTCGACGTGGTTGCGGACGTTCATCGGGGGAAAAGGTCTCGGGGCACGCTACCTCTACGAGGAGCTCGAGCCGGGGATCGATCCGCTCGGACCGGAGAACCGTCTTCTGTTTCTTGTCGGACCCCTCACCGGAACGCTTCCCGGTGAGCCGCGATACGCCGCGGTGACCCGGTCGCCACTCACCGGGACGTTCCTCGACTCCTATGCGGGCGGCTCGTTCCCTGAAGCGCTCGCTACATCCCTTGGCGACCACCTCGGTCTCATCGTCCAGGGGGCTGCGGAGGATCCGGTCTGCCTCGACGTGGCCGACGGCGACGTCGCGATCCACTCCACCGACACGTGGGGTGGGGATACGGTAGAGACCGCCGAGGCGTTTTCCGAAGCGGCCACGGCGTGTATCGGTCCCGCAGGAGAAAATCGGGTAGCATACGCGACGATCGCCTCCGACGGCGGGGACCACCACGCCGGACGCGGAGGCGCGGGAGCGGTCATGGGCGCAAAGCGGCTGAAAGCCGTCGTCGCACGCGACGACGCGCCGAACGGGACCGAAAGCCTCTGTGAAAGCTACGCCGAACGCTTTCGCGAGAACGAGACCGGACGCTGGCTGGCTGCCTCGGACACCGTCGAGTCGGTCGACTACGCCGACGAGGTGGGAGCCCTCGCGACTCGAGGGTGGACCGAAGGACGGTTCGACGAAGTGGGAAGCGTCGGCGTGGAAGCCGTCAGGGACGCCGCCACGGGACGCGAACGAGAGCACGAGGCGGTTCCCGGAGGGTTCCGGGTCAGCACCGACGAGGGCGAAAGCGTTCCGCGTGGCGCAACCGCAATGAGCCTCGGTGCCGGGCTCGGTATCGGCTCGTTCGACGCCGTCGCGACACTGGGCGAACGCTGCAACCGGGCCGGCGTGGACGTCATCAGCGCGGGGAGTGCGATCTCCTGGGCGATCCGCGCCGCGAACGACGGTACGATCGACCGTCGACCGGCTTTCGGAAACGAGGGAGACGCCCGCGAACTCCTCGAAGAGATCGTCGATCGGAAGACGCCTCTCGGAGACGCGCTCGCGAACGGCGTCGACGCGGCGACGGCGCGCTTTGGAGGCGAGGAGCTGATCCCGACGGTCAAAACGATGGAGCTCCCGTCGTACGATCCGCGGGGCGCACAGAGTATGGCACTGGCGTACGCGACGAGCGACCGGGGTGCCTGTCACCGGCGAGCACGGCCGGTCGAGCGCGAGCCCGTCGAAGGACAGTGGTCGCCCTCGGAAGCCGCAGCGACGATCGTTCGCGAACAGGACAGACGGTCCGTACTCTGGAGTCTCGTCGTCGACGACTTCGCCGGCGACGTCCTCGAGGACTTCGGTTCCGAGCTGCTCGAGGCCAGGGGCCTGGAGTACGACCCGGAGGAGCTCCGCACCGTTGGCGAGCGCGTCTGGACTCTCACTCGACTGTTCAACGTCCGCGAGGGTTTCGATCGATCGGACGACGAACTCCCCGCGGCGCTCGAGACGCCCCTCGAGGACGGCCAGGAGGAAAGCGGGGTCGATCCGAACCGCTTCGAATCGATGCTCGTCGCCTACTACGCCCGACGGGGATGGGGAATGGACGGACTCCCGACGCGAGAGACGGTCGACCGGCTCGGCCTCGCGGGGGTAGTCGACGACGAGACGGCGCTGGCTGACGAGCCGGCAACCCTGACGAGTACCCGCCGATCGTCGAGATCGGCAAAGCACGACCGAAACGGTGAACCCCAGTAGCGTGGCGAGAACGTGATCGTCGGTCGCACCTCACTCAATCAGTCGAGGGAGTCTCCGGTCCCTGGGTGGCACTGTAAGACGGCGCTATGAGGAGTCTCCCCCCGACAGCGGCCCCGATCAGCGCGATCACCGACAACACCGCGAAGAATGCAGCCACCGTCACGTAGTCGATCAGGAAGCCACCGAAGGAAATACTGAGGGTTCCCAGGCCGAACATTCCGAGGTAGGTGTAGCCATACGAGAGCCCGCGAGTATCCGGTGGCGTGTAGACCGCAACCGCCTCCTGGTAGAACGGTTCGATCGCGAACAGCGAAAAGCCGAGGACGGCACAGTACAGCAAAATCACGCCGAGTCCCATCGACGCGACCGGAACGAACGCGACCGCGAGAACGCCGAGCGCGACGAACGTCACGATCAGTCCGCGTGCGACCGCCACGCGGTTCGTCAGTTTTCCCGCAACGTACTGGCCCGCCATCCCGGCGACTAACAGACCGACGTAGAAGTAATCACCCAGTGAGAGTTCCTCGAGACCGACCGGCGGTTCGACCCCGTCCATCGCCGGCAGTCCGTGGAGCAGCTCCGGAAGGTAGGTGAGTACGCCGCGGTAATAGAGGCCGACGAACGTCACGACCACGAAGACGAGTAAGAACGAACTCGCAAAGAGCGATCGGGTGTTCGCAACGACCGCCGACCTCGAGCGCGAGCCGGCCGCAGCTGCGTCCTCGGCGGCGGTGGCGGCCGTCGGATCGAACTCGAGGTGGAGTCCGTAGAGGCACGCGAGGAGTCCGGGAACGGCAAGCATGACGGCGACGACGCGCCACTCGAAGGCGAGCAACAACGTGGCAGTCGCGAACGGACCGAGGGCGATACCGACGTTGCCGGCGATACCGTGCCAGGCGAAGATGGTCCCCCGATCCTCGACACCGGTGCTGATGAGCGCGAGGCCTGCTGGGTGGTAGATACTGGCGAGGATCCCCCAGCCCAGCAAACTGGCCGCGACCGCATAGATCGACGGTGCGAACGCGAGCGTCGCGAACGCGGCGCTCATACCGACGAGACAGACCAAAATCAGGCGTTTTGGCCCGTAACGGTCCGCCAACAGACCGGCCGGGAGCGCACCCAGTCCGAACGGGGCGTACCCCAGCGCGACGATGAGGCCGACGAGCGAAACGCTGACGTCGAACGCCTCGAGCCAGACCACGAGAAAGATCGGAATCGCGAGCTCGAACCAGTGGACGATCCCGTGTGCGAGCATGGTGAACGTCGCGATCTGCCTGTCGTTGTCTGAAAGCGTCATTCGATTCCAGGTGTCTATCGACACGACTGGAAGCCAACAGTCGATCGTACGGGTGGTGCGCGATCGACTGTCGGCGGCCAGCCGCACCGATAGAGTCCGTTCGTGGCCTCTTACGTTGGAGTTCGGAAAAGTTCACCGTTTCTGGAATCGGGAGCGTACGGAGAATCTGGAGAAAGCCTCGCGATTCAGCGCGGAGGGGATGTCACGCTCGACGGGGTCGTGATCCTCATCGGTGGACTCAAGGCGATTCCGACACGTTGCTACGAAAAGGAGGTCTATCGATGGAAATTCCTGATGATTTGCTCTGTGTATTCAGCGCTGAAGTGACCGAACGCGGAGATTCGTACGTCATCGAGGTTCCCGAGCGCGAACTCGAACTCGGTGACGTAGACGACGGTGCGGTCTACCGCGTCGCACTGGTCGGGACACAGTCCACGGCGCAACCGAACGACACGGCGCAACCGAACACCACGACGCAACGAGATCGAGACGGACCGGACCCGCCAGTCGAGGTTGGAGACGATCGCACGGTAGATATCGAAGGGACGGGTGAACAGGGTGACGGCATCGCACGCGTCGAGCGCGGATACGTCATCATCGTTCCCGAGACGGAAAAAGGAGAGCGGGTGGTCATCGAAATTACCGACGTCAAAGAGAACGTCGCCTTTGGCGAGGTCGTCGAGCGAAAGGATTACTACCTTTGACGATTCTCTCGAGTTAACTACCCCTGCCTACCGGTTAGTTCAAGGAGGGGCGACGGGACACGGCGGAGCTAGTTCGGAAGTCCCATCGCGCTGATCTGTTCCTGATAGCGGTTTCGGATCGTGACCTCGGTCACCTGGGCGACGGAGGCGACTTCGTTCTGCGTCTTCTTCTCGTTGCACAGGAGCGCACTGGCATAGATCGCGGCGGCGGCGTACCCGGTCGGAGATTTCCCCGACAGCATTCCCTGCTCGGCGGTCGTATCGATGATTTCGTTCGCCTTCGCCTGTACCTCCTCGGACAGCTCGAGTTCCGAACAGAATCGGGGGACGTATTTCTTCGGGTCGACCGGCTCCATCTCGAGGCCGAGTTCCTGGGAGATGTACCGATACGTTCGGCCGATCTCCATCCGGTCGACGCGTGAGACCGAAGAGACTTCGTCCAGGGATCGCGGAATGCCCTCCATCCGGCAGGCTGCGTACAACGTACTCGTGGCGACACCCTCGATCGAGCGGCCGCGGATGAGGTCGTCCTCGAGTGCGCGTCGGTAGAGGACGCTTGCGACCTCTCGGACGGATCGGGGAACACCCAGCGCGGAAGCCATCCGGTCGGTCTCGGAGAGGGCGAACTGCAGGTTACGTTCGCCGGCGTCTTTCGTCCGAATGCGCTCTTGCCATTTGCGCAGCCGGTTCATCTGGTTTCGCTTTTCGGACGAAAGAGAGCGGCCGTAGGCGTCCTTGTTCTTCCAGTCGATCGTGGTGGTGAGACCCTTGTCGTGCATCGTCTGGGTCGTCGGCGCGCCGACGCGGGATTTGCTGTCCCGCTCGGAAGCGTTGAACGCCCGCCACTCCGGACCTCGGTCGATGACTTCCTCCTCGAGGATCAACCCACACTCCTCGCAGCTAATTTCGCTTTCGTCTGGACTTCTCGTGAGCGAACTCGACTCGCACTCGGGACAGGTTCGAACACCCTCTTGATCGGTCTCTTCGTGCGCTGATTGCTCCTCGAGTTCCTTCTCGCGAGTCAGGCGTTTCATTGATTGCTTGTATAGAATTGCTCAGGGAGGTTAAACACTGGGTAGAATTATACCACACAGTTGAGATGTTAGCGGACGGCGAATCTGGAACGATAATGGCGTCAGTCGATCGAAATCGAGAGGTATCGGGTGTGTCGACGACTCAGAGCAGGCCGAGCATCGCGACGAGGTGAGTCATCGCTGCGATAACCGGAACGAGAATAATCGTCCGCATGACGAACAGCAACACGAGATCACGGAAGCGGATCGGAATGTCGCTGAACATGTCCATCATCATCGGGCCGACCGCAGAGAAGAAAATCAGCTGCGAAATCGACAGCACGGCGATGAAAAAGCGAGCCATCGGATCCGCTTCGACGACCAACAGCGCGGGGATGAACATCTCGGTTATTCCGATGATCGTCGCGGGAGCGACGAGTTCGGCGTCGGGAATGCCGAGAAGTTGGATGACCGGAACGAGCGGCTGCGAGATGATGTCGAACGTCGGCGTGAACTCCGCGATCACGACGGCGGCGAGACCGATCGAGAGGATCGTTCCGAGGATGAGGATCGCGAGCTTGAGACCGTCGACGAACCCACGAACCGACGCGCCGATGATCGACCCGCCCTCGTCGGCCTTCTTGACCGCCTCCGAGAGTCCGAACCGGAAGTAATCCCCGGGCGAACCGCGGAAGGGCGTTTCGGGGTTCGGTTCGGTGATGTACTCTTCAGGGACGTTACTGAGCGGCGGTATTCGAACCAGAATAAAGCCGGTGATCGCGATACAGACGAGATACGCGACGAAGATTATCGGGAACAACTCGAGTAAGTCGACGGTCGCGGCGACGACGCCGACGAAGCCGATCGAGACCGTCGCGAAACACGTACTGATGATGTAGACGTCCTGTTTCGAGTACTCGCCGCGGTCGAAGACGTTGCGGGTGACGTAGAGTCCGACGCTGTAGGAGCCGACCCAGGAGGCGACGCTGTCGAGAGCCGCGCGGCCGGGTATCTTGAACAGCGGTCGCATGATCGGTCGCGCCATCGTGCCGACGAACTCGAGGCCGCCGAGTTCGACGAACAGGTTGATGAAGATCGCGCCAATCGGGATGATGACGGCGACGCTCAGGATGAGGGTTCCCCAGACGAGTCCGCCGGTCGCGGGCGAGACCATCCATTCGGGCCCGATACCGAGAAACAGGAACGGAGCGAGCACCGCGCCGACGACGCGGAACAGCCAGAACGCGGCGGCCGTCTCCCAGTAGGGGAGGGTCAACCGAGAGGCGGTCTCCTCACCGATATCGATGACCTCTCGCTTTCGAAGCTCCGCGAGCGTCGTCAACAGGCCGCCAGCGACGATGAGTGCCATCGCGTATACGCCGGCGATCATCGGGAACGATTCGGTGATCCAGCTAACGACGATATCGAACGGAACCGTCACCTGTCCGTCCCAGGGAACCGGAACGAGGAAGAAGAGAAATCCGATCAAAAACGCGATCACGAATTTCGTGACGGGGCCCGATCGAATTTCGACGAGATCGACCTCGGAGATCGTCTTCGCCTCCGGCTCCGCCTCGGCCCTGTGCGTGTCCTGATTATCGTTCAGCCACGGAGTTTCATCTAGCATTACTTGAATATCCTTGGTAGCATTCCACAAGTGTAATTGGGCACCATACGGCGGCATATATATAAGAACTCGCGCTCGAAGGAGCGAGGTGATATCGGCGCGTACTCGAGTACGGAAACGGTGACGACGGCGCTCCGGACGTGAAAACGGTCAGACTCGATTTCGAAGACGGGACACCAGTGAGACACACCCGACGGTGCAAGTGCTCTCGTACGGATTGCTGTAGCGGGTTACGGAGTGTCAAAGAGAAAGGTTCGAGCTTTAGCGCGGAGAGGATGTCATCGGTGTCCCGTGATCAGTCCGCGATCCCATCGGTTGACGTACAGCAGACCGTCTCATACGGACTGCTGTAAGTCATTCCGGCGCAACCGCGACCAGTCCTGCGGTTGCTCCGGTAAACCGTTACAGCAGGCCGTATCAGGCGATCGTTCCCTCGTAGGCGGGATTGAACGCGGTGCCGATGAGGCCGAGGATCAGGCTCACGACGCACATGGCGACGAACGCGGGCACGTAGCTGCCGGTCAGGTCTCGGGCGCTCCCGATGAGAGACGGACCGAACGCCGAGAGTATGTACCCGATCCCCATCGCCATCGTCGCAAGGCGATCGGTCGCCTGGCCGTCTGGCGCGAGATCGATGGGGAGCGTAAGCGCGATCGCGAACAGTCCACCGCTCCCGGTTCCAAAGAGGATCACGAAGAACCACGGAGACGAGAGAGGTGTAATGGCGATTCCAATAGTGCCAATAGCTGCGATGGCACCCATCCCGACGATCCAGAGACGACGGTCGTCGAAGCGATCACCGAACAGCGTAAACAGCCCCATACCGATCGGCTGTGCGAGTAAGAAGACGGTCAACAGGAACCCGGCCCCGGTTTCGGTCCAGCCGAGTGCGACGTATCGCGGTGCCAGCCAGGTGAGCCCGGAGTAGAAAATCGTCGACGTTCCGGCGAAAAAGAGCGTTACCGTCCACGCGAGGGGATTGCGCCACGGAAGTCGACGACGGACAGTTTCCGTCTCCACGGGTGACTTCTCGCGTTCGCGCACCAGTGGAACGAGGACGACCGCTGCGACGATCCCGAGCGATGCCCAGCTCGCCAGACCGATAGCCCACGAGCTGGTCGTCTGGTAGATCGGCACCGTCAGTGCCGCTGCGAGAATCGCTCCGACCGCCAGACTGATCGAATAGATGCCGGTCGCAAACGACGGTCGCTCCGGAAAGTACTCACCGACGAGCGCCGGTAACAGCGTCTGACCGACAGCGATGGCGATACCCACGATGATCGTCGTCGCGAACAGAACGACGAGGTGGTGGCTGGCGACCCGGGCAGCCGTCGCCAGCCCGACGAGGACGATCGCCCAGAACAGACCGCGTTCCCGGCCGAACCGGGCCACCCTGGGGGTCAGAAACGCGAACAGTCCCATGCAGAACATCGGAATCGTCGTCAAGAGACTCACGGCCGTATACGAAAGCCCGAGATCGGCTCGAATCAACTCGAGAACCGGTGGAACGGACGCGATCGCCGGTCTCAGGTTGAGTGCGGCCAGTACGAACGCCGCCAGGACGAGCAGGACCGAACCGTTCCACTCGAGCGGGCCGCGGTCAGTCATTCGTCCCTCGACGTGGACCGTCGTCGTCTCGTCGGATCACACCGCCGATACTGTTTATTTGAAATGAACAGTGTAGAGAGAGGCGTCCGATTATAGATCTCCCTTTGGGGACCAGTCATGCATCGATATGAATAGTCAGTGTACAAAAATGTCGTGTCGGTAGATTGGTATCAACACACTGTCGCAGCAGGAACGGTTGCTCAATCTTTACGGGGATTCGACACAGGAGTGTATACGAACAATGGCAGGCATCGATGAGGGGGCGAACATCCAATCCTGGACGTCGATCCTCGAGACACACGAACAGCGGTTACAGGAACAGATACGGTACCTCCTCGAGGAGTCGGACTACTACCGACGGAAGTTCGACGAGTGGGAGATCGATCCTGAAGAAGTTCGGGCGCTCGAAGACCTCGCTCGGGTTCCGTTTACGACGAAGGACGACGAACGCCGGTGTCAACACGAGACGGAACCGGATCAGCCTCTTGGCGAGCATCAGGCGGCCCCGACCGGCGACCTCTCGATTACCCTTTCGTCGTCGGGAACGACCGGGAAGCCGACGTACTTCGGGTTGACCACGGACGACCGGGAACACTGGGAGACCCTGGTTGCGAGGGCGGCCGAGACGATGGGGGTCCGCTCCGGCGATACGGTGGTCCACGCCATCGGTCGACCGATCGTCCCCGGCGGCCTACCGTACATCAACGGCTTCGCGAAGCTGGGCGCGAACGTCGTTCCTGCGGGCGGTGGGAGCAGCGAACAACTCCTCGCGACGCTGCAGGACGTTTCGCCCGACGTGCTCCACTCGACGCCGTCCCACCTCGAATATCTCGTCGATCGCGCACCGGAGATCCTCGGTCACGGGCTCGACGAACTCGGGATTCGGATCCTCATCGGGGGTGGCGAGCCCGGTCTCGGGAATCCGGAGGTTCGAGAGAGGATCCGGAACGGATGGGGCGTAAACGAGATACGCGACGTGATCGGAATCGGTGACGTATCCGGTGCGATCGCAGCGGAGTGTTCTCACGAACACGGCGCACACTACATCGCACACGGACACATCCATCCGGAACTGATCGATCCGGACACCGGCGAACGGCGATCGTTCGAGGCCGGTTCCGACGGCGAACTCGTCTACACGCCACTGACTCGAGAAGCCACGCCGCTGTTACGGTTTCGCTCCGGCGACTACGCACGGGTACTCGGGACGGATTGTCCCTGCGGACTGAAGACCCCGCGCGTGCGCATCATCGGTCGCGCCGACGATATGCTGATCTACAAGGCCAAAAACGTCTATCCCGAAGCGCTTCGCGAAGTAATCGTCGAGGTCGAGGGCGTCACACCGCAGATGAAGGTCGTCCTTCCACACGACGACAAAGTCCAGTTCACGTCACCGATTCCGATGCGCATCACCAGAGACGAGTCCGTCGCTCGAACCGACGAGGCGATCGTCGACGAGCTGACCTCCGCGGTCAGGAACCGCCTGAGCGTTCGAGTCGATCCGACACTCGTCTCGCCGGGCGAAATCGAGCCCTCACAGTACAAGACCGATCTCATCGAGATCGACGAGGGAGGTGGGTGATCGCAGCCGATGCCCGAGCGATCACTCACCGAGTTGAAATCGATGGTCGGGACGTCGAAGCGGATCGTCGAAGGAATGCAGATCGAGGCGGGCAAAGTAGCCGAGTTCGCTCGAGCCATCGGGTGTGAATCTCCCGAGTACTACGACGAAGAGGCGGCTACCTCGGCCGGTCTGGAGGGGATTCCGGCACCGGTTACGTTCCTTCGGACGTCCGTCTTTCCTCGATACCGGCCGGACGGAATGGGCCGCGATCCCGTCTTCGACCTCGGCTTCGAGAAACGTCGCGAGGTCCACGGCGAACACGCTATCGAGTTCGAACGGCCGATATACGTGGGAGACACGCTCAGCGCAACAGCGACCCTCGCCGACGTCTACCAGCGTGAATCCGACGACGGGGGGGCGATGACGTTCGCCGTCCAGGAGATCGACTATGCGGACGAGACGAACGAACCCGTCGCGACGGAACGGATGACCGTCATCGAACTCCCCGGAGACGGCCGAACGGAGGACACGTCGTGAGCGTCGAATTGCCGGACTACGGGACGATCGACGTCGGGACGACGGGACCGGCGATAACCGTCGACGCGGTGTCCAGCGAAGAGTTCGTGCGATATGCGGGTGCGAGCGGCGACTTCAACCCGCTTCACTACGATTACGAGTACGCCCGGAACGCGGGCCACGACGGCGTGTTCGCACAGGGGATGTTTACCGCCGGAATCCTGTCACGCGCCGTCACCGAGTGGTTCGGTATCGAAGCGGTGTCGACGTTCGACGTTCGCTTCGTCGAGACGGTCCATCCCGGCGACAGTATCCGGGCACAGGCTGTCGTTGCGGACGTTCGAACCGGAGCATCGTCACACGGGATCGATCTCGAGTTGACGGCCGAGATCGACGACGGGACGACGGTCGCGACCGGACGTGCGACGGTCGCGCTGAGCGGAATCGAAGAGGAGTGAACCCCCCGCGATTCACGCGCCCTCTGGCGGTCGGAGGACGAAAGCGTCCACTATCGGTCCTCGAAGACGGGTGACCGGTTCTCGAGGAACGCCTGCTTTCCCTCTTCGAAATCCGGATGGTGAGCGACGGTTTGCGCGAGTTCCTCGTCCCATCGAGTACCCTCGATGACGGGCGTGTCGAACGCTTCGTTCGTCGATCTGAGCGTGGCTTCGACTGCCGTCGGTGAGTTCGAGCTGATCGCCTCTGCGAGATCGGACGCGGTATCCATTACGTCGGCGGCGTCGACGGCACGGTTGACCAGGCCCCACGACGCCGCCCGGTCGCCCGAAATCAGGCGGCCGGTGAGCACCAGTTCTTTCGCTCGCGTCGTTCCGATCATCCGGGGAAGAAACCTCGTCCCACCCGCACACGGGAAGATCCCGACGGTCGTCTCGGGAAGCCCGACTCGCGCCTCCACGCCGGCAACCCGAAGGTCACACGCGAGTGCGAGTTCGAGTCCCCCTCCGACGGCCGCTCCCTCGATCGCTGCAATGTACGGGACGGGAGACGTGTGGATCGCATCGATCACGTCGATCGATTTCGAAACCTCCTCGACGAACTCGTCCGGAGATTGCTCGAGATCGCCGCCGGCGCTGAACGTCCCGCCTGCACCCCGGATAATAACGACTCGAGTCGCCGTCTCCTCGAGGAACTGTACCGTCTCTATGAGATCGCAAACGAGTGCCCGCGAAAGCGCATTCTTGCGTTCAGGACGGTTCAGGGTAATCGTCGCGATACGATCCTCGCGTGTGACGTCGATCAGATCGCTCTCGATGGACATACCAATGCAAGTACCATCACTCGTATAAAACGTGTTCTCTTGACGAGGTGGGTGGCCCGTCAACGAAACCGCGAGGAACAAAGAACCGATTCCAGGGGACAGGAGGGAATCGGCAACGAGAGGCGGGGGTACCCTTCGGACGGCGACCATCGCACCGCCCAGCTGAAAACTCTCGAGATCGATCTTTCGGTGAGAGTCGCGGAGAACGTGTCGCCGTTGGCGCAGGGAGGGCCGCAACCGACGGTCCAGTCGGCCCCGAGTCCACTGCACTGACGTCGAATTCGATCTCGTTCGACTTCGGGACGGCGTTCCTCCTAGAGGAGGTCCTCGACGTACTGATCCTCCCAACCACGTCGGTCCTCGACCTCGCGCTGACCGCGGCGGGTTACCGTATAGAAGTTCGTGCGGCGATCTTTGGTCCCTTTCTCGAGGAGTCCCTTGTCGACTAACGTATCGAGGTTCGGATAGAGTCGACCGTGATGAATTTCGGATTCGTAATACTTCTCGAGTTCGTCCTTGATTGCCAGCCCGTGCGGTTCGTCCAGACCAGCAGCAACGTACAGCAGGTCACGCTGGAATCCAGTCAGGTCGTACATGGTACCCTCTACGGAAGTGGCATATATTAAATGCACGGAATCAAAACTATTCATATTACATGTGTATTGTAGGTAGATTTTTGTTCGACACTGGTGACTGTATCGAATCGAGTGATTCCGAGAGACGAATCGGATCGATCAGTTAGTACGGTGGCCAGGACCTGAACCGAGACGGGAGAGGTGTCTCGAGAGCCTGGTGGTCTGGCGAACCGTTCGGCCGAGGAGGTTGTTCAGTAAAATCCGGCCGGAGAATCCAACGGTTCGACGTGTCTCCCGATAGTACAGATCACCGAGTTGAGCGGTTGGGACCGTCGTCGGCTCGAAATCAGGTCTGGTCACCGCGGATATTCCATTCGTCAGGAGTTCGATCTGTACGCGAACGATTCGATCGAACACGTCCCATAAGGTATAGCAATCGCTGATGTCGACGTCGTCGTAGGCGACGATCTTCCCTCCGTCGATCGATTCGTCCAGTTGCTGCAACGTCGTGCCGGCGATTTCGGCACCGTCGTGGAACATCGGTGGCGGTCCCATCCCGCGGTAGGACCTGATATCTGCGGGGTGAAAGCTCAGAATACCGTATTCCGGTGCGTTCAATATTGCACCACGAATGAGTCCGAAGCCGAACAAGACGACGACGTCACAGTCGGCGGCGACTCGAGTGACGATCTCGTCCGGGAACTCGAACCATCCCTTCTCCATGGAGGGATCACAGCGAACGTGGGCGGCGTTTTCCAGACACGCGACGGTATCAACGGTGTGGCGATGCCACAGCTGCTGTTCGTCACCAAGTATCCTCGCGAGGGTTCGTTCAGCGAGGACGAACGACCACGCGCCCTCTCGACGAATTGCGTCGTAGAACTGTTCGAAGTCGTCGAGACGAACGCGTTTTCGGTCGTTCCAGGACTCGAGTTCGCAGTCACGGTTTCGGGCGTTGCTCACGACGAGTGGTATTCGAACGTCCAATTCGTTCTCGAGCGTCTCGAGTGCGCGGACGTGCCACTCGTAGAGGTACGGCTCACAGAGGATCCCGACCGAGATTGGCTCATCCACGGACATCCCTGTGTACTGTGGCGCGTTGGTTCTTAGTTACACGGAATCAAGGGGAAATCCCACGACCGTTAGTCGTGGGATAAATCCAACAATCGACTACACAATCTACCATCGATAGCATGGCCTGATATTCCAACAGATACCTACGTAATCGTGACTAATTACAATTGTAATGGCCACGGTGACTTTGACATTCTCACCACGGCTAAACAGTAGTTGCTGAATCGATCAGGAGGATGGCGACGGAACGAAAAATAACAGTATAGCGTAGTTGTAGAATATAATAAATATGGTAGTTAGTGAATAGTATCTACATACTTATTTCGTCCGGCGTAAATCGTATCTCAGCTAAACTCTCGTTTCTCGAGTGATCACGAAGTGA
This sequence comes from Natrarchaeobius halalkaliphilus, assembly GCF_003841485.1. NCBI lineage: Archaea > Methanobacteriati > Methanobacteriota > Halobacteria > Halobacteriales > Natrialbaceae > Natrarchaeobius > Natrarchaeobius halalkaliphilus. Next base: position 192,135 of record NZ_REFY01000007.1, on the reverse strand, counting down.
CGATCTCAGATACCGTAACCACGGTAGTGTAAAAGTACCGTATAACCACCATCTGAAGCGGTATACTCGGAATGACCTGTCACATCGTGATCGTTGTGGGAAGTCCCATGGATCCTGGCAAATACCACCTACTTGCTGGTTAACAGGATTGCGTCGTCAGTTTCGAGAGAATGACTATTATCACCACATATATTTAATCAGATATATAGATGAGTGGACTGTGATTTTCGGAAGGATATCTGGAGATTCCGAGCGTCACGCGAGCGTTCAGGTCGTTTTCGGACGCGGATTCTCGAGTGGGTACTCGAGATCGTCGGGATAGGCACTGTCATCGGTCGTCTGGAGTTCGAGTGCGATACAGAATCGGTCGAGGCCGACCTCGAGAGAACCGAACAACAGGAGTTCGACGATCTCCGCTTCGCTGAACTCCTCTCGAAGGTCCCCGAAGAACTGGTCGCTGATCCTGTGAGGGTCCGTCGAGAGATCCGCTGCGAGCGAGATGGCGAGGTATTCTCGACGGGACAGGCCTTCCGGATCCACCTCACCGAAAACGGCGTCTTCTTTGGGTGCAACGTCCTCTCGAACCTCCAGGGTCCGGACGGTCGCACAGTAGGCACACTGGTGTGATTCAGCCACTTTGAGCCGCATCAACTCCAGCAGCGAGGGGTCGACGTGTTCGCCCTGTCCGAACGATTCGAAAACGTCACCGATGGCGGTGAGAATCTCTGGACAGTGTGCCATCGCGCCGAAGAAGGCGCTGTCTCCGTACCAGCCGGATTCGGCGTTCTCCATCAGTTCGCTGGCTCGCGGATCGTCGACCGAGTCGGAGTCGAGTGGATCGGGTCGTGACGACATGCGGCGATGTACCGGCTTTCGAATGGTAAAGATTGGCATATCCGAGTGTTCGTCCGGTTTCGCGTCATCGGCGGTCGAAAAGGGTATCGTAATAAAACATAAGACCGTGGCACCAGTTCATCAACGTAGTGATGACGAGAGAGGACACCGAAAGCGTTGGAGAGTCACTGGAACCGGCGGAGATTACGGAGCGGTTCAACGAACTCGAGGCCGGCGATACGGTGACCGTAAACAATCACGAACTGACCTACGACGTGATCGATACGGACACGTACTCGGTCATCGCGACTGATCCGTTCGGCCAACAGGTGACGTTCTCACAGAACCTCCAGTCTGGTGGATGGACGATGAGCGAAACGGTGTTCGACGTCGAACACACGAGCGGCTGACGCGGCTCACGTGGACAGTTCCCGGAGGAACAACCTGAACTCGAGTTCGTTTTTATCGTCACCGACGACGTCGGAATACTCCTTCCGATAGGACGTCGAGAGCGAGGACTCGTCGACGATGGAGTTCGTACAGAGCCGATCTGCGAACCGCTGGACGTGGCTTGCGTACTCGCCAGGTGCCCGGAGCACGACACCGGCACAGTCGTCCACGGGGACGGATACTAGGGCCTCGAAGACGGCGTCGAACCCGTCGGATTCGCTCACGAAAACGCTCGTATATCGATCCGACTCGTGCTGTAACACCTCTCTCCCGTCGTCTCTCTGCAGTTCAGTTCTCACTGAATCAGTAGTCGTATCCGAGTCGACGGTCGTCTTCGAACCAGTAGCGGCCACCGATCCGTTGACTGCTCCCGAACCGCGCATTGACTCGAGGCGGTTCGAAATCGTTCGCTGGATGGTTGTCGCGCGCTCAGTAGTCGCTTCCTGCCAGTCCGCCCTGGAGGCATCGGGTTCACACCGGATGCGATACTGTGAGCTATCGACGGCGAACAGGCCGTACGCGACCCCCAGTTCGAGAAGTGACTCGACATCTTCGATGTGACGATACTGGTTGATGTCGTCTCGAGTGAACGTCGACGTCCCGTGGCGGTCCGTGACGATGAGATAGAGCTCGAGACAGTCATCAATCCTGGGAAGGGAGGTCGATGAACACATGTTCCAGTTCGTGATTCTCCGTTCCATTACAAAAAGCTTCGTCAGGTGTACCCGAGCACACGGTTAGTTACCAAACTATGATCTGGTAAGCAATGGACACAGCGCAACGTTACGATGCGGCGGTCACGAGATCCACACCTCGAACGAGCGATCAGCCGTGATCGTGACCCATCGAGTGGCCCACGGCCCAGGGGTACCCCTCAGTGCTGTGTACGACGTTGCCGGGACCGTGATCGTGGTCGTGACCGTGATCGTGACCGCCGAGTTCGCCATCTAGCGCGATCGTACCGTCGATACGAGTGACCAGATTCGCCGCCTCAGCAGCGCTCGAGATAGCCTGTCGCTTGACGTGCAGGGGCTCGAGTACACCGTGATCGATCATATCGACGACCGTGCCGCGGTCGAGATCTAATCCAGCAGTGTGCCTGCCGTCGTGGTGTGCGGTCCGTAACTCGAGTAGGGTATCGATGGGATCCAGCCCGCTGCTCTCGGCGAGCGTTTTCGGAACCGTCTCGAGGACGTCCGCAAACGCCTCGATGGCGAGTTGTTCCGTCCCGGATCGGGCCGTCGCCTCGGATCTGAGTTCGCGTGCAAGGGAGACTTCGGTGGCACCACCGCCGGGAATCACCGCTTCGTCCTCGAGAGCGAGTTTTAGGGCGAAAAAACAGTTGTCGAGCATTCGCTTCGTCTCGGCTGCGACGTGTTCGGTTCCGCCGCGAAACAGAACCGACACCTGATCGAACGCCTCGAATCCGGAGACTATCGTGATCTCGGTCGATCCGAGCGACTGTCGTTCGACGATCGATGCGGTACCGACCCTCGCACGATCTAGGTCGTCGATCGGAGCCGCCCTGGCACCGGTCGCTCGCGCCAGTTTGTGTAGTTCGTCCCGTCGTGTTCGTTCGACCGAGAGGACACCCGATTCGGCAAGCGAGTATCGGACCGGTTCGTCGATCGATTGCTGACAGAAGACGACGTCCGCACCGACGGCCGTGATCGCCTCGGCGTACTGGTCGTATATCTCCCGTTCGTATCCCTGAAGGGCCTCGAATTCGTCGTAGGACGTCACACTCACGGCACCGATTCCCTGGGCTGTCTCGACCGAGAGTTCCTCGTCGACCAGTGCAACGGTAGCGTCCTCGAGTCGCCGCGGGAGATCGATCCCCGGCGAGACGACGCTCGTCGAGGACTCCTCCATGTCGATGACGAGCCCGTCGATAACCTGCGAGTCGTAGAACGATCCACCAGGGATCGTCTTCCGAGTGATCCGCTCGAAGCCGATCCGACCGTCACGCTCGATCGAACGAACGGTCTCGACGGCCCGGTCTGCGAGAAACTCAGTTCCCGACTCGTCCCACTTCCCGGTAACGACCGTTCGTGCGATATCCCGAAGCCGGCGATCGTCGTCGAAATCGATCGAGACGGTTCTCTTGTCGAGGAGGGAAACCACATGCGACGCGGCGATCTGGTATCCCTCGGTAATCTTTGCTGGGTGTAGCCCCTTTTCGAGCAACGAGTCTGCCTTCGACAGGAGTTCGCCGGCGAGGACCACCGCGGTCGTCGTCCCGTCGCCAGCGGTCACATCCTGCTGTTCAGCGACTTCGACGATGAGCGTTGCGACCGGATGTGAGATGTCGAGGCGATTCAGAATGCTCGCACCATCGTTCGTGACGACGACCGTTCCGTTCGAGACCAGCATCTTGTCGAGTCCGTTCGGGCCGAGCGTCGATCGAACAGTCTCGGCAAGCTGGGTTCCGGCGTCGAAGTTCGACTCCCGGGTCTCGCTTGTATCCCTCGTAGCAGTCGATACGAGTGACTCCGGGGACACGTCATTGTCCACCATGGTGTGTTCTCGAATATCTACCGAGTCCACCATTATAAAATGCATCGTCGTGGGCGGGTCGAAGGCTGCAACAGTAACCGGCTCGAGGGGGTCGAACGACGGTTTCACCGAGTGGAAGAATGATTTTGTCTGATTTCGACGGCGATGTGATCGAGTACACCCGGGTTTCGAAGCATGTCCGTATCCCCGAGGTACTCGCCGTCGAGGAGATCCGTAAGCACCTGCCGAAGCACGCTCCCCGAGTATGTTCGGGGAAGTTCGGGAACGAGATAACAGGCTTCCGGACACGCTTGAGCGGCGAGGTCGAGTCGGACGGTTTCGGCTATCGTTTCGTGGATATCACTCGAGGATCGATCCACAGGGACGACGAAGGCGTACGGTGCTTCGCCTTTGATCTCGTGTGTGCCACAGACGACCGCGACGTCTTCGACCGCCTCGAGATCGAGAATCGTCCGTTCGATCTCGCTGGTGTGAACGCGGTTCTTGCTGTGATAGCCGATGTTGATGATATCGTCTAACCGACCGAGAACGGTGATGTACTCCTCGTCACGGAGGGCACCGTCTTTGGCGAAGTATATCCACCGATCGTCCGGATGACCGAACTCGGTCCAGTAGCGTTCTGCCTGATCGGTGGAGCCGACTGGTCGGAAGAACCCCGGCCACGGTCGTTCGAACGTGAGATAGCCCGCATCGCCGGATTCGACAGGGTCTCCGATCGCATCGACGACAGCGACATCGATCCCCGGAAGCGGTGGTCCGACTGATCCCGGCTTCATCGCACAGATACCCGGCAGCGTCGAAAGGGTGATTCCGCCCGTCTCGGCCTGATACCACGTGTCGACGATCGGACAGCGTTCGTTCCCGACGTGTTCGTAAAACCACCGCCAGGTCTCGGGTTCGATTCGCTGGCCGACCGTGCCGAGCAGGCGAAGCGACGAGCGGTCGTGCGCTGTCGGATACTCTCCACCCCAATCCATAAACGTCCGAATCGCCGTCGGGGTCGTATAGAACTGGTTGACGTCGTTGTTCTCGATGATCTCCCAGGGTCGGTGAGGGTCGGGATAGTCGGACGCCCCCTCGTACAGAATCGTCGTCGCACCGAGTACGAGCGGTCCGTATACGACGTAGGAGTGACCGGTGATCCACTCGATACCCGCGGGACACCACAGCGTGTCCTTCGGTTTCACGTCGAGAACCGCGTACGTGGTCCAGGCGACGTACGACAGGTACGATCCGATCAGATGCGTCATGCCGGTCGGGGTACCCGTCGGTCCGGATGCGTAGGTGACGAACAGCCGATCAGTGCTCGTTCTCGTCACTGGCTCTACCGTCCGTCCGCGAGACGCAGCCCGAAGCGCGTCGAAGTCCAGTCCGACAGTGTCGGTATCGGGTTCATCCGTTCGGGTCGTCGAAACGACGGTCACGTCGTGATCGACGCTCTCGATAGCGTTTTCCGCGCTCGAGGCCAGGTCACGGAACTCCCCGTTCCGAGAGTACCCGTCCGCAGTGACGAGTGTCTCGACACCGGTTTCACGGATGAACGAAGCGACCATGGACGGGGAATACTCCGCGAAAACCACCATGTGAGGCGCGCCGAGTCGAGCTGCTGCGAGCATCGTTATGGGTAGCTCCGGAAGACGCGGCATGTAGACCCCGACGGGATCACCGGCGGACACGCCGAGATCCCGTAGCACGGCCGCGACGGCGTTTACCTCCCGCTCGAGGTCCGCATACGTGTACGTTCGACGGTCACCTGTTTCGCGAACCCATCGCAGTGCAGGCTCGTCACCTCTGCCCGCTTCGACGTGTCGATCGACGCAGTTGTAGCAGGCGTTCAGCGTGCCATCGGAGAACCACCGCCGGTACGGCGGCTGCTCTATCCGTTCTAGGATCTCGGTGTACGGTCGATCCCACGAGAGAAGCGACGTCGCCCGCTCCCAGCAGTCGGGCCAGCGCTCGTCGAATGCGTCGTATATCGACGGATCGGAAACGTTCGCCTGATCGACGAACTCCTCCGGTGGCGGGATTCTGTGGCGCTGATCGGTACCGTGTTCCGTGACCATCGCAAGGACGGTGAATCGTATTCTCTATGAGTATATAGTATTTTGGCGGCGGTCATCGATCGTGATGACACGAGCAGCGTCGCTGGTCGAGCAGGTCCGTGAGATAGAACGAATCGCCACACACCGTACACGTTACCCGTACCGATAGCTCGGCTTCGAGTGGGCCGGTCCGAAGGTGACCGTGATCGACTGCCCGATCGAGCGTGCTCTGGATGACGTTCGATGCGCGCGTATGAGCCCACTGCGTGGTGTTGACGGTTCGTTCGAACGAAGGTGGTGACTCGTCGACCTCGACGGTCACACACTCCGTGAGGTGCGACCGGATCGTCACGTGAGACACGAGCGCGGACTCGAGACGATCGACGTCGACTCCCGCATCGGAAAGCCGGGCACGGACCTCCGCTCGACGGACGTCGGAGTCACTATCAGTTCGAAAGAGGCGATACACTTCGGTCGCGATATCGTCCCCGACCAACGCCGCGTGAATTGATCGGTCGCTCTCGATATCGGCACGTTCCAGCGCGCTCTCGATCAAATCTTTGTTGAACTGTTCTGCGAGCGTTCGATAACTATCGCCGCTACGTCGATCGCGTGCGAGCTGAGTGACGGCCTCGGTAACGTCGAACGCCAGAGCGACTCGTCCCACCTTACAGCAATCAGTAGGCTCCGTCGGATCCGCGTCGCCCTCGTGAGGGAGGTTCGTACCCTGATCCATACAGTCGTGTTCGAACGCGGATGAAAAACCAGTTCCGGTTACGCCGACAACAGATCATCGTCGGGCTTGCCAGCGTACCGTACCAAGCAAATCATTTAAAGAGATGGGCGCTATACTACGGGTAATTATATGGAGAGCAGTAACGATCGAGAGGAACAGTTCGCCTCATCATCCTCCGAAGTATCTATCGAGGTCACGAACGTCGGTGGAATCGATTCGACTGATCTACGCCTATCCCCGGGTGTAACGATTCTCACCGGTCAAAACGCGACTAACCGAACGTCGTTGCTTCGAGCCGCAGCCGGGGGACTCGGAGGGACGGCAGGCGTACTGAAACGGGACGCAGATCGCGGCCACGTTTCGATGACTATCGGTGGGGAGACCTACGAACGACGATACGAGCGGACCCAAACTGGCGTTCGAACCGAAGGGAACACCTACAGCGACGCCGACGAACTGATCGACCTCTTCGTGTGCCTACTCGAAGACAACGCCCTCAGGCGTGCGGTCAGGGCGGGCGACGAGCTCGCTGATCTCCTGCTCGCTCCGATCGACACGGAGACGTTGACGCGACAGATCAACGAACTCCAGTCCGAGCGTACGCAGCTAGACGAACAGTTGAACGAAATCGAACGCGATCGAAAACGACTGCCGGCGCTCGAACAAAAGCGAACCGAACTCGAGAACCGCCTCGAGGAGATCACAGCGAACCTCGACGCCGTCCGAAGCCAACTCGAGCCAGAAGCGAGCGACGACGAAAACGTCGAGCACGCAGAATCCGTACTCGAACGGATCGAAGAGCTCCGGATACACCGAGAGGAGACGAAATCCGAACTGGAAACACAACGATCGATTCGCGACGAGTTAGCGGGCGAACTCGAGACCGTCCAGGAATCACTTTCCGAGATCGACGTTCGCGAAGCTAAACAGCGCGAAATCCAGGGAGAGATCGAACGACTCCAGGGACGCGAATCGGAGCTCTCGAAAACGATCACCGAACTCTCGACGATTCGGTCCCAAAACAGACAGGTGCTGGACGGAGAGAGCAAGATCGTATCCGAACTCGCCGTCAGCGACGAAACGATCGATCGTCTGGATCCGATGAGTCAATCCATCGAGTGTTGGACCTGTGGTAGCGACATCGAGCGCCAAGCGATCACGGCTCGTCTCGACGAACTGGAACGACTGGTCGAATCCAAACGAAACGAACGCGAAGAACTTCGAGAAACGCTCGCGGAACGACGCTCTCGATACGACTCCATCCAGCGCCGGATGGAAAAACGCCAGGAGCTCCGATCGCGCAAGGCGGATCTCGAACGCGAACTCGAGCGACGATCCGAGTCGATCGAAACGCTGGCGAAAAAGGCAGATCGCTTGCGTGAGGAGGTTTCCGAACACCGGGAGACGCTCGAGTCGATAGACACCATCGCAGACGAAACCCACAGCGACTACGAACGACTGAGCGAACTGGAGTACAATCGGGGACAGACCGAACAGGAACTCCGTGAGCTCGAAGACGAAATTACCGAAATCGAGTACCGGGTAAGCAAGTCAACTGATCTCGAGACACGTCGTGGAGATATCACGGAGCGCATTACCTCGCTCCGATCGCGCGCCGAAACCATTGAAAGAGACGTCATCGAGACGTTCAACACGCACAGTGAAGCGGTTCTGGATCGTCTCGCGTACGAGAACATCGAGCGGGTCTGGATCGAGCGGCGAACGCACGACGATAAGACGACGTTTCCGCTGCACATCGTTCGAACGGACGACGACGGAACCGCCTACGAAGACGAGGTGACGCACCTGAGCGAAAGTGAACGAGAGGTCGTCGGACTCGTCGTGGCGCTGGCCGGCTACCTGACCCACGATGTTCAGGAAGTCGTTCCGATGATACTGCTGGATTCCCTCGAAGCGATCGACGCAGACCGGATCGCAGAACTCATCGACTATTTCCGATCCCATGTTGAGTATCTCGTACTCGCGTTATTACACGAAGACGCCGCGGTATTACCGGAGTCGTACGATCGGGTGTACGCCGAGGAATCGCTGGCCTGACCAGCCTGGATACCTCAGGCCCAGGGCCAGAATCCGGCAGCCATGAGATATCCCGAGACGGCCGTAACAACGCCGACGAGCGCCGTGAACCAACCGACTGGAGCCGTGTATTCGTCTCGTTGTAATCCTAACAGCAGGAAAAAGGACGCCCAGAGTGCAGCCCAGACCCACCACAGGGCGGTGAGTCCGAGATCGCCGTCCAAAAGAACGAGGTAGCCCGTCGGGATGGCAACGATCGCAACGAACGCACAGTACCAGCCGAACGACCGCTGATCGGCAACGCCGCGGTAGGCGTTCGCGCCGAGCCACAGATACGTGAAGGAAAATAACATCGTACCGGCCGCATCGAACGGAGTACCAGCTGAGCCGTCACCGAACCCCCACCAGAGCACGATCAAGAACGTTATTAGTCCTGTAAGGAAGTTGAAAACGGCGACGTCTTCGTCGGAGCCACGGCCGAGTAGCCATATCCCGTTTACGAACAGGACACCGCCGACGAACAGGAGCCCCATTCCAAGAACACTATAGACCATGATCTTCCCTCCGTTCGACCTCGGATCCTCCCGACGGTGTCTGTTCGAGCGCCCACACGATTCGCTGTCGACTGGATGAATCTGGCCGCATGTCAATTGAACACATGGAACAACATTACTTATAATTTACCCACAGAGAGTAACGCCGACGTATACAATGAAGGGGATTACCAAATCATGAGTTGGTAACTGAAACTCTCTTCTGTAACGCTCAGCCACCCGCAGCACCCAGCGAGATAGTCGATCGACTGGAATGCAATCGACCGGAATAGCCACCCGGATAGTTAGCTACTGGAGTGCTCGATTGATTGGTTAACATATCATGGAGTGGAAACCGAGTGTTCCGCGAACTAATTAACATTCCATATTATGTAAAGAAGAGGGATGAAAGATCGCTCAAGGGGAGTTATGACGAAATCTCAACATACAAATATAAATAGGGGGAAGTGAACAGTGAACATGCACCATGCCGGAGACAGTCTTTGAGGTAGACACAGAGGCACCGCCGGATGAGCAACCGGACCCGATCGTCAATCGATGGCATCCCGACGTCCCGCCAGTCGCATCGATCGATCCAGGAGAAAAGGTTCGAATCGAATGCATGGACTGGACCGGAGGACAGGTAAACAACGACGACAGCGCCAACGATATTCGGGACATGGCGCTCGACCCGAACCACCACTTGAGCGGTCCGTTCGAGGTTACGGGGGCCGAACCGGGAGATATCCTCATCGTCGACATACTCGATCTCGGTGCGTTCCCCGACCACGAGTGGGGATTCAACGCTATTTTCGACAAAGAAAACGGTGGTGGATTCCTCACGGATCACTTCCCCGAGGCTCGCAAAAGTATCTGGGAGCTAGATGGTGTAATCGCCAGTAGCCGACACATCGACGATGTTCGATTCCCTGGCTGTGCTCATCCCGGTATTCTCGGGACGGCACCGTCCCACGAACTCTTAGAGGAGTGGAACGAGCGCGAACGAGCGCTCATCGAACGCGGACCCGACGCGGAAACGGCCGTCAATCACGAGACGCGCGAAGAGCAGCCACCGCTCGCGTTGCCACCCGAATCCAACGACGTTCTACTGGGAGGAATGGACGACGACGACGCAGAAGAGGCCGCAGAGGAGGCGGCCCGAACGATCCCACCTCGAGAGAACGCGGGCAACTGTGACATCAAGAACCTCGGGCGAGGCTCTCGAGTGTACCTCCCCGTGTTCGTCGATGGAGCGAACTTCATCACCGGAGACCTCCACTTCTCACAGGGAGATGGAGAGATCACGTTCTGTGGTGCGATCGAAATGGCTGGCTGGGTCGACCTGAAGGTCGACGTCATCAAAGACGGAATGGAGAAAATGGGAACCGATTACGCCATGTTCAAGCCGGGATATATGGATCCGGACTTCTCCGACTACGTCGTCTTCGAAGGGTACTCCGTAGACGAGGACGGAAAGCAACATTACAAGAACGCCAACGTCGGCATGCGTCGGGCCTGTCTCGATGCGATCGACTACATGACGAACTTCGGATACAGCGAAGAGCAGGCCTACATGATCCTGAGTACGGCACCAGTAGAGAGTCGTATCGCAGGAATCGTCGACCTGCCGAACACGTGCGTAACGGTCTCGCTTCCGGAGGAGATATTCGATATCGATATCAATCCGGATATCCTGGCCGACGGCGATGCTACCGGAGACCGGGGCGGCGTCGCGAAAACCTCGTAGTGTCGAGAGCGGGTAGCGATAGTGCCAACTACACTGATTTTTACGGCGCTCGAGATAGCTATGGCCATCTGAAGATAACGGTCCCACGGTAGCAATCGTCCGACCACGGTCCACATATCGACGACGAGCGACGCAACTGTCACACAGCGATCATGCGATCAGATGATGAGGTATAGGGCCGTCACACTCGGACAGCTCCGGTACGCCGAAACGGATGGCTCGCGCACACACCGAGTTTCCGGTGAAGTGGATGTGACATCCCGTTGGAGTCGGTCAAGACATCCGAACGCAGTGACGGGGAGTAATAAAAAGAGGAGAGATCACACTCGAGTGGAGAGAAACTCCGATCGTCAAGCGAACGCACACCTGATTTCCGGTGAAGACGAGCGCGTTGATAATCAATTCGTATCCAAAACGAGAGGGGGCCTCTGAAACGCACGACAACATCACGCAGCCAATTCGAATGACAACTACACGCCTCCGGTCTGGATTGCGGCTACGACACAAGCACATGCTGGGACATACGTATGGCGATTGTACGACGAACGTGCCACTCGAGTCAACGAATACGAAACCGGAAGCACACCGAATTTCCGGTGGAATACCGGTACTGCACTCGGTTCTCGAAGGAAAAGACACACCCTATTTCCGGTGGAAAACCAGCTCCATGCGAATGAGATTGGACGACGAACACACCCCATTTCCGGTGAACGAGGACGTCACTGCTCGGCTGGTGACATCCTCGCCCGTCGTGACCGGCGGAATTCTCTCGCTGCTTAAAAACACACTGATCGCACAGTCGCCGTGCGGTCAGATATACACTGGCTCGAAATGGCTACTATATCGAGAGGAGTGTGGACGTCCATGCCACTGGAGTGATACGAGGATACGAGACTCGCTGCACTAGCACGAGAACACACCGGGTTTCCGGTGAATCCAGATCACAACCCGAACAATCCAATTCCAGAGATAAGAAAAAGTAACCAGCGCACACACACACCGGATTTCCGGTGAAACGGTGAGAAGCTGGGTGTGCATAATACGAGATTGGTGGTCTTCAGGGAAACCATAATCTCCGAAAGAAATGAGAAGGTCAACAGAGAGAGTGTTCTAAGACAGCGTATTTCAGAGAGAATACGGGTTGGAAGCAACTGCCGAACAGAAAATCGTTTCTTCACATGATATTATTCAGTGAACGTTCATTGAATAACATCCATAGCCCATAAATATATATAAGCGTAGAACCAATAGTCCATTGACTTCTACTAAAGACAAAGGGATCGAATATCGATCCTTCAATCGGTTCTCCAGATGAACTGGGGTCCTTTTGAATCACGTGTTCTCTCGAGTGTTTCTCACGAAGTCCTGAAGAGATCCGACTCTCTTCCAGGAACGCACGATTGCTGTTGTAGGGTTACGGGCGATCGTAGTTACGGTTACGGTTAGTAACTCCTGATGGAAACTCGCTATCGAATTTTGGGTTGTCCGTGGTGACCTATCTTGATCTCGATCGGAACCCCCGTTTCAACTCCACCCTTCCCACCTTCGCACCCACTTTCACCGGAAACCCGGTGTGTGTGTGTGCGTCGAAACGCTCAAGATAATTCACCGGAAACACGGTGTCCAAGTACATGTCCGACTCCGATGATCTGTTTATTCGTACGGATCCGATTTTCGTCAACAAGGAACTCCTCGAGATTAGCCACCTTCCAGAGGAGGGAAGAATCGTGGGTCGCGACGAAGAGATCGGACAGTTAGCCAACGCGGTGAATCCGGCTATCTTCGGACAGAGTCCGAGCAACGTGTTGATCTACGGCAAGACGGGAACGGGAAAATCACTCTGTGCGAAGTACGTCTCGAGACGTCTCGTAAGTACAGCTGAAGAGGAGGGCGTGGAGGCCGTCTTCGCGTACGTCGATTGTGCACAGGACACGACCGAAACCCAGGCCGCACAGACGATCGCAAGTTCCGTCAACACGGACGATACCGAAATCTACATTCCCGACAAGGGAATTAGTACGGCGACGTACTACAAACGCCTCTGGCGGATCCTCGATAAGGAGTACGACGTAGCGCTGATTATCCTCGATGAAATCGATAAACTCGAGGACGACGCGATTTTGATGCAGCTCTCTCGTGCCGGCGAGGCTGGGAAAGTGACGGAGTGCAAGATCGGTGTTATGGGTATCAGTAACAAGATCAAATACAAAGACCGGATGGACGAGCGCGTCAAATCCAGTCTCTGTGAACGGGAGTTCGTGTTCCCGCCGTACAACGCGAGTCAACTCAATCAGATAATGACCGCACGTAGCGACGCTTTCCGGGAAGCCGTTCTCGAGGACGGCGTTATTCCACGTGCAGCTGCTCTAGCAGCGCGTGAACACGGCGACGCGCGAAAGGCGATCGACATTCTTCGATACGCCGGCGAGATCGCACAGGCGAACGGAGCGGACACCGTTCGCGAAGATTTCGTCGTCCAGGCCCGGGAGCGTGCAGAAGTCGACCGGTTCCGTGAACTCATTCGAGGATCAACGCCACATTCACGCTATGCACTCCAGGCGTTGACCGTTCTCTCTCTCGAACACTGCGCTGACGATCTCTCTCACGAGAACGACGGCTTTCGAACCACTCGGGTCTACGATGTTTACGAACAGATCTGTCGCCAGGAAGGCACCGATGCCCTTTCTCTTCGCCGAGTTCGAGATCTCTTGAAAGAACACGCCTTTCTCGATGTCATAGAACAGTCCAGACACAGCGGCGGCAGTGCCGAGGGAAGTTACACCGAGCACACGCTCCTCGAAAATCCGAAAGTTGTCAAGGACGTTCTGGCCGATACGGTCGATTAACAATTTCAGCCGGTACGTTGCTAATCTCTCACCCTTTCCGGTGAACGCTCGTTTTCGAATCGTCTCAATATGTCCAATCTGACACTGGACGATAGTATACGAAACATACGAGTTCTATGTCGGCGTTGAGCTACCCACCGCTAAAGCGGTGGGATTCAGCGTGGACTCCCGTTCTAGCCTCAGTTGAGGCAGGAGAATAGCCTCCATTCACGTTCAGCGTCCCGCTGTCCGCTCACGGGCGCTGCGCGCCCGTTCGCGTGGTCCGCGGGACCTTAATGATCGAGAGAAGTATTGGGAACAGCTGTCCGAGATAGTACCACTACAGGAACCAGCTGTCGGCAGGTGGAGTAGAACTATTCCCAGGACTTAGCTAATCCATTATGGTCCCGCGCTATTCAAGCGCACGCTCAATGGTGCGCCTCCGTCGCCTCCAGTCTGGTTGCGACGGAGATACCGCAAACCGATGTTTTTCGCTGCGTTGTAGTCAGCGTGATTCTCGTACCCACACTTCAAACACTCGAACTCCTCACCATCACGGTTGTCTGGATGAGTGAACCCGCAGTGTGAGCAACGCCGACTGGTGTTCTCAGGGTCAACCTCCTCGACGTCGATACCATATTCTTCGGTTTTGTACTCGACGTACTCGTACAAGCGGTCGAACGCCCACTTGTGACCCCACGACGCACCAGTCCGCTCGCGGATGTCGGTCAAATCCTCGAACGCAATGACCGAACACCCGTTCTCACGGGCTTCTGCAACGAGTTCGTTGCTGATGCGATGCAGCATCAGTTTGAACCTGCCTTCTTCTTTCCGACCCACTGACTGGATGTTCTCGTGTGCCCAGCGTGTCCCGCATTGCTGAAGCGAGCCACGTCGCTTCTCGTATTCACGCCGCCAGTGATCGAACTCGTCACCCGTCCAGAACGTACCCGTGCTGGTAACGGCGAGGTTGTTCACGCCGAGGTCAACCCCGAGAACTGTGCCGTTCTCAGGTGTTACCTTGTCCGACGTGTCAGACTCCACCTCCATCTTGCAGTGGACGTGAAGCACCCAATCGCCGTCGCGGTAGTGCAGTTCCGCACCCGTCGTTTCGTACTCGTCTGAAAACAGGTATTCCGAGTGCGGTGTGTCACGGTCTTCGTCGGGTAAGACGTAGTCGGCTTCGATGCGACCATCCGTGGTGGCGAGGCTCACGTACTCGTCGTGGAACGTGGCGATGCGCTTGTCGTAAACGACGTGTGGGCTGGTGAACGTGGGCTTGCTAGCTTTCTTGCCGTTCTTCCAGCGTGCGACGACGCTTTTGCAGGCTTCAGCGGCCTTGTTCCGAGCGGCTTGCACCAGCCCACCGTTGAACCCATCTGTTTTCTCGCGTATGTCGTCGTAGGTTTCGTCGTCCAGCGTGGTTTTGCTGGTGGTGTCGTACTCGTTTTTGAATGCGTGGTCTACGACGTACTGAGTGCACCAGAGAAACGTGTCTACGGTGTCGTCGAGGAGTACGGCGTCGTCGCTGTCCACGTCAAGTGCAACGGGGACAGTGCGCCGCAGTTCCATATGTTATATGTAATACTGGTATTTCTTAAGTGCTTGAGAGTTGGGCTGCCATCGTAGCGTGGTTTGATTCGGCAGCGACGGATTCATCCCACGGGTAAAACCGTGAGTTTTCTCCTGTATTTCGTATAATCTCCGCTGTCGATGCATAGCATTTTCTAGCCAATCCCGTTCAGAGCGTAATCAGCAACCTTATGCGTACCCTATCCAGTAATTAAATCACAGTGACAACAGACGACTCGTTCGCGGCTCTTCTCGAGTATATGGAGAGACAGCTCGGATTCGCAACAAGTCATTATAACGATAGCTACCTCGATCGTCGGATAACGGCACGGATGCGTCGAACCGACTGTGATGAATACGACGACTATTACGACCTCGTTCAGTCCGACCGGGATGAACAGGCCGAACTTCTCGACTCTCTGAGTATAAATGTCACGGGGTTTTTCCGGAACCCGGACGTCTGGGACGGTATTCGAGGCGTTCTTCGGACGCTTTCGAAAACCGAACGGCGTCTCAAAATCTGGAGTGCAGCCTGTGCAGACGGTCGAGAGCCGTATTCGCTGTCGATGCTCGTTCACGACGATCCTGTGATCGACGAATCTTCCGTTCGAATTCTTGCGACAGATATCAGTGAAGACGCCCTCGAAATTGCGAAAAACGGCGTCTACGAAGAATCTAGAACCACTGATCTCGGTGAAGAACTCTCGTATCTTCGCGGTTACGACGAGTACGTCTCCTACGATGCAAGTGCGGAAACGTATCACGTATCGGATTCGGTCCAGAAAAACATCTCGTTCGAAAAACATGATCTGATCAACGGTGATCCGAAATCCGGATTCGATCTGGTAACGTGTCGAAATTTGTTTATATATATCGACACGGAATACAAACAATCGATGCTCGAGACGATCGCCCGTTCGCTTCGGTCGGATCGGTACCTGGTCATCGGAAAAAGCGAGACCATTCCCCCTGAACTCAAATCGACGTTCGCTGCCGTCGATAACAGACACCGGATCTATCAACGTCAGTAGCGACGTTTGTCACCCAATGGAGACTGATTTCGACGTTCACGACCACCGTCATCGGATGAAACTTCTCCGTGATGATGGAGCCACCGCCGCCTACGATAATCGAACGCAACTCCAGTGCCCTGTCTGTTCGAATCCGTTCGATCGATTGCTCCTAATCAAAACAGAAACTATTAGCTTTCCGAAAAATGACGGAATTCCGTTCTGTCTCGTTCACCGAGATGATGATATTGCCCTTTTCCGACATTAATCTCACACGCTTCTCTGTTCCTTATTTTTAACCGACAGATACCATCCTATCGCCTATGCTACTTTCACAGTAATATTTCAGTTGTTAACCTCTATTATTTATATATTTACGAGAGTATGGGTGTAATATAACTTCGATTCAATGTGAACCGACTCCGATTTATGTCGATCGAAAGACCGGTTCTGTACCGCGACCACTGGAAAATCGATCAAACCTCCTCACGTTCTGCCGATGGAAGTCGCGCTTTTTTCACTGGTTCGTGAGAAAATCACCCTCGGTAGTCGCTCAGAAGCGTTAGAACAGGTCGTCGGGATCGATCCGAGTATTGCCCGAGTTTTCGATGAGAAGATCGTCGAGCGCCTGCTCGAGTTCGTCGCGTCGAGGGAGCGCCAGCATCTGGCAGGTGAACACTCTATCGCTATTGGTCTGAATACTCGAGTCGAGCAAGAACGCGTGATCGTCCGTCTTGGCGATCTGTGTGGTGATCGGAGTCAAGATCCCCGAGCCGGTGTCTGCAACGAAATTCGGTGGAGAGTGTTTGATCTCGGCGTTCAGGACGTTTGCCCAACCGTCGATGAATCCGCTTGTCATGATGTTTCCGAGTTCTTTCAGAGCACCCTGTTCGATATCGCCCCACTGTTCGTCGGTCTCCATCGGAACGAGCGAATCGACGACCGCTCGACCTGATGGCTGATCGAAGAGGATGATCAGATAGCCGCTAAACTTCCCTCTGAATTCCATTACCGTCCCGACGAAACGTTTGCTTCCGACTTCCGTTGGAATGTCTTCGATCGGGATCAGACTCAACCGACTGATGTTGACGGTCGTTTCGATACCGGTCATCGACGTGATGTTCGTCGCGGCCTTTTGCGCTCCCTCTTTGGTCATGTCGTTGAATACTTCGAGCTTTTCGAGGGAGACGATCTTGTCCGTCTGTGGTTCGAGCGAGCGCTCGAGCGATTTCGAATCGGGAACCAGAAGGATGCGGAAATCGATCGGGTCGCTCCGTGAATCCTGAGAAGCTTCGACACGACTTCGGAACACGAACAGGTGACGATCCTCCTCGATTGCCGATGTCGGGAGGACGTCCGTTCCGGTACCCTGAATATACGTCGGCGGAGAGCTCTTGATCTTCGCCTCGAGGTAGTTCGCCCAGCCGTCGACGAACCCGCTGGTCATGATGTTGCCCACCTCCTTGATGCTGCTTTTTTTCTTCTCGGGATCGTCGGCCGGAACGAGCCTGTCGGTAATCGCAGCGCGTCCTTGCTCGTCGAACGCGAGGAGGACTTCACCGCCGATCTCACCGCTCAGATCGATGTTGACGCCCGCGAACTCGCTCCCGATAAACTCGTACTCCAGATCCGACGAAGACATGAGGGAGACGTCTGTGACCTGGACGCGGGTGGAGATACCGGTCAGTTGTGAGAGCGATTCGGCAGCTGAGCGGGCACCGTCGTGAGCGAGTTCCTGATAGGTCTCTAGCTCTCGGATGTCGATTTCCATGTCGGGAATTACTCGGCGGCGATGCTGTTGAGCTCTTCGAGCACGCTTTCTTTCTGGAACGGTTTCGTGATATACCCTTCTGCTCCGGCTTTGATCGAGTCTTTCATCTGTTCGGCTTGCTCGACGCTGGTACACATAACGACTTTCGCGTTCGAATCCATATCCGTGATCTCGCCGGTCGCCTCGATGCCGTCTTTGATCGGCATCACGATATCCATAAAGACGATATCCGGCTGCTCTTCACGGTAGAGTTCGACGGCCTCGACACCGTTTTCTGCTTCACCAACGATAGTGTGGTCTTCTTCTAAGATTTCCCTGAGGAGATCCCTCATAAATCCGGAATCATCCGTGATCAGTACGTTCATAGCGATTCCAATACACCCGGATAACTTAACGATGTTGACCAAGATTGTGACACACGTTTCGCCAGCCGACACCGGTTTTCGGTGGCGTTCGATCAGGCGTTGACGTCTTCGATTCGCTGGCTCACGACGATCCGTCCCTTGGGCGTCAATGATATCCCACTTTCTCCGTCGACGACCAGCTCTTTTCGTTGCACCGAGTTCAGCACGTTCGTGACGTACGCCGGATCTCCGTCGAGCATGTTCGTGAAATCGATATCGCCGCCTGCAGCGTGGACGCTGACCAGAACACGCTTTTCGGGATTCGAGAGTTCGAGTTGATCGACTTCGTCGCGAAGTTCGTCGAACTCGAGGCGAAGATATCTCGCGAGCAAGTTCACGTTCTTACCTTTTTCTGGCGAGAGCAGCGACGTTTTCGTCAGCCCGGAACCCGTGTCGATGTACTTGACTGCCAGGGTGACCCGATCGGATCGTTCACCGATCTTGTTCGTTCGTTTGATGTCCATGACCGTTTCGACGTCGATCTCGAACGAACCCGTCTTCGTTGCGACGGCTATCGATCGCTTCTTGATCCGAAGCTTTCCTTCGACGACGTTCGTGTTTCTGATACGGCCACCGACTTTAGCCGGATGTGAGACGGAGACGCGCTGATCGTTGAGCAGACACCGAAAGAGGATTGCGACGAACGTGGTTACCGTGTCGCTGTTACTTTCGATGACTGCGCTCCGCACGGATCCGTCCGCCTCGTACCCGACGGTCACCGTATCGTCGAAAAACCGTCTGACGTGTTTCGGGACGGAGCCGACGTTAACGTCGACGACACGTGAAAGGGAAATCGTCGTTCTATTATCGTTCGTTGCGAGAACCAACCGTTTTCTCGTCATGATTATCCGCCCGCTGGAGGGGACGTCGTCACCAGTCCGTTTGAGAAAGAATCGCCCGGTGAAATCAGCGACGATATCTTCGTCCATATATCTCTCTATTGAGCGAACTCTCTTATCCTTTTAGGAACTACTCTTCACCAATTAATTCCTGGATTCCATGGGATGTTATATAGTCATGCGCACAGTTCTAAAACTCACACTGTAGCTGTTCGGTTTTCGTTCGAAACGTTCAGTGTTTGAGCCGGTTCCGCAATTACGACCTCCTGTGGTGACTCTCTGTTCACTCATATTTCGTTCTGACCGGCGGACAGGCGATGGACTTCGGCGTCGATTTCGTCGACGAGTTCCTCGAGCTGGTCGTTGATGGCGACGATCTCTTCGGTTCCAGCGGAGATCTCCTGTGACCGTTCCATCGCGGTATCGGTCATGCTGGCGATCTCCTCGGTCGTGGCGGCCTGATCATCGGTGGCGATGGCGACCTCCTGAATGCCGGTGCTGGCCTCGGTGATCGACTCTTTGATTCGCTCCAAGTTCTCGACGGTGTCCTCGACGAGGTCGACGCCGTCTGCGATTTCGTCGTTTGCGTCCTCGAGGCTGTCGACGGTGTCCTGGGTGTCGTCCTGAATCTGTTCGACCATCTGCTCGATGTTGGTGGCCTCCTGTTTGGACTCTTCGGCGAGGGATTTGACTTCGTTTGCGACGACTGCGAAGCCGTCGCCGGCCTCGCCGGCGGTGGCGGCCTCGATGGAGGCGTTGAGCGCGAGGAGGTTGGTCTGGTCCGCGATATCGTTGATGACGTCGATAATTTCGTCGATGCGCTGGACGCCTTGGCGGAGGTCTTCGACGTCGTCGGTGACCTCGGCGGCGGCGTTTTCGACGCGTTGCATTTTGTCGATGGCCTCTTCCGCGGTGTCGGTGGTCTGGCCGGTGAGGGTTTCGGCGCGTTCGCTGGTGGCGCTGACCTCTTCGGCGTTGGACGCGATCTCCTCGACGGTCGCTGACAGCCCGGACACTTCACCGGCGATGCTGTCCATCGATTCCGATTGCTGTTCCGCCAGGTCGTTGATCTCGTCCGTCTCTTCTGAGACCATTGTTGCGCCGTCGCTGAGCTCTTGTACCGATTCTTGAACGTTTTCGGAGACTTCTATCCGGCGCTCGAGTTCGGCTTCGAGATCCGAATAGGCGTGGATGTAGGTGTCCATCACGACCTGCTGGTCGAGCGACGTCAGCTTGAGCATCGAAAGGGCCCGCTCGACGACGTCGTCGACGGCTTGTTTTGCGTCTGCGAGTGCCACCACCGGCTGGGCTTCATCCTCGAGCGCTGTCGCGACGGTACCATCCCGTTTTTCGTCGGTCGGTGCTCGATTCTCGAGATCGTCGCTGCTTCGACTTTCGAGGTGTGCTTTGCTCTGACTCTCCAGTTGCGCTTTGCTCTGACTCTCCAGTTGTGCTTTGCTCTGGTCTCCGAGCGCCGATAGGATCCCTTCGTAGTAGATCGTCGAGCTTCCGAGATAGAACTTCGGCTCCATCTCGAGCAATTCGTGAAGCTTGCCGATTCGGGCCCGACGATCGAAGTACTCCTGTCCGTACTCGCCGCTTGCGAGTTCCATGAGATACTGTCGCTGGGTTCGTTTGAGCGCGTCGATCTGCTTTGACGAGTCGTCGATGACCGCTTTCGCTTTCGGATCAGATTCGAGATGATCGTAGAACTCGTCGACCAGGTCGTCCGAGATCTCCTCGAACAGCGGCTTCATCGCCTCGAGTCGGTCGGCGTCGTCATCGTCGAAGCGGGTGAACGCCTTTCGCCACTCGATTTCGGTCCGGTCGATACCGAGTTCGGCGGTGAGTTCGCTTCCGTTGACGGTTCTTCTGATGCTGTCGTCTATCTTGTACTCGCGGTCGTGTTCTTGCATTGTCTACGTTCGTCGCTCGTTCTTCGTCTATTCTCGACGATGGTCGGTATCGGCATCAGACCCGGACGTCGGTGGGATCGATCCAGAGAACGAACTCCTCCTCTCGACGGACGATTCCTGCAATTCCGCTTCCGTTGACCGACGTGTCGACGATGTCGGTTTGGAGTTCCTGTACCTGGTGGACTTCGTCCGCGAGCCACCCGATTCGCTCGTTCGAATCTCGCTTGCGTTTGAATACGATGATCCGATCACCGAGCGTCGTCCCCGCCTCGTCTCCGAAGATAGTACGGAGATTGACGATCTTTGCCGTCTCTCCGCGCAGATCCATTACCCCCTCGATATGGTCCGGTGTGTTCGGAATCTCGGTCAGTTCGTCAGTGTTGACGATCTCTGCCACGTAGCCGATGTCGACGCAGTATCGGTTCTCACCGAGATCGAACTCGAGTACGTGCGTACTGGTCCGTTCAGCCGTCGGGTTGGTCGTTGCCATGATTATTTCTCGTAGGTTTTCCTCTGATTCTCTCGTGTTGATCGGTCCTCTGATTACTTCGAGCTGGCCGTTGCACTCGAGAGTCGGTCGACTTCGGCGTCGATTTCGTCGACGAGTTCCTCGAGCTGGTCGTTGATGGCGACGATCTCTTCAATCTCCGCGGACACGTTTTGGGAGCGTTCCATCGCGGTGTCGGTCATGCTGGCGATTTCCTCGGTCGTGGCGGCCTGATCGTCGGTGGCGATGGCGACCTCCTGAATGCCGGTGCTGGCCTCGGTGATCGACTCCTTGATTCGCTCTAGGTTTTCGACGGTATCCTCGACGAGGTCGACGCCGTCTGCGATTTCGTCGTTTGCGTCCTCGAGGCTGTCGACGGTGTCCTGGGTGTCGTCCTGAATCTGTTCGACCATCTGCTCGATGTTGGCGGCCTCCTGTTTGGACTCTTCGGCGAGGGATTTGACTTCGTTTGCGACGACTGCGAAGCCGTCGCCGGCCTCGCCGGCGGTGGCGGCCTCGATGGAGGCGTTGAGCGCGAGGAGGTTGGTCTGGTCTGCGATATCGTTGATGACGTCGATAATTTCGTCGATGCGCTGGACGCCTTGGCGGAGGTCTTCGACGTCGTCGGTGACCTCGGCGGCGGCGTTTTCGACGCGTTGCATTTTGTCGATGGCCTCTTCGGCGGTGTCGGTGGTCTGGCCGGTGAGGTTCTCGGCGCGTTCGCTGGTGGCGCTGACCTCTTCGGCGTTGGACGCGATCTCCTCGACGGTCGCTGACAGCCCGGACACTTCACCGGCGATCTCTTCCATCGACTCCGATTGCTCTTTTGCGACGCCGTCCATATCGTCGGTACTCGTAGCGATCTCCGCGGTCGATTCGGAGACGTCTTCGAGCGTCGACCGAACGGACGTCCGGACGTCTTCGACCACCTCCTGGCCCCCTTCCGTGTCGTCGAGTCGGGACTCGTAGGCTTCGATCCGCCGTTCGTACTCCTCGAGTTGAGACTCGTAGGCCTCGATTCGGTCTCGCTGTGCGTTTTCGAGGGCCTGTATCGCGAGCTGTTCGTCGACTTTCGAAAGCCGAAGGAACGCCAGTGAGCGCTCGACGACTGCATCGACGGCGCTCGAGACATCCCCGTGTATCGTCCGGTCCGCTGTGGTCCTGTCTGGACGACCCTCTGCGTGGTGTTCGGTATCGTCGACCGGTTCGAGATCGGTTTCAGGACCGTATTCGGCTTTGACGTCCGCGGCGATTTCCTCGAGTATTCCTTCGTAGTAGACGCTGGCCGAACCGAGATAGACCGCAGGATCACCGGCCAGAACCGTTTCGGTTCCGTCCGATTCCAGACGCTGCTGGAAGAAGTCGGCGTCGTACGTCCCGGACGACATCGATCGTAGGTACTGCCGTTGATCGTCCACGAGCGCGGCTCGGTCGGTATCCCTCCGGGTCTCGACCGTCGAGGTATCGAACTCCGAACGTAGCCGGTCGATGTACGTGCCGGCGAGATCGTCGCTGACGTCCTCGAAGACGTGAGCTATCGACTCGAGCGTCGCTTCGTCCTCGTCATGCAGCGAAACCAACGCTTTCGCTCGCGATACGTCGGCGGTTCCGACGTCGAACGACGGGATGGTCCGATCGCGGTCGACGTCGGGGGTGGCCGCCGTACCATCTGCTCTGGACATAGTCATGAAACTGATCGAACGCTAAATAAGTGTTTTTGCAGATTACCCGTTCGGCACCTCCGTTCCGTTCTCGCGTTGTCACCACCGTGTCGGGATCGTTGTCCATCGTGACTGTGCCTCGAGATACCGCCTTCGGTTGGGACGCGTTTCGTCGATCGATCAACGGGTGGCTCACTCCGTGTTTTCGATGATCGCGTCGACGTCTAACCACGTTATGAGGCTCGTCTCTTCGTCGACGTTTTTCTTGATAATGCCCTTGATGAACTCGTGTTGGTTTTCTGAGTCCAGATCCATTACGGCGCCGGTTTCGTCGATCTGGGATTTCGGGTAGGTAACCGCCTGAGAGACGTCCGTGACTCGCACACCGAGTTTCTGCTTGTCATCGGATCGTTTGAGGACGACGATATACTGGTCGTCGGACAGCTCGCTTTGCTCGACGTCGAGCATCGTCGTTGGATCCAGTACGCCCGTGATCTCTCCGCGGAGATCGGTGACGCCGTCGATCGCGTCCGGTCCGCGTGGGAACCGGGTGATGTCCTTCATCTCGACGATCGCGCTGATCCGTTCGATCTCGATCGCGTACCGGCTCTCGTTGAGGAACAACTCGAGCATCTGGATCGTGTCCTCCCGATCGTGCGTCGAGTGGAGCAGGGAATCGCCCTGATCGAGCATTGCGCTCCCTCGCCCCGTCGATGCTCTCCCGACGTCATCCGTCTCCTGGCTGAGGACCGAGGCGTCGACCGTCGGCTCACCGCCGATCGTCTCCGTCGTTGCGACCATCGAGGAGGTGTCAGCGATCGCTCCCTGCAGTGCGGGATCGATCCCCTCGTTTTCGTCCGCCGGTGCTGGTTCTTCAGCGCCTTGTCTCGGTGTGTCTCCGGTTTGTGGCCGTTCCTGCGCTGTCCCGTCCGTTTCGTCGTATGACAGTTCCTCCCTATCGTCGTCCGTAGCAGCCGTTTCGTCGACGAAATCGACCCTATCGTCTTCGCCGCCACTTTCGTCTTCGCCGTCGGTGAGTTCAGCACCTCCACGTTCGTCGCCGTTAGCGCTCTCTTGTGACGACTCGTCGGAATCGCTGTCCTCGCCTGTGGTCTCATCACTCGTCTCGCCGTCCGTCGGCGCCGTCGAATCATCGGCTGATTCGTCGTCTTTAGTTCCTTCGTCCTCATCGCTCGCCGTACGCTTTCGCAGATCTCGAAGCCGTCGCGCCCTGTCGTCGGTCATGCCGTCACCTCCCGCGTGGAGAATCGATCCTCGAGGGTTTCTGCGAGGGCGGTGAACACGGTTTCCATGTCGGTTTCTTCGTCGGCTTCGAATACGGATTTACCGTCAGTAAACGCTCGCTGAAGGGCGACCCGCTTTCGAACCCGGTACAGGGGAACGTCGGGTAGTGCGTCTTCGAACCACGCGAGCATTTCCTCGTCCTCGCGCGTGGTCTCGATACGGTTCGCTACGAGCGCGACCGGTTCGATTTCGACGTCGTGATCCATCTCGAGCGATCCGACGTAGTCGAACAACAGTTCGAGCGATCGTTTACTCGTCGGTTCGGTCAGCGCCGGAATCACGAGGTTTTCGGTCGCACAGAGTGCGTTGTCGGTGAGAACGCCGAGGTGAGGCGGACAGTCGACGATGACGTACTCGTATCCCTCCTCGATCCCGTCTAGAAGGTCCTCGAGAAGCGTTTCGGCGTTCGATTGTCGGGCCAGCGCTGATGCGGCGGCGTTCATATCGATATTGCTCGTGACGACGTCCATCTCGGAGTGTGAGTGGACGATATCGTCCGGTGAAACTGCCTCGGGATCGATGAGTGCGTCGAGGAGCGTCGGCGGTTCGTCGTCGTAGGCCTCGAGCAGCCCGAGTCCTTCCGTCGCGTTTCCCTGCGGGTCGAGATCGACGAACAGGACGTTCCGACCGAGCTCGTTCAGCGCGCCGGCGACGTTGATCGCCACGGTCGTCTTACCGACGCCTCCTTTCTGATTTGTCACACACAGCCGAGCGGGTCCCGCCATTCGTCTGGGTCGTTCCGACTCTGCCTACATAACTCGCACGGCCAAAACTGCCGCTCGAGAATCGCTTTCGACGGTTCACAATGGCCGAATTCTTTATGCGCCGTACATCACAATCGTGACCTATGGCAGTGAACGTCTTGATCGTCGATACCTCCGAAGCCGTCCGTGACGTTCTTCGGGAGGCGATCTCCGCCGAGTTTCACGTCGTTGCCGAGGCCGAAGACGGCGTCGAGGCTATCGAGATAGCCGAAACAACCGACCTCGACGTCGTTATCATGGATATCGTGATGCCGGGGGTCGACGGTATCGAAGCCACTGCCAAGATCAAAGCGCTCCATCCGGACGTGAGCGTAATCTTCTGTACGAGTTCGACACAACAGGAAACGATGAAATCCGCAATCGAAGCCGGCGGCGACGGCTACATTACGAAGCCCTTCGAGCATAGCACCATTCAGGACGCGGTCGAAGACGTCCTCCCCTGATGGTTCGGGCCGTAATCGCGGATGACTCTGCCGTCATGCGTGAAACCCTGGGAAAGATCCTCGAGGACGGTGGTATCGATGTCGTCGGCCGAGCGAAAAACGGGGTCGAAGCGATCGAGATGATCGCGCAGATGGAACCGGACGTTGCGACGATCGACATCCAGATGCCGGGGCTCACCGGCCACGAGGTAATCGACCGCGTGATGGCCGAGAATCCGACGCCGATGCTGGTCATCAGCTCCCAGACGACCAGAAACGCCGATGCGACGTTCGAAGCGCTCGAGGCGGGGGCGGTCGACTTTATCGCGAAACCCTCGGGTGACAACTCGGTCGACATCTGGAGTCAACAGGATCAGATCGTCGATCGCGTGCGTGCGGTTGCCGACGCCGACGTCTCGGGGATCGACGCCGATCCAGGGCGCTCGGAGCGTCACACGCAGCCGACTGTCGACGCTGAAGACGAGTTTCCGAACGATCCGACGCTCGTCATCGGCGCGTCGACTGGCGGCCCACGGGTCGTCGAGCGAGTGTTATCGGACCTCCCCGAACGAGCAGAATTTCGAATTCTGGTGGTACAACACATGGCTGATCACTACACGAAACGGTTTGCAAAGCGCCTCGACGAACGAACTGCATACGAGATCCGGGAAGCCACCGACGGCGATACGATCGGTCCCGGCGAAGGTGTCCTGGCGAAGGGCGGATACCATCTCGACGTGACACGTGCGTCGGGTGGTCGGATCACCGTTGCTAACGACGACGGCCCCAAACGACACAACGTTCGACCTGCAATCGACGTCACGATGGAAGCCACAGCGCGGCGAGTCTCCGGCAACCTCGTCGGCGTCATTCTGACCGGGATGGGGGCCGACGGCGCGGCCGGACTCGAGTCGATCAAGGAGGCAGGTGGGAAGGCCATCGTTCAGGACGAAGCGACGTCGCGGGTCTACGGGATGCCGAAAGTCGCTGCAAACCGCGTCGACGTCGACATGGTTCTTCCGGGAGAGCGGATCGCTGAGGGGATAACTAACGCCTTCAAGGGGTGGTCGGCGTGAGCGACGTGACGAGCACGTTCGTCCAGGAGAGCCAGGAAGACATCCAGAAGTTAAACAACGCGCTGTTGGATCTCGAGAACGCAGCCGATCCCGAGAACTCGGACGCCATCGAGACGGTGTTCCGGGTCGCGCACAACCTCAAAGGGAACTTCGGCGTGATGGGTTACACCGACGCGAGTAATATCGCTCACGCCGTCGAGGATCTCCTCGATTGCATTCGGAGCGGCGAACTCTCGGTGACCGGCGATCGAATGGACCTGATCTTTAGCGGAGTCGACCTCCTCGATCAGATGGTCCGGGAAATCTCCGAGAACGGCGACACGGAAACGGATCCCGAGGAGACGATCGAGGAAATTCGGGCTTCGATCGAGGGCGAACGCAACGGAGATGCGGATGGTGACGGTGTCGACACCGATGGCTCGAGCGCCGGTTCGTCGCCTCCGAGTACCGGTGGGGACGTTCCGATCGACGCACTCGCCGCCGATCTCGATGCCGGCTTCGACGACGACGGAGAACTCTATCGAACCACCGTCGAACTCGAAGCGACGGGATCCGAACACGTCGATGCCATGTTCGCCATCGACGCGATCGGTGACGAATACGAGCTGATCCGCCTCGAACCCGACAACGAAACGATCGAATCGGGCGAGTTCGACGCCGAGTTCGACGCGTACGTCCTGACGGATTCGGACGTCTCGAGCGAGGACGTCTCGGAATTTTACGACGGCAACCGGTACGTCGTCGACAGTTCGGTCAGTGCCGTTACCGATGCGGTCGCCGCCAGTCTGGCCGGATCGTCTGACGATGCGGACGAATCGGCTGCCGGCTCCGAATCGGACGCTGGCGGATCCGATTCGGGCTTTTCTCACGACAGCCAAGAGGTGGAGTCCATCAGGGTCGACGTCGAACAGGTCGACCAGCTCTACAACCAGGTCGAAGAGATGGTGACGAGCCGGATCAAACTCCGGAAGATCATCGAGGAAAACGATCTGGTCGAGGCCGAAGACGAACTCGAGGAACACGGGAAAATCACGGCGAGCTTACAGGACACCGTGCTCGAGATCCGGCTCGTCCCGCTGAAGAAGATCGTCGGGAACTTCCCACGGGTCGTCCGCGACCTCTCTCGAAAGCAAGAAAAGGAGATCGACTTCGAGATGACCGGCGTCGACATCGAGATGGACCGTTCGATCCTGAACGAACTCGGTGATCCGCTGATGCATCTCATTCGAAACGCGGTTGATCACGGAATCGGGTCTCCCGACGAGCGTGAACAGAAGGGCAAACCACGTCAGGGCTCGATCAAACTGATCGGTGAGCGCGACCGCGACCGTGTGTCCGTTACGGTTCAGGACGACGGTCGCGGACTCGACGTCGAAGAGATCCGCGAGAAAGCGATCGATCAGGGGGTCATCACCGAAGAAGAAGGCCGCGTCCTCGAGGATTCGGAGGTGTATGACCTCATCTTCCACCCGGGCTTTTCGACGACGGACGAGGTGACGGAAGTCAGCGGTCGCGGGGTCGGAATGGACGTCGTCAACCAGGTCGTCCGCGGAGTCGACGGCTCGATCAACGTCGAGAGCGAACCCGGTGCCGGAACCAGCGTCACGTTGATGCTGCCGGTCAGCGTCGCCATCGTTCGCGTCCTGTTCGTCACGGTTGGCGATGAAACGTACGGCGTCCCGATCAAGAACATCGACGAGATTTCCGAACTCGAAGACGTTACCCTCGAGTCGGTCGAGGGCCGGTCGACCGTCACTCACGACGAGCGCGTGTACCCACTGTTACCGCTGAGTGAGCGACTCGACGTTCCGGGCGTTTCGCCGTCCGAGGACGATATGATCGTCCGAATCAAAAACTCCGTCCGACAGGTCTGCCTGCGATGTTCGGACGTCGTTGGTCAGGAGGAAGTCGTGATCAAACCCTTCGAGGGTGTCCTGAGCGGTGCCCCAGGTATCAGTGGAGCGTCGGTGCTTGGCGAAGGGGAGGTCGTGATGATCCTCGACGTGGATACGCTCTAAGATGACGGGTTCGGAGGATCGACGCGACGGATCCGATCGCTCGACCTCGTTCGACCCCTCCGATCTTCCGATCCACGATGACACGGATAGCGATTCCCGATCGACGACTTCCGAGCAAAAGACTGGACTGTCGTCATCGGCCAGACGCGTCTCCACGAACGCGATACCGGTCACGATCGCGGATTACGCGGTTACCGACGCCGACGTCCCGCTGAAAACGAGCGGACTCGGCTCGTGTATCGGCGTCGCTATCCACGACGAGGAGGCCTTCGTCAGCGGGTTGTTACACTTCATGCTCCCGAAGGCGTCGCAGGCTCACAGCGGCCCCCACCCCGAAGCGAAGTTTGCCGATACGGGGATCGAAGCTATGCTCTCCGAGTTTCGGGACCTCGGCGGTGATCCCACCCGTTCCTGGGCGAAGGGTGCCGGTGGCGCGACGATGATCGTCTTCGAGAAAACGAAACCCTCTATCGGTGAGCGAAACGCCGATGCGCTCCGTCGGGAACTCGAGACGCACGATGTATCGATCGTCGGGACAGACTTCGGTGGGAATCACGGGCGCTCGCTCGAGTTCGTCCCGGGGAGGGGAACGCTCACGATCACGGGCGCTGACGGGACCGAACGAACCTTGTAGCGCGTTTGATCGTCGTTATTTGATCGAAACCGACGATTTTAATCGTTATCGACGATTTTTGATCATCGGCTCGACCGTTACTGATCGTTTCCGTCGACTAGGCTCTTTGATCGTCGTCGTTCTGGCTACCGTCGCTGTCGTTTTGGCCGGTCCCCTCGCCCCCCGTTCGGTCGTCGCCACTGACTCCGCCCGACGACGTGTCGTCGTCCTGCCGGTGAGTATCGTCAGTTTCGACTCTCTCGATCTCACGACCGAAGACGGTGCGATCCTCGCCGGATTTTGGACCTGACCCGCTGTTCATCTGATCGAGAAATGACGGTCGGCTCACTCGGTCGGTACTGTCGTCCGGAAGCGTATCGATTCCGACCAACTGGAGCGCTCCGGGAAGGCTGGTCCGTTCGTACAATTCCTCGCCGTCGAAGGCCCCGGTCGACTCTTCGTCGGGTGCCTCGATGACGATCTTCTCTTCGACCAGCGTGTCCCACACTTCTTCGTCGTCGGCGTCGCTCGTCCGTTTCGTCGCACCCGCTTCCGTTCGTCCCTTGTGGTAGGCGAGTTCGACGAAGCTCTGATCGTAGCTCGTCTCGATTACGGCTCCCAGTCGATCGAGTTCGTCCGGGTAGTTCTCGCCCAGTCGCGTTGCGACGCCGAGTGCGAACGCTCGACGGACGACTTCCTCGTGGCTGTCGATGGTCTCCCAGTCGGTGCCGAAGTGGGTGTCGTACATATCAGCTCTGGACCTTCTCGTTCGGATCGACCTGCAGTCCACGGTCGGTGAACTCGACTTTGCGGATGTCACAGTCGATCTGCGTCCCGCGCATCTTGATGATCTGTACGCCGCGAGTCATGCCACCGGCCTCGAGGTAGTTGTGCATGAAGATCACGCCGTGAGCCAGGTAGTGGCCGTCGGAGTACGACGTGGGGTCGGTCATCTCCGAGATCAAAAGTACCGTTGCATCTGCACGTTTGAGCTTCGTCAGGAACTTGATGAGCGTGTCGAGTTCGTCCGAAAAGTAGTACTCCAGAAGCATCGTCGAGTCGATGACGAGCCGATCGACGCCTTTGGATTCGATGAACGCGACCAGCTGATTGGCGAGGTTTTCGACGCTCGTGGGAAACTCTCCGCTGTTTCGTGATGCGGGCGCAAGAAGCCGTTGGGCCTCGTTTTCGAACGCGTTCAACACCTTGACGTGACCCGAGTTGACGGCCTGATCGAAGCCGAACTCGTAGTTACCCATGTCGGAGACGAGTTCCTCTTCGGTCTCGTGTAACGTCAGAAACAGCGTCGTCTCCCCGTCGATCGCGCCTTTCGTGACGAACTGTGAACAAAACGTCGTCTTGCCGCTTCCCGGCGGTCCGCTGATCACGTACAACCGATCCTTCAGGATCCCGCCTCCGACTAGCGTGTCGAACCCCGAGACGCCCGTGGTAATTCGCATTGTGGAGTATCAGGGCTGTCTCGGATAAATAAATTCTGCATTTCAATCATCTAATCTATCCGCGAAAAATATCGATCGCGACCGGCGCCCCCGACTCATCTCGACTTTCGACCGAATCAACCCAGATTCGCGATCAGGATCCCGTCGGCTCGAAGGACGACGCCGATATCGCCGGAGATCTCCTGAAAGACCTCCTCGTGGGCGGTAATGTCTTCGACCCCTGCTCCGACTTTGAACTGACTGACGTTGGGCAACGATCCGAGCGCTCGCCGTTCGTCGGGATCCAACTCGAGGTCCTGTAGCAACACCGTATCGTGGGCCGTTTGACAGCGGACGCGCACCGTTGTCCGCCTCGGCAGTTCGTTCTGTACGATCAACGTCCCGGGTCCGAGCCCGACGAGTCCCTTCAACGCGGCCATGACCGCGGCTGTATCTCCGTTTCGTGCGGCGATCCCGATCGCGATGAGTTCGCGACGGATATCCGCAACCGTGGCGGATGCACGCTCTTTGACCGAGGCTGCGTCCGGCGGAAAGGCGTCCGGATCGTTCCGGTACGCGATGAGCGCGAGTACGGAGCTCACGACGCCGAGGACGCCGAGAACGAACAGATACCACGGAACGCCGCCCTCGTCCTCGTCGCCGACGTCATCGTCGGTCGGCTCCCCGTCGGCCGACTCGCCGTTCGTGTCGGAATCGTCCGTACTGGGCTCGTCGCTCGGTTCGTCCCCGTCGTCGGGATCGTCGACCCCAGCCGCTGTCACCGTCTCGCTTACGTTATCCGTGACGACCGAAAAGCTCGAGTCGTCCTCCGGCGCCTCCACCGTGGTCGTGATGACTCGTTCTTCCCACGGCTCGAGATGGACGCGGTCGATGTGGACGACGTCGTCGTCCAGCACGAACTCGACGTACTGCTCGTCGGGCTCGAGTCCGGTGTTGTTGATCGCGGCGGACAGTTCGATCTCGGAGTCCGAAGCGCCGTCACGGTCGGCTGATAACTCCGGAACGTCGAACCTCGCGTTCCGGGAACGAACCGTCGCGTTGGTCACGTCTTCGTCGTCGTCGCTGATCACGGCGACCTCGATTTTCGGTACGTCAGCATCACGCGTGCGAAACGAAAATCGCTCGATCGTTCGCTCTCCGGCCTCGAGCGAAATCGTCCTGTTGTCTCGGACGTGATGGTCCGTCGTCCCCGGATCGTCCACGCCGCGGTCGATCCGTACCCGGACGTCCTGCTCGCCGTCGATGTCCCCCGTGTTCTCGATCGCGGCGGTGGTTATCAGATCGTCGGTCACGTTGACTGGTTCGACGATCCCCTGAATATCGACGGCGAACCCGCTGCCAGCGACGAGCGGACGAGCGGTGTCTCCCGTTCCGGGACTTCGTAACTCGACGTCGACCCGAGGCGCATCACCCTGTTGGGTTTCGTACGTAAACTCCGATTCGACCCACTCGTCGCCGTCTAGTTCGATCGTCCGTTCGTCCGCGACCTCGCCGTCGACGAAGAGCTGAATGCGGTGTTCTTGCGGGCTGTCCGGAACGACGCCGGTGTATCCGACCTCACCGGTGATAACGAGATCGTCGCCTTCGTCGGGGTAGTTCCTGTCGATGATCTCGGCCGAGACGCTTTCGTTGTACGAAGCCTGGCCGATCACGTCGACGTCGGCGGTCGCCGTATCGCCGCCGTCCTGGCTCGTAAGCGTGGCCGTCACTCCCGGTGCATCGTCCTCGCTCGTCTGATAGGTGAACGTTTCCGTCGAGCTGTCGCCCGGACCGAGCGTTACCGCCTCCGTCGAGACGTGCGTGCCGTCGACACGGAACTCCACGAGAACGTCCTGTTCTCCCTCCGGATCGTTCCCGAATCGTTCGACCTCAGCTGTGATCTCGAGTTCGTCTCCCGCCGCGGGTGCGATATCGTCGGCGTCGGTGATCGTGACCAACGTCTCCGCACTGTGAATGGTGATATCGGCGGAATCGATCCCGCTGCTGGTAGCGCTGAATTTGGTGTCGGCGGTCACCTCGGCCATCTCGGCTTCTCGATCGTCCTGTTCGGTCTCGTACTCGAACTCGAGCGTCGTCGTCTCTCCCCTGTCGAGGGACAGTTCCTCGTCGACCGAACCGAGTACGTTCCCGCTCCCGTCTAGGATCTCGAGGAGTACGTCCTCCTCGTCGGTTCCGTAGCCGTCGTTCGTGATCTCTACCGGTATCGTAAGCGTCTCTCCCGCCCCGACATCGTCGATCTCGTCATCGAGTATCGAGACGTTAAAATACGCCTCGTTGGCCTCCTCGAAGATGATCTCGTCTCCATCTTCGTCTCCGACGGTCGCCGTTATTCCTTCCTCGCTGGTCTCGATGAGTCCGTCGTCGTTCACGACGAGCGTATCGTTGACGTAGCCGTCGGTGCTGACGACCAGATTTGGATCGCCAGAGATCGTCTGCACCCTGTTGTCCTCGCTTCCGGCGACGATCTGCTCACCGCTGTTGGCGTCGACCACCATCCCGTCGTCGACGATGAGCCGATCGTCTCCATCGCTTCCATCGACGCTCACGTACGGTTCCGGCGGGATCTCGTCGGCCACGCTTTCGGTAACGATGTGATCGTCCGCGAACCGGACGACGACGTATTCGTCCTCGTGGTCGTCGTCCGCAGCCGCGATGTCCGGTGCCGCGACGAATAGCCCCGCTCCGATCAGCAACACCGTGGCGACGAGTACGGCGACTCTCCGCCGGTCCAGCTCGTGACTCGATCCACCTATCGCTCCGCCCCGATTTTTACGTTCACCTCGAGTCGAACCGCTCTTCGCCGGACCTTCGACCGCGCCGGTGATCGACGCCACGCTCAGCATACCATTCGATCCCCTGACGCCGAACCGCGTTGCCGTAGTTGCTCCTTCATTGTCTCGTCGTTGGTTTCGATCGTGACCAGATGTTGTCCAGTAAGGAATCCTGTTATATGATATTGCCGGCCCGTCGATCACCACCTTTTAACAGCGATGGAGTCCCACCGTCTCCGCTTCGGTCCGTCTATCATGTCCGCTTCAGTTCGTCGACGACATTCTGTTCGATTTCTCTCCCTGATTTACTTCGATTCGTTCGTCGTCCCTCGAGTGGTTGGTGCGGCCGACGCGTTTTTCACCTACTGGTGCGACGGATCCGGTAGG
The DNA here is from genome assembly GCF_003841485.1 of Natrarchaeobius halalkaliphilus. Lineage (NCBI taxonomy): Archaea > Methanobacteriati > Methanobacteriota > Halobacteria > Halobacteriales > Natrialbaceae > Natrarchaeobius > Natrarchaeobius halalkaliphilus. The sequence continues at coordinate 157,938 of NZ_REFY01000007.1, read as the reverse complement.
ATGGCAGAACCCGGGAACACGAAGCGAGGGGCGCAACTAACTCGGAGGCGGGCACTCGCGGTCGCGGGCACTGTCTCGCTCGGGACGACGGCAGGCTGTCTCGATTCGATCCAGAGCATCGGTGGGAGTCGAACCGAAATCGAACCCACCGAGCCGGACGACGGCACTGACTCCGAGGACGATGGCAACCACGTGCCCACCTACGGCGAATTTTACTACCATCTCGAGGACGCTGGGATCACCGTCGACGAACTCTACCACGACACCGACGACGACGATCTGATCCTGTTCTACGAATCGGATGCGGAGACGCGAGACGAGTCCGACGACGAGATCGCCCAGATCTACGTCCTCTTTCGGGACGAACTCGTTGCCCGCGGCTCGGACGTCAGTCACATGTACACGGAAGTGACCGACGGATTCGACGAACAGGTCGATGGGTGGGGCGTCAATTCGGAGTGGGCCGAGGACGACCTCGCCGGTGATGCGGGGCCGATCGACGTGTGGAACGCCATCGTGGATACGATGGTGTACGAGGGCGACTCCGATCGATACGACCTTCCCGAGGACAGTACTGATCAGTGAGATGACCTGGCTACTCCCGAGTGATGAGCCCCGATCCGTACACCGAACGCAACCGCGGCGACTGTCGGACGGGACAGTTATATATTCCTTTCACGCTATGTCCGAATCGAACGCGGGGGGAGAGGACGGTAGTCAGGTGATCTCGCACGAATGACGCTATTTAAACTCGAACGAAATGCGGAATTCGAGAAGCTCATCACGCATCTCGAAGAGAGTTCGAACCCCGATATTCGAAAGCGCTCGGCCGAGATTCTCGGCAGTCTCGAGTCGGAGACCGGTGGGACCAATCTCTCTCACGACGAGGTCGTCGACGCCCTCGTCGAGGCATCGAAAGCCGACGACGACGGGCGAGTCCGGGCGGCGGCCATCGATGCGCTGGACCAGTACGGCCAGGATGCCCTAGAGCAGTTTATCGGTGAACTCTCCGAACAGGATATCGACGACGTCGCCGAGTGGAAGAAAGCACAGATACTCGCACGTGGGTTGAACGCAGAGCAGGCGGAACTCCGGATGGCAGCCGCCACCGGTCTGGGGAGGATCGGTGAGGATAACGTGTTGAATCAACTGGTCGCTCGGCTCGAAGATCCCGATTCACGGGTTAGGAAACGAGTTGCACGCGCGCTCGCGCGCGTAGAATCACCGGAGTGTGTTCCGGCACTCTCGCGAAACCTCCACGAGGATCAGTACGACGTTCGCGTCGAAGTCGCCTACGCGCTCGCGGATATCGGAACGCAAAACGCGCTGGCCGAACTGGTCGAGATTGCAGACGACGATGACGAAGTGTTGCGCCGAATCGCCGTCGACGCGCTGGGACGACTCGGCAGCGTCGAGGCCGTCGAGATACTCGCGGGCGCACTGAGTGACGAGACGGAGATGGTCCGTCGGACCGCGATGTTCTCGCTCGTTCAACTGCTTTCGGAAGCGCCACCGAACGCGAGCCACCAGGTCCGTGAAAAGATCGTCGACGAACTCGAGGAGGCGAACGAACGCGATTCCGTCCAGCCGCTGATCGAGATTCTGGGTCGAAGCACGGAGACGGCACAGCGACGAAACGCTGCCTGGTTGCTCGGACGCATCGCCGATGACGCGTTCCGAACCGAAGCCCAGGACGCGTTGATCGAGACGCTTGCCGACGACGACGAGATGACGTCGAAGTTCGCGGCGACGAGTCTGGCGTTGCTCGACGGCGACGGTCTCGAACAACGGCTGATCAAACTCGTCGAAACGGATACCAAAGACGAAGAGATGCGCGTCAAGGCGCTGTTCGTCCTCGGCAAGATCGGCGGAGATCGGTCGCGGAAACGACTCTCGAAGTTCGTCGAGCGAACCGAGAGCGATCGTCTCAGAAAGCGCGGGTTCTCCGCGCTCTCGAAACTGGGGGGGATGGAGATGCCGAGCGGTGATCTCGCATGAGCAAGTCAGAGCAAAAACTCGCGGACGTGACCGGTAAGTTCACCCAGGTCGTTCGTGAGGGACGAAAGCTGTCGGATACGAACTGGTCGAACGGTCGCATCGTGCTTTCGAACAAGCGAATGGTAATCGTCAGTGGCGATGGGAAGACGACGATTCCGTTGTCAAAGGTCCAGTCGATTCGTGGCCGGTACGACGTCAATCAGACGATCGCGAAGGTTTCGAACTACATCAGCATCAACTACGGCCAAAACGTCTATCTCATCTCGATGGAGGAGGTCAGCTCGTTCGAACTCGAGTTACAGAAGGCGATCCTCGACGGTGAGATCGTTCTGATCAAACACCCTGCGGTCAAAGGCGGTGTCGTTCAGGATGCCTCCTGGACCAAAGCCAGAGTCAAGATCAACGACGGCGTTGCGAACTTCGCCGTCGAAAACGGCAAGCTCGTTCAGATCGAGGTCGACGACGTCGGAACGGTCGAGAGCGACGAACGAACGATACGATCCTCGGAGCGGCCGGTGGTCGAGGCCGAACACACGGAGAACGGCTCGAGCGTCCAGACCTACCTCTCCGGATCCCCCCAGAACTGTGCGGTCTTGAAATCCGTCCTCGATCGCGGGGCCGAGAAGAACGCCTCCCAGATCGACCTCTCCGGGAAAGAAGAGGAGGTGTTGATGGCGATCTACTCGGGCGTGTCCCCCTTCGAGGTCCCCGAGTTCCTCGACATCGATACGGACGACGTCGAGGAGATTTACGAGCGACTGATTGAACTCGACGTCCTAGAGGAGATCCGCGTCCGCCGTGAGGTCGCACTGAAGCCCCGCGGACGGAACATCGCGAGCGAAGCAATGAACAACAAGTGATCGTCGATCTCTGACAGCTCTCGGACGAAAATACGCACCGACGGCGCTCTACTCGCTTTTCAGGTAGCTCACGTCGCGCTCGAGTTCGTACCCCTTCGGTACGCCGACCTTCTTGAGACAGTCGTCACACAGCGGCTTGGCGTACGACCGATTGTTCTCCTTGCCCAGAACGTTGACGTCGTCCAGTGAGGTCACTTCGTCACAGCGTGCACACTCGATTTTGGTCCCGTCGATGATGTCCATATCGGCATATCGGGGTGAGCGTAAAATAAGCTTCCCGGCCATCGATTCGGGACCGACCGACTGCGGTTCGGTTTCGACGTCGACTGTGAACGGCGAGGCGGATGTCACTCGGCGTACAGGCTCAAAATCACCGCGACGAAACCGAGCGTCGTGACGAAGTAGTTGACCGTCAGCAGCGTCCGCGGGTGCTGGAATCCGCTCACGAAGGCGCTGATAGTGGTCGCGGAGGCGGCGGCGACGATCAGCGTAAACCCGATCGAGAGGTAGATCATCGACGTTCGCTGCGTCTCTGCGTACGCCTGGACGGCCATTCCGGCCATCACGAGACCCGACGTGATCAACGTGACGCTGAAGACGGCGTACAGTATTTCCACGGGTTCCATCTCAATCATCCCCGCCGACGCTTCGACTGAGGTCCTCCCAGACGCTACTGAGGGGCTGGTCGGTCCGCTCGCGCTCTTTCGATTCGATCTCTATGGAATCGTCCTCGAAGCGTATCACGATCTCCTCGACGTTGCGGTGATAGAGCGTCTGGCTCTGGCCAGTCTCTCCGAACCCGCTCACGTCTTCGTCGTCCTCGAGGAGGCCGAGTTCGTTGAGCGTCTCGACGCGCCGATAACTCGTCGTCACGGGTATCTCGAGTTCGTCGCTCAGTTCCTGGGCCGACTTTGGTTCGTCGGCCGAACGCAGAATGTCGGGGCTGTATTTTTTACCCAGGCTTCCCAGTACCTCGGTCGGATCCATGTCCGCGTAGAGAACCCGGAGGCACTAAACCGTACTGACCGCCTACTCCGCTGATTCGGCCCGTTTTCACTCGTGAAAACGACTCGAGGGTTCATCGGTAATATATATTCTGGCCGAATGATGTATCGACAGAATCTGATCGTGGATCGATTGGGGGGTGGTCCGGTAGTCACCCGCATACGCACGCGAGGCGTTCAGATTAGGCGCCCCCTCGAGACGAGTAGACCGTCCGAAACTCCGTTCCCATACTTGAAAATACTGGCTCAGGTTTAATAACGGGTAATTTAGAGTATAGGACGAGCCCGCAACGCGGGTGTAACCCCTAACACATGTTCGAAGATAATGAAAACCGCGGTCAGGTGGGGATCGGCACGCTCATCGTGTTCATCGCGATGGTGCTGGTCGCCGCGATCGCCGCAGGTGTACTAATCAACACCGCTGGCGTGCTGCAGACGCAGGCAGAAGCCACCGGTGAGGAATCGACGCAGCAAGTGAGTGATCGACTCGACATCGTGAGTTCGTCGGGGAACGTCACTGAGACACAGACCATCGATAACGTGACGTTCACGATGGCGATGGCGCCTGGCTCGGATCCGATCGCTCTCAATCAGACGACAGCGCAACTCATCGGTAGTGCTGGCGAAGAGACGATGTCGCTTCAGCACGACAACATCTCGATCAGTAACATTCAGGGCATAGCGGATGAGGAAAACCCCGTTCTGACGAGTAATAGCGATCGCGCCGAAGTTACCTTCCAGCTCAATGAAGTATACGAAGAGTTGGATGAGGGTGATCGGTTAACAGTGAGCTTCACGACGGCCGCAGGCGCGACGACGCAGACGGAGCTCCGAGTTCCGACTACGATTACATCTGATGACGATTCGGTGAGGCTATAACAATGTTCGTAGATGAATCCACTGACCGCGGTCAGGTGGGAATCGGTACGCTCATCGTGTTCATCGCGATGGTGCTGGTCGCTGCGATCGCGGCTGGAGTTCTCATCAACACGGCTGGCTTCTTGCAAACGCAAGCAGAAGCGACCGGTGAAGAGAGCACGGATCTGGTGTCCGAGCGGATCGACGTCGTGAGTGAGGTCGGTATCGTTGAAGATAGTGAGGACCCGTCGAACCTCAGTTCGATTAACCTCACTGTAACTGGAGCAGCGGGGGCATCAGATATTGATCTCAATCAGACCATCATCCAGGCTGTCGGTCCCAACGGGCAGGCAAATCTGGTGCTGAACGAGTCCGTTGACGATGGTGATCCAGCTAATGCAACCGAACTCAATGAAACCTTCGCCGTCATAAATGAGTCGAACCAGTACGTCGACTCTGACAGTGCAGTTCTCGGCGACGAAAACAACGAGTTCACGATCATCCTGAACCCAGAAGCAACGCCGTTTGGTGATTCAGATGATCCTGCTGTGACCTTCGGACAGGGTGACGAGTCGTCGCTGGCTATCGTTTCACCCTCCGGTGCAACCACTGAAGTCGAACTGCGCGCACCGGACCTCTTCACCGACGAAGGTGAAGCGGTTCGACTGTAACCCCGACGACGACCCTTTATATTATTTCAACGGTGAGCCCCTGAGAGAGATCGTTCTTCGGAGTTCGCTGTATCGGTTTACTCGAACCCCCTCGACTGTGATACTACCTGTCATGCGTGGACTCTCGTGGCCGGCACGCTTTTGAGCGTCCCATCCCTCATCTCGACTCGAGAATGGGGTTCAGTACGAGCGGCGCTGTTCTGGTCATACTCATCGGCGTTCTCGTGGCCATGAGCGTCATCGTCCCCACGGTATTCAACGTCGGTGCCGCGACCGGCGAGGCGTTTTCCACCCAGAGCGAACAGCTCAGGGATCAACAGAACACGGCGATCACGATCGAGTCGTTCGAGAACGTCACCGACACGGACGCGGAGGCGAACGCAACCGTCAACGTCACGAACGCGGGCGCATCGTCGCTGTCCGTCGGCAAAACCGACGTGGTCGTCAACGGAGAGTACTACCCGGTCCACGGGAGCGACGCCGAGACGACGATTGTCGACGGCGAGACCGATCGCCCGAGCAGCGATATCTGGTCGTCCGGCTCTCACCTCGAAGTCGAGATTCACGACGACGACCTCGACACGGTGATCACGGGCGACGGCGACCGCGTCCGGATCACGACCGAGCACGGGATCGCTGACGCGGCGACGATCACGGAGGCGGGAGCGTAGATGGCGAGCGTTTCGGCCGCTCACATGATCATGTTCATCGGAAGTCTGGTGCTCGCATCTGCCGTCGCCGGGACGGTGATCATGGAGGTCGGACAGGTAAGCGACTCGATCGAGACCCGCGGGACGTCGGTCGCAGACGAGATCGAAACCGAAATCGCGATCATCAGCGACGCCTCTCGATCCGATGCCATCGTCGACGACGACGACGTCCAAACCCTCACCGTACTGGTCAAAAACATCGGAAACGCGGAACTCGAGGCTGACTCGAGTACCGTCGATATTCTGGTCGACAGTTCGTACGTCTCGTCCGCCGACGTAACCGTCGAACGCGTCGACGTCGACAGTACTGTCTGGGAACCGGGCGGCGTTGTCGCGATCGAAATCGCGGACCAGAACGTCGACGGCGATACTGCTGTGACGGTCATCGCCAGTGGAAACGAGGACACGATTCGGTTTTACTGGGACGCCGAAGACGGGGCAGACGATTGAGACGACACTGACCATGACATTCCTACTATTCAGCGGACTCGGGGCCGACGACGAAGACGACGCCGATGACGGGGGCGACGATCTCCTCGGTGGTGGTGATGACGGCCTGTTGGGCGACGATCTCGGATTTGGCGACGACGACGGCGGATCGGACGACGACGAGCTCAATTACCGACTCGACGAGGTCGAAAAGGAGATCGATTCGCTCGGAAACAAAGTCGAAACCGTTCGCGGCGAGAACGAGAAGATCAGCGACTCGATCTCGACGGTGGAACGAAACGTCGACAAGCTCGTCGATCTCTACGAAATCGTCACCCACGGCATCAACCCGTTCGTGGGCGACCAGGAGATCGGCAACGCGTTCGAAACTGCGACCGAACAGGGTGGCTTCGGCGCGAGCGATGATCCGGCGGACGAAATCGATCCCGAAATCGCGGACGCCGAGGCGACGGATTTCCTCGCCGATGACATCGAGTCGGACGACGATATCGACGATCTCGATGAGGACCCGTTCTCCGAACTCGACGGCGAGGATGAACTCGATTCAGAACCCGACGACGAAGCTATGGACGACAAGACAGCCGAAGACGAACTCGACGACTTCCTGGCACCGGACGACGATGATCCCGACGATGACGACGCCCTCGAGGCGGATGACGATCCGCTCGGTGACGATGACGATCCGCTCGATCCCTCGACCGGGATCGAAGACGACGATCCACTCGGTGACGGGGCGGATGGCCTCACGACCGATGAGACGGCTGCCGCCGTTGCGGACGATCTCGAGGACGCGGTCAACGGCGAGATCGGTGAGCCGCCGTATCTGGTCCGCCACCCCGCCCAGAACGGAGCGGAGATAACGACGCTGCAGTGGATCGAGTTCCTGGTGGAGTCGGCCGGTATCGACGGTGCGTCTCGGACGATCGCCTACTACGAGACGGTCGGGTGGATTTCACCTCCCGTCGAGACGTACCTCCAGTCGCTGTTGAACGGGTTCGGTGACGAGTCGGTTTCGCCCGCCGACGACCTCGATACGCACTCGCCACTCGGGACGAACGCTCACAGGCGAAGCCTGAGATACATCGCGGCGATCGCGACGCCGGAACGGAATCCCGACTCACTCGAGGATGCGTCGAATACCGAACACGAGGCCGAACACACCACCGGATCAGTCGATGACCCCTCGGCTGAACCTGATACCGAATCGGCTGGTGAACCGATAGCTGATCGTGACGATAGGTTGGCTGGCGGATTCGAAGACGGTGTTGATAACGGACGAGTTGAGTGAGGGCTTCCGGACCGGAGAATTTGGTGAGGGTCTCCGGACCAGAGGGCCGATACCTGGACGCGACGACCGCTACGGAGTGAATAGCCGGAAGGTTTGTATGGTGTGCCTCGAGACCTCATTCATCCGACGGGCCACTGTCTCGGGACTGGCGTAACTGAACGAACACCGGTCAGGCGGTTCGACGAACCCGTTCGATCGAGTCCGCTCGCCGGCCACGTCCGTTAGTCTGTGGCGAGTGTCGGTAACAGATAGCGTATCGCGGAAATCATGGGCATCGCTGGAAACGCGGCGACGGCGAACGAACTCGGTACGTCGATTCTTCGGGCGTACGACGAGATGGATCTCCCGGCGAGGATCTACATTCTGGGAATCGTTTTCCCGTCGCTTCTCGTCTTCATTGGGACGATCGCCGGTGGCGTGCTGTTCGACGGATTCGTTCTCGTCCGTCTCCTGTTGCCGGCGCTCGGTCTGTTGATCTTCGTCGCTGCGATCGGATATCCGCGATTAGCCGTCGATCAGCGCCGTATCGAGATGGAGAACCGATTCCACCTCTTCGTTATTCACATGACGATCCTGTCGACGACGAACATCGATCGGATGGAGGTGTTGCGACGACTTGCGGCCGAAGAGGAGTACGGCGATCTGGCTGCCGAGATTCAACGCGTCGTCGATCTGGTCGACGTCTGGCACCTGAGTCTGGGTGACGCCTGTCGTCGACGAGCCACGGACGTTCCGAGCGAATCGGTCGAAGACCTCCTGGAACGGATGGCCTACACGCTCGGTGCCGGCCAGAGCCTCGACGAGTTCCTCTTTCAGGAACAGGACGTGTTGATCGAAAAGTACTCCACGGTCTATCGACAGTCACTCGGAAACCTGGACGTCCTGAAAGACCTGTATCTCTCGTTGATCATTTCGATGACGTTCGCGCTCGTGTTCGCAATCGTCTTGCCGTTGCTGACGGGGAACGATCCGACGATCACGGCGAGTATCGTCATCGTGATGTTCATCTTCGTTCAGATCGGGTTTTTCTTCATCATCAAAGCGGTCGTTCCCGACGATCCGGTCTGGTATCTCGAGGACGGTTATCGAACCACGACCAAAAAACGATTACTCGGATCTACCGTCGCCGGGGTCGGCCTCACCGCACTCGTTATCACCTGGCTTATCCTGGCGTTCTACGATCTGGCTCCGAGTCCAACCCCGATATCGAGCAATACCCTTCCGCTCTTGCTCTACATGCCGATCGCGACGCTGCCGCTTTTGATTCCGGGATCGGTGTTCTGGTACGAGGAGCGACGCGTCGTCGACCGCGATCGGATGTTCCCCAACTTCATCCGCGCGCTCGGGACCAGCGAAAGTGCAAAGCAAAGCACGACTACCGAGGTTCTCTCGACGCTTCGGACGAAAGACTTCGGCCCGCTTTCGGACAACGTAGACGATCTCTACCGACGGCTGAACATGCGCCTGAGCACTGAAAAGTCGTGGCGGTATTTCACGGGCGATACGCACTCGTTTCTGATCCAGAAGTTCAGCGAGATGTATCTGGTCGGCAGAGACATGGGTGGCGGCCCGAAACGACTCGGGGAACTCATCAGCCAGAACATGAACGAAATCGTCAATTTGCGCGAAGAACGACGCCAGGAAACGACGACGTTGGTCGGTGTCGTCTACGGCATCACGGCCGCGTCCGCGTTTGCGTTCTTTATCGGCCTCGAGCTCGCGGTGATGCTCTCGAGTTTCGATATCAACACGGACGGCGAAGTCATCGGTGGAACGCTGATTCATACCGAACAGTACAACGTTCCGATCCTTCGATTTCTGATCGTTCTGGTGTTGATCTTCAACGCTTTCATCTCGTCGCTCGTGCTTCGGGTCGCTGACGGCGGTCACTTCGGCAATTCGTACGTTCACTTCACGGCGTTGCTCTGGATCGGCGCGGTCACGGGGACGATTACGGAACGGCTGGTCGACCTGATAATCACGGTGGATATATAGCACCCCCTGAGCCGAGCGGGCCGAGGCTAGGCCAACTCGGGCCACAAGATAGAACACCCGTCCCTCCATAGAGGGCGTATATCGAGATGACTCGCAAGCGTTCCGGATTCGATCTGTCGACTCGAGCCGTCGAATCGGCCCAGAGTGGTGTATTACTGTTCGGTATCGCGATCCTGTTGTCGATCTTTATGGGTGCCGTTATCCTCGTCAACGGTGCCTGATAAGGACTGTTGTGACGGTTTATCGGTATAACAGCAGGCCAGTCGTGGTTGTACCGGAAACGATTTACAACGGTCCCTATGATACGGTCTACTGTAAGTCGTCACCGGAGCGACCGCAGGACGGTTCGCGGTCGCTCCGGTAAAAAGTCACAGCAAACCGTATGAGCCGACGCGAGTTCGCTTCCCGTTATTCGATCGCCTCGAGCAGTTCTCCCAGACTACTCGACTTATCGAGACCGTGCTTTCTTGCCGCCTGTCGAAGTTGCATCGGTGACAGTGGTGGTGCGAACTCGGAGCGCTCGATGAGCAGCGAGGCCGTTCGCTGGGTTGGCGTCTCCGTCGCGACGTGCTGGGCGTACCAGAGAACAAGATTATTGAACGTCCCGACGACGTCGTCGGAACTCGTTCGATGACGGACAGCCGTCCGGTCGAACTGTGCGATGATGTCGAGTGCGAACCGTGCATCCGTCCGATCGAGCTCGTCCGCAAGAACCGATCGTGCCACTTCCGGGCTCTGGATGGGCTGATGTCCATCGCCGGCCGGACGCTCCGAGACGTTCGCTCGATTCGTCGCTGAGTCGTGCTGGCGATGTGGCTGATTCTGTGGTTGCGGTGGGGTTCGATTCGAACCCGTGGTGGTGTCCGGGACGCCGCTCGGACGCTTCTCCGAAGAAACGACGTACCTCCCTTCGGACACTTTCGAGACGTACGGACTGTCGGTAAAATCGAGCTCCTCTGGGGAGAGAGCACCGCCACTTCCGGAGGGCTTTGGCTGTTCGCCTGGGAGTACAGGCGGAACGTCGGCTTTCTCTTTTGGGTTTTTTTCCTTGTTACTGTCCGGCATGCCTGTCCCGTAGAAGTGATTATACGCGCACCAAGAAGAAACCTTGGTTCGTGCCCGATATTCTCGATACCAGCTCATATACTATTTCGAATATGATAGAAAAATCTTCTCTCAGCTACCTTGATATATCGTCTGACGTAGAGGACACACGGCCGGAACCACTTAATATGTTGATTTACATAGTACCGACAGATGACGACTCGCTCCCCCCCTAACCAACACCGGGTTGGTTCGATTGTTAGTCTCTTCGTTCTCGTAACCGATCGAGACGAGCGTGCTTTCGATCGAACTCCTGCAACGAGCTCACCATGTTACTGTCCATAATCGGAAATATACTCGGGAACGACGGCGAAAGCGACTCGAACGCCGGAAACGGCGACGGTTCGCTCGACACCGGTGAACTCGCGGGCAGTATGAGTCAAGAAGAGTTGATGCCCGGTGTGAGCACCGGCGACGGACTGAGTAGCGACGGATCCGGCTCGGAAATGGGGGATGCGGACCTGTTCGGTGACGACGGCGGCACCGACGACCTTCTCGGTGACGACGGTGAGATGGCCGACGACGGCGGAATGTCCATCGACGGTATGGGGGAGATGGACGACGACGACCGCGTCTCGAGCGAAATCGAGTCTCGCGTCGAGGACATGGAAAACGAGGTCGGTTCGCTCGCGTCGACCGTCAACACTGTCCAGAGCGAGAACGAGAACATCAGCGGGTCTCTCGACGAAATCGAAGAGAACATCAGGAAACTCCTCGAGGTCTACGAGATGGTAACGCAGGGAGTCAATCCGTTCGTCGAGGACGACTCCCTGAACGACACGTTCGGCGGCCCTGGCGGGGGAGCACAGGGAACTGGAAACTTCGGCGGTGGCAGTCTCTTCGATGCTGATGGGGATGACGAAGACGACAACGCGGTCGACGACGATATCGCAGCCGCCGAAGCTGAGGACTTCCTCGACGAGAGTGTAATCGACGACGACGACGATGAGTTTGGATTCGATGATGACGACGACGAGCTCGACGACGCCGGTGGTGAGTTCGATGACGGCGATGACGAATTTGACGACGCCGGTGCGACCGACGGTGACGACGGCGATCTGTCGTTCGACGAACTAAAATCCGAGTACGACTCCGGCGATGCCGACTGGGACGGAGACGAATCGGATACGTCTGACGGTGACCTCGAGAACGGATCTGACGATGCGTCTGGTGACGACGATGCGTTTGGGGACGACTCCGACGACCCGCTGCAGGAACTCGACGACGAAGCGACTGCCCCCATCGACGACGAACTCGACGGCGGAGATTCCGGGTCTCGACTCGGGGATGCGGACACGGCGCTCGATTCTGATGATGCGCTCGATCGGACCGACCAGTCCCCACTCGACGGACCCGAGATCCCGTGGGATGACGGTAACCGGCCGTATCTCGAGTCCGTTCCCTCCGAGTACGATACGGAGTTCGTCGTGATGGACTGGCTCGATCACCTTGTCGCGGAGGTCGGACTCGACGGAGCATCCCGTACGATTCGATTTTACGGATCGATCCACTGGATAAGCGACGGTGTCGAGGAGTATCTTCGGACGATTCTGAACGGGTTCGACGGTGGTCCCGAGATCGACGATCCCGAGCCACTTTCTTCTCTCGGCGTCGATCACGCGCGGAGTCTCTGGTGGATCCAACAGATCGGTACGCCGTCGAAGAAACGGTGCTCGTTCGATGAGTGGCTCGACGCCGAACGCCCGTCGCTTGCGTCTCAGTCTTCCCCTGTCACGCTCGATGCCGACGGAGCAAACGACACCGCTGGAACAGAGCGGATCGATTTCGAGGAGTACGATCCGGACACTGCCTCGAGTGACTCCGATCTCACGGTCGAGACGTCGTCGGAGGCGACGCGCGACGACGAGTCGGTTATCCACGAGTTCGACGAGGAGAACCTCGATGACGATGAACAGGGCCGAACGTGGGCCGAGGACGCTATCGAGACCGATTTCGAGGAGCCCGACCGAGGTGTCCGGACGATTCACATCGAGGAGGACACCATCGAAGCCGTACCGACGGATGACGAACCCGCAGACGGCCCCCCGCTCTCTGATCGAAACGAAAAACGCGATGACGAACGGATGATCTGGGTGGACTCGGACGTAATCCTCTCGGAGCCGGGCCTCGAAATCGCCGGAATACCCGATGTACACCGGAACGGAACCGAGGTCGAGTACGCACAACCGACGCCCGAGACCGGCCGTGGCTCGGGATCGAGCCAACCGCGGGAACCGTCGACGAAACCCCTCGTTGCATCGGAGGAAGAAAGCGATCTGGAACGGTGGCAGATCGAACTCATCCGATCGCTGTTGACGTCGGAAGACGAATCGCGAACGGTTTAACGACACATGAGCCAACTCAATAACATCTTCTCGATCGGTCTGGACGACCGCGATCGGCTGAACAAAGAACTCGGTGGTGGTATTCCAACGGGGAGTATCGTTCTGATGGAAGGCGACTACGGTGCCGGAAAGAGCGCGATTTCACAGCGGTTTACGTACGGGCTGTGTGAAACCGGCAAGTCGGTTACCTTCCTCTCGACCGAACTCGAGGTCAAGGGGTTCGTCGAGCAGATGGACTCGCTGGATTACAACGTCGAAGAGCACCTGTTGTTCGAGAACCTGTTGTTTCTCCACGGTGATCTGGACAGCGGTGGGGTTCTCTCGTCGTCCGGCGAAGAGGACACCCGTCAGGACCTCCTGACGGACTTGATGGACGAGGATACGATCTGGTCGGCGGATATCATCGTCATCGACACGTTCGATGCGATTCTCCGAAACGATCCGAAGTTCGAAGCCCTCGTCAGACAGAACGACGAACGACAGGCGGCACTCGAGATAATCTCGTTCCTCCGGAACGTCATCTCACAGGGCAAAGTCGTCGTTCTGACGGTCGATCCGTCGACGGTCGGTGAAGAAGCGATCGGTCCGTTCAGATCGATCGCGGACGTCTTCATCGAACTCGAGATGATCGAAGTCGGCAACGACATCCGCCGACAGCTCTTCATCAAGCGCTTCGCCGGAATGGGTGAACAGGTCGGTGACAGAGTCGGATACTCCGTTCGGTCCGGCACGGGTATCGTGATCGAAAACCGTAGTGTCGCCTAATTCGGTGTCCGTTATATGACTGAAATGGGGACGCCAAAACCGTCAGACGAGCTTCAGGAGCTTGCGGCTCGCCGCCCTCATCTTCGCGAACACCTAAAGAAGTTCAGACAGATAACTGGAGAGTTTCCGGTCCTCATCGACGAGCCGACCGGGGAGTACGAATCGAATCACCCGAACGTATTGTATCCGGTCGGTGGTCCCATTTACAGTCATATCTACGGTGACGTCGGAACCAAAATGCAGTACTTCGCGGTCGAGCCGACGCTCTCGGAAGAAGAGCAGATCGTTTTCTCGGCGGTCAAAGACTCGCTCCTCCGTCGTAGTGCAAGCAAGCAAGCGCCGGAGAAGGAAGCCGAGTACGGGGATCGTATCGAGGAGTTGCTTGCCGAGTCGACACACATTCGCGGCACCGAACCCGACAACCTCCTCGAGCGGCTAAAAATCAAGTTTCACCCCGGTATCCAGGAGATTCCTCAGGAGACGTTCGAAAACATCCGGTATCGACTCAACCGAGACATCGTCGGCCTCGGTCCGCTCGAGCCGGTCATGCGTGACCCGGCCAACGAGGACATTCACGTCATCGGCCCCAGCGAGTGCTACGTCGACCACGGCGTGTACGGGTTAGTCGAGACCACCGTCGATTTCGGCACCAAAGAGGAGTTCGACAGCTGGCTCAGCAACATGGGCGAACGGATCGGGAACCCGATGACGGACGCCGAACCCATCATCGACTCCACGCTGCCCGACGGCTCGCGTCTGAACGTGATCTACAGCGACGACGTGAGCGTGAAAGGGCCGAGCCTCACCATCCGTCAGGGCGATGAGGTCCCGTTGTCGGTCACCCAGATTACGAACTGGGGGACGCTTTCTCCGGAGCTCGCGGCGTACCTCTGGCTGTGCCTCGAGAACGAGCGAACCGTGTTCGTCGTCGGGGAAACGGCGTCGGGAAAGACGACGACGTTGAACAGTATCATGACGTTCATTCCCCGCGACTCGAAGATTTACACGGCCGAGGACACGGCGGAAGTTCTCCCACCACACGATACGTGGCAGCAGTTACTGACCCGAGAGAGCCGCAGCGAGGACAGCGCGGACGTCGACATGTTCAACCTGGTCGAGGCCGCACTCCGGTCACGTCCCGAGTACATCGTCGTGGGTGAGGTTCGTGGGGAGGAAGGACGAATGGCGTTCCAGGCCGCACAGACCGGCCACCCGGTGATGCTGACGTTCCACGCGAGCGATATCGTCTCGATGATCCAGCGGTTTACGGGTGACCCGATCAACGTCCCCGAGACGTTCATGGACAACGCGGACGTCGCGCTGTTCCAGAACCGCGTCAAGCAAGGCGACGACGTCCTCCGGCGCGTCACGAGCGTACAGGAGATCGAGGGCTACTCCGAACAGATGGACGGCGTCGTCACCCGGCAGGTGTTCTACTGGGATCCGGTCGAAGACGAAATCGTCTTCCAGGGCATGAACAACTCCTACGTTCTCGAAGAACAGATCGCCACGTTGCTCGGCTACGCCGATACGCGCGACATCTACGACGATCTGCAGTTCCGTTCGGACATCATCGAACGGATGATTCAGGAGAACATCCTCGAGTACCACGAGGTGAACGCGACGATCGATTCGTTCCAGCGTGACGGCGTCGAAGGGTTGCCGTTCCACGCGACTCGTCCTGATTAGCCCTCGCTCGCCGTCTACGACCTCATTTTCCAACCGAACGAACCGACTGCCTGCCACGACCGGTTGACGGGCTGTGGATCTCGTCGATCCGCGGCGGTGATCGATCCGCCGAACGATTGCCTATCTGCGCGATAGATTCGTTTCGCTGGAATCGTTGTTAGTCCCCATCCCCGACTGACTCCGTGCGACCAGTCTTTCGACTCCATTCGTCTATCTCATCACTCGAAGAACTATCTGATAAAAAGAATAAGTACTATAGTGTACTATATATTATATAATATTCTGTGTTTGTTGGCACGCGGCCAAGTACCGACTGGGTAGTCGATAGGGAGTTCCGACGAGTTCGAACGACTGCGTTTACCTGAACCGCAGGCGGGTAAGCCCCCTTCCTCAACGAGCGAGGGGTGAGCAACCCCGAGCTCGGTAGGTGGGGGTAGTTCACTTCTCGAGTCGCTCTCCCACCACACATTAGCCATCTACCGGTTGAACCGACCGATTTCTTCACTCTTCTTCGATCATGTGACCGTTTGTCGCGTACACACAGGGGCGCCCGAACTGAGACTATCGGACCGGGTATCCGCTCGGGAGTTCTCATTTATTCTTATTACTGGACTAATCAGTCGAAAAGACGGACGTATAATCGATAATCTGTGTTTTGTTGTTCGAAACTGTACTCAGATCCATCAGAGGCTGCTATCTCACACATTTATCGGGCTGTCGTTAGGAACTCAGTCCTCGTCCGTCCTGACCGCTCGTCATCCACGCCTACCCACCTTCCAAACTTATAATTTATACAGAATATATTTAAATATTGTATATTGGGCTTTCTCTCCTCCGGCCAAACTTTGATCGGTCGGTTCGTTTCTCGAGTGATCCGGATTGCTGTACCGGGTTACCGGTGGAACTGAAGACGGGTCGCGGTCGCACTACTGACGTACACCAGATCGTATAAACCCCGAACCGAACGGTCGTCGTCACCTGTTCTCCGGGACCGGGTGTCGACACCTGCAGATCTCACAATAAATATCGTCGTAGTTGCGAAGCGGGACGTCGAGATGAGGGCGAACTCTCCGGTTTCGCTCGATAATAGCCGCGGCGTCTCTCCGCCGGTCGTCATTCCGGCCGATTCACTGCGTCTCGAGGTACCGACTTCGTCCCGCGCTCCCCGAGACGGCGGCCAGCTGCGCGTGTACCTCCGCGATACGTTCGCGTATTTGGCGACCGCCGACCCGTGGATCGAAATGATCCTTGTTCGGTGTCCACGCGGTCTCGTTGAAGAAGGTGTCTCGACCATCCCGATCAGCGTCCGGTGGGACGATCGAATTTCGGTGTCGCTCGTAGTACTCCATGGCCGTTCGCGTGTATTCGTACTGGTATCGTGTGTCTTTGTTCACTTTACAGATCCCGTGTCTGAGCATCGTCCGGAGTTGGTCCGGTTGGACGCCGGAGGACCCGTGGAGAACCAGCGGTGTATCCAGTCCGTGGTCTCGCAACGTCTGGCGAATCTCCCCAGCCAGATCCGGGCGGAGTTCCAGGTCTTTTCCCTTGGCGACGCCGTGTTGTGTGCCGACGGATATCGCGAGCAGATCACATCCTGTTCGATCGACGAACTCGACCGCCTGTTCCGGATCCGTATAGAACGCGTTGTCTACCTCGAGATCGTCCTCTGCACCCTTGATCTGCCCGAGTTCAGCCTCGATAAGGACGTCAGCGTCTTTCTCGGTGGCCATACGAACGACTTCTCGACTGATTTTGACGTTTTCTTCGAACGATTCGCTTGAGGCGTCGATCATGACCGACGACGGGATCTCCTCGTCCATCTGGAATTCGATGAACTCCGTGTCCGTTTGGTGATCCATGTTGAGAAACACGCCGATATCGAATCCCTCGGCAAGCGCGTCGATATACGCGCCGAGAGCGTTCAGCCCCGCCTCCGCGTCGCCGTTACCCGCGAACCGACAGGCACCGGCCGAGGCCTGGAGAAGCAGATCGGATTCTGCACGTGATGCACCTTCCATGAGGCCAATCAGAACGTTCGGCTCGGCGATGTTCGATGCGACGAGTCCGAATCCGTCCGAGAGTGCATTTTGGTACACTGACTCGAGTTCACTGCCACGATAGAATGTCATGAGCTCGGTTCAGTCGTCGGCCTCTGCGTGTATAGTCCATTCGAAGATTCGACACTCACGGTTTGGAACTCGCGTTTCTCGCGGTCCATATTGATAACCTGATCGCACGACCCCTCGTCCACGCTTTCGACACACGCTCACGAGCCGTTCCTCTCTGCTTACTGTGCTGTACTGTATCCCCACCTCATTCCGAACGAGGGTCTGCTGCACCATCCCGGTTCCCCATCCGTGTTTCACTTGTCAGAACTTCCCTTCTCATATACTGAATATTTGCGTGGTGATGCGCTTCGTTCGCGAGTGTTCCTGTCAGTCTCCGGCGATACCCGTTACTATACATATGTACTTTTGTAAATTATCCCGACGTGATCGGAACGAACCCGACTGACATTATCGAACCGGTTCTCCGAGATCCGGTCGGTAGTACGCGTTACGGAGCTTTCTGGTTGATGTTCAGTTCGATGACGTTGAGCGTGCTGTTGACGATCGATGGGAACTCGTCGTAAAACCGACCGTCGGTCATGCGACTCGCGGGTCCAGAGACGCTTACTGCACCGAGTACCTCTCCGTTCGAATCGTGGATTGGCGCACCAACGCACCGCAACCCCTTGATGTGTTCCTCGTCGTCGAACGCGATTCCCCGATCTCGGACCGCTGCGAGACTCGCTTCTAATTCGTCCTGCGTGGTGATGCTGTTCGGCGTTTTAGCCGGGAGTCCGTGTCGGTCGACGATTTCGTCGACGCGGTCCGGTGATAAACTTGCGAGAATCGCCTTTCCCGAGGCGGTTACCTGAAGCGGCCGCCGAAGGCCGGGATAGACGTCGATGTTGACGGCTTGCTCGCCGGTTTCACAGGCCAGGTATACCGCATGACCGTGCTCTTCGATGACCAGATTTGCGATCTCTCCCGTCTGTTCGGCCAGCCGTTCGATTTCCGGGAGCGCCCGCTGGTACAACGCGTGTTGATTCCGTGCATACCCCCCGAACTCGAGAAGCCGAAGTCCGAGTCGGTACTCCGCCCCGTCTCGGACGACGAGTTCTTCGTCGACGAGTGTGGTCAGATGGTTGTGGGTCGTACTTTTGTTCATTCCGAGTTCCGACGCTAACTCGGTGAGTGTTCCGCCGTTTTCCTGGAAAATCGTCTCCAGAATCCGGATCGTTTTCTGGCTCGTCGTCACGGGATGGTTTGCGTTTTCGCTCATAGTGGTCTATTTATCCATATCTAAATAAACCTTCTGAATAATAGAACCACTATCTCACTCACGGTAATGATCTGCTCGAGCGCTCTTTTCCCTAGCCAGCTTTTTATTCACGCAGATCGTACCGCTCGTCGACGATGACACGAGCAGTTCTCTTCGATATGGACGGTGTACTGGTCGATTCGGAGCCACATTGGAAACGATACTGGCAGACGGAAGTGTTTCCCGAAGCGGTAGACGGCGAGCCAACACTCGAGGACGTCACCGGACGGAACTTTCGAGAAAGTCTCGTTGCGCTCGATGAGACGTACGGTCTCCCCGGTGGCCCCGACCGTTTCGAAGCTGAGGTCGAAGCCTTTGCCGAAAGGATGTACCGAGAGCGAGCGACCGTCACCGAGGGGATGCCGGCGCTCGTTTCGTCGCTTCAGGATCGAGTATCCAGTTTCGGTATCGTCTCCTCGTCACCGCGTCGGTGGATCACGCTCGTCGTCGATCGTTCCGACCTGAGCGCGCCAGACGTGATCGTCAGCGCCGAGGACATCGAGGCACCTGGTAAGCCGGATCCTGCGATCTACGAACACGCGCTCGAGCGGCTCGACGTCGATCCGTTCGATGCGCTCGTCGTCGAGGACTCGATACACGGCGCACGCGCGGCCAGCCGGGCCGGTACGACCGTCGTTCGGTACGAGTACGGAGGCGACCCGGAACCGATTCCCGAGGCGGAGTACGTTGCAGACGATCTGCCCCAGCTTCGCACCCTGTTATTCGAGTTGAGTGCGGACGACTGACCTCGTTGCTCCGTCGATCGCGGTGGTTCACCAACCCCTCCGGTGTACCCTCGTCGACTCGTTCATTTCCGAGACGACGAGGATACGAACTGCTGAAAGTCGTTACCGTTGCAACCGCAGGACAGTCGCGCTTGCGTCGGTAAACCTGTACGGCGATTCGTATTGGGACCACTAGTGCCGATCGTACAGGTCAGCGACCTGGTACCATCGGTCGAGATACCTGTCTCGGCGGTCGTCGTAGTCTCCGATCTGATCGCTGGCCGGCTCGATCTCCGAACGCTGTCGCAGGAGACAGTTGACGGCTTCGTTGCTGTCTGCGTACTCCGACGTAATGAGTGCCGCAGGGATGAGAAGTCCGGCCGTCATTCTGGGTTCCATCTCGGTGATCGATCGGTTCCAGATCTGTCCTCGGAGTTCGTTCCACCAGTTGTAGTCGTCGTGCAAGCTCGGGGCTCCGTCGTTCATGAGCTGGATTCTGTCGATGGTCGTGTCGAAGTGTTCCTGAATACGGTAGATGTACGTCCACTCTGCAAGAACGATTCCGGTCATCAGGCCCCGTGCGATCCGCCCGCGAACTGCTTCCGTCGAGAGTGACGTGTCACACTCGACCCCGAGAAGTGATGTCCCCACAGACGGATCGTACAATGGACTGCGGTGACCCTGAAGGAAGACCTCGTACTCTTGACCGGGAGCGATCGACTTCGCGAGTTCGAATCCGTGCTCGGGGGCGACGTCGAGTACGTGATTGAAGTACCACCGGAGAACGGACCCGCTGTCGAAGGACGCACCCAGAATGTAGCCATCGAGCGGATGGCGGTGATAGTACAGTGCCTCGTGAGGTGTAATCTCGTCCAACACGTATTTGATCACGCTCGTCGCCCCGAACGTGACGCTGAAGTCTCCGGGCTCGAGACAGCCGTTTGCGAGCACTGATGCGCTTCCGTCCGTCATTCCCTGGTACAGCTTACAGCCACCGAATCCGGTTCGTTCTGCGACTTCGCTTTCTGCCGATCCGATGTAAGAACCTGGCGGACGAATCGCGGGAAACAGTGTTGAAGAGAGATCACACGCTTCGAACAGCGAGCTGTTCCACTCGGGCATGGAAACCGTGATATCCGCCCCGAACTTCATCGCGTTCGTCCAGTCGGTCTCGACGGTCTTCCAGACCGACGAGCGTCCGTACCGGAGCCGATATAGGAGCCACGTCGTCGGGCTGAGAACCCACTCGACGTCCTCGAATCGGTCGGGATGGTCCTCTCGCAGCTGAAGAACCTTCGCGAGTGGCCCGGCCGACGACGACACCACGTCCCAGTTCGTCAGATCGTTTCCGACGTCCAGTTGACGGAGACGTTTGGCTTGCTCCGGCGCTGATTCGTAGTACATCTGCGGCGGAAAGACCGGTTCGCCGTACTCGTCGACCAACAGTACGGTACCGGACGTACTGGCGACCGAACAGGTCCCCGACGATGGGAGCGCCGGCGCTGCACTCCGGAGTGCACGTTCCCACGCGATGGTTGTCTGCTCTTCGATCGGCGCTTCACCGTCAGCGATCAGCGTTCCATCGGGATCGTACGTTGCAACCCGTACACTCGAGGTGCCGAGATGTACGCCAACGAGACGGGATTCGTCCATGCGCGGTGAACGGACAGGAAGAATAAAATCGTTCCGTACCAGTGTATTTCGATCACTTCGATTCGGTCTCCGATCGGTCCGATACTCGACGAGGAACCATACACTTTTATAACTTGCTCGAATATTTCGACTATAGTATGGGTTATATCGTTCGAATGCCACAAATGGGCATGGAGATGGATCGAGGAGAGGTCGTCTCGTGGGAGTACGACGAGGGCGAGACGGTCGAAGCTGACGAGGTTATCGTCGTCGTCGAGTCTGAAAAGGCGACGAACGACGTGAACGCACGTGAGAACGGCACGATTCGTCGAATCATCGTCGAGGAGACGGAGAAAGTCGAGCCGGGAACTCCGATCGGAATTCTCGCCGCTCCCGACGAGGACCTCTCTCAGTTCGAGGATCACATCGATGCGTCGCTCGTGGACGGTTCCGATGGTGGCGGGGCCGACACCGGCGGTAACGCAAGCGGTGTCGAGGACGGAGGTAACTCGGCTTCGAGTTCTCCCGCCTCGACTACCCGTTCGCAGTCGAGGCCGAAAAGCGCCGACGTTCGTGCGTCACCCGGAGCGAGACAGGTAGCGGGGGAGAACGATGTCGATCTGACGACCGTCGAGGGCTCCGGTCCTGGCGGGGCAATCACCGAAGGAGACGTCGAGACTCATCTCGAGAACGCAAGCGAGACCCAATCCGAGTCCCGATCCGGGGGCTCTGCCTCGGATGAGCCGGTCCGTGCATCGCCCGGTGCGCGCCAGCTCGCGACCGAAAAGGGAATTTCTCTGGCTGCTGTCGATGGAACCGGCCCCGGTGGTGCGATCACCGAAGGGGACGTCGAGGCTCACCTCGAACGTGACTCCGGAACCGCCGCCGACGTCACGCGAACGGTCCGCGAAACGCGCGAACTCTCGACCGTCCAACAGACGATCAGCGATCGTCTGAGCGAGAGCGATCGCCAGGCGGTTCACGTCACACTGAACCGCTCGTTTTCAGCCGAAACGCTCCGTGCGGTCAAAACGGCCGCCGAGCAACAGGATACCGACGTCTCGCTTACTGACCTGTTGCTCCGAAGTGTCGGCGCTCAACTCGAGACACAGCCGGAGTTCAACGCACTCTTCGAGGACGGCCAGCACAACCTCATCGAGGAGGTCAACGTCGGCGTTGCTGTCGACGTCGAGAGCGGGCTGCTCACGCCTGTCGTCCCTACGGTGTCGAACAAAAGCGTCGAAGCGGTCGCAGACGCTCGGCGGACGTTGACGCGGCGAGCTCTAGAGGGCGAGTCGACGATGGACGATCTCTCGGGAGGAACCTTCACCATCTCGAATCTCGGTATGTTCGGCGTCGACGACTTCGATCCGATTATCAACCCCCCGGAGATCGCGATCCTCGGTGTCGGCAGGATTCGAGACGATGGGACGATGACGCTGAGCCTGTCGTTCGATCACCGCGTCGTCAACGGTGCCGACGCCGCCCGGTTCCTCGATGGACTCGTTGGTACTCTCACCGATTCGGACGCCCTGGTCGAGTTCTTCGACGCTGACGTTCCGCTCACGACGGCTGAGCCCGACCTCGACGATCGCGAGATCCGAATCGAAACGGATGGCGATCTCGCAGGACGCTTTCGGACCGCGTACGGTTCGGTCGAGTTCGACGAACCAGAAGCCATCGGCGGATCCGGATCTGCGCCCTCGCCCGTCGATCACTTCCTCGGCTCGCTCGGTTCCTGTTTCTCACTGATGGTCCGCCAGCTGGCTGCACAGAACGACGTCACCGTTCGTTCGGTTACGTCCGACGTCGTCGGTAGCCCCGACCAGGGTTCACTCGAGGAGATCGATATTACGCTTCGAGTCGAAACAGACGCAAATCTCGAGACGGTGACCGAACTCGCCACGAAGGCCGAACGGGCCTGTTACGTCGCCCGAATCGTCAGCGACGATGTCCCGATTCGTCTGGACGTTGCGGAACTGTCCTCGTAGACGACGTTCGGTTCGCTCTTTCATCGTTCGTTCATCAAAGTTTATATGCGTGGGGCGGATTCTGATGGGTATGAGTTCGCAAGGAGAGCGATCCGAAGAGATCGCAGATCAGGAGCGAATCGACATGCTCCGAACGATGGTTCGAATCCGTGAGTTCGAATCCGTTGTCCAGAACAAGTTTGCCGACGCTGAAATTCCTGGCTTCCTTCATCTGTACATCGGTCAGGAAGCTATTGCAACGGGTGTCTGTCAGGCACTTACTGAACGTGACTACCTGACGAGTACTCACCGTGGGCACGGTCACTGCATCGCCAGAGGACTCGACACCGACAAGATGGCCGCCGAACTGTACGGAAAGGAGACCGGCTACTGTAACGGCAAGGGCGGTTCGATGCACATCGCAGACGTCAACGCCGGAATGCTCGGCGCAAACGGGATCGTCGCCGGCGGCATCCCGATCGCAACCGGTGCTGCCCTGTCGGCAAAGATGCGAGACACCGACGAAGTCGCGGTCTCGTTTTTCGGTGATGGTGCACTCTCCGAAGGTGCGTTTCACGAGTCGTTCAACCAGGCTGGTATCTGGGAGCTTCCGCTTCTCGGAATCATCGAAAACAACCAGTACGGCGAAATGACCGGTCTCGAGGAACACCATCCACCGTCTGCGTTGGACGATCTCACGATATACGGTGAGCCCTACGGCGTTACTCGAATCCAGGTCGACGGAATGGACGTCGAGGCAGTGTACGAGGCAACCCTCGACGCCGTCGATCAGGCACGAAACGGCGGTGGTCCGTCGCTGATCGAGTGCGTCGGCTACCGCTTCGAGGGCCACCACGAGGGTGACAGTCAATTCTACCGTCCCGACGGTGAACTCGAGGAGTGGAAACAGCGCGATCCGCTTTCAACCTATCCGGAGAAACTCATCGGCGAGGGAGTACTGACCGAAGATGGCTACGCGGAGATCGAAGCCGAGATCGAAGCCGAGATCGAGGACGCGATCGAGTTCGCCCGAAACAGCGACTATCCTGATCCACAGCAAGCCTATGAGGGCGTCTTCAGTGATGGAGGTGAGCAGGCATGAGCGCAACTGCAGGCGAGAGCGAAGAGTTCGCGGTTCGTGACGTGATCAACCGGACGCTCGGTGAGGAGATGGAACGCGACGACCGGGTCTACATTCAGGGGATAGACGTCTCCGGACGTGGCGGAACCTCGAATATCCTCAAAGGTCTGGACGACCGCTTTGGTACCGATCGCGTGCGAAACACTCCGATCAGCGAGGTTTCGATGGTCGGAAGCGCACTTGGCGCGGCCGCGACCGGCATGCGTCCCGTCGTCGAGGTCATGTACTGTGGGTTCCTGGGCGTGGCTGGCGATCAGTTGCTCAACCAGGTCGCCAAGATGCGCTACATGTTCGGCGGGGAACTCGACTTGCCGATGGTAATCCGAACCAAAAACGTGATGGGTGCAAACGCGGCCGCCCAACACTCTCAGGCGCTGCACCACTGGTTGGCAGCGATTCCGGGGCTGAAGGTCGTTTGTACGTCGACGCCTGCAGACACCAAAGGACTGTTGAAAGCCGCCGTCAGAAGCGACGACCCGGTGATGGTGTTCGAACACGGTGGGGTCTACAACCGGAAAGCCCCAGTACCGACTGAGGACTACCAGTACGAAATCGGGAAGGCAGCGATCGAGCGCCGCGGCGAGGACGTCACCGTAGTCGCGACCCAGAACCAACTCTGGAACGCACTCGAGGCCGCCGAACGGCTGGCGTCGGACGGGATCAGCGTGGAAGTCGTTAACCCCCGGACGATTTCACCGCTCGACACCGAAACGATCGTCGAAAGCGCCCGCAAGACCGGTCGCTGTGTCGTCGTCGACGACACGCCGCTGAGTTACGGGACCCAGTCACAACTGTCGGCAGTGATCTCCGAGGGTGCGTTCTGGGATCTCGACCTTCCCGTCAAGCGACTCGGTGTCGACAACGTTCCGATTCCGTTTAGTCCGACGCTCGAAGACGAGATCATCCCGGGAACCGACGAGATCGTCGACGAGATTCTCGACCTCGCCTGACGATCGCTCGCGCTCGACGTTCGTCACGTATCTGTCCTCTTTCGCGTCTTTGTCGCCGGTTTCCTCTCACTCCCGAGTGCGTGACTGCTGTCCGTCGCCGTCTCTCGTACGGATCGCGGTAGCACGGTGCTGACTTACGCCGGATCGTCTCACACGATTACGACCGACAAAACGATTCGATACTATTCACGGTGCGGTTTTTCACTCGTGGCCCATCGATGCTGAGCTATCTGTTGAGCGTATGGATTGCCTCGCCGCGAGCGTTTGCCGCGGCCTCCATCACGGCTTCGCTCAGCGTTGGATGCGTGTGAACGGTCGTTGCGAGATCCGCCAGCGTCGCCTCGAGGTCGATCGCGAGTGCGAGTTCAGCGATCAGTTCCGATGCTTCGGGACCGACGATCTGTGCACCGAGGATCGTTTCGGTGTCTCCATCAGCGACTATTCGGACGAACCCGTCTGGTTCGTCGAGCGTGAGGGCACGACCCGACGCGTTGAGCGGCATTCGACCGACGACCGGTTCGTATCCGCGTTCGGTCGCCTCATCCGCGGTCATCCCCACTGATCCAATTTCGGGATCGGTAAACACGGCCGCCGGCACGACGAACTCATCCAGCGTCGTCGTTTCTCCGGCGACTACGTCCGCAACGACGTGACCCGCTTTGCTCGCCGCGTGGGCGAGCATCGGCTCTCCGGTGACGTCTCCGATCGCGAACGCGTGATCGCACTCGGTCCGTCCCTGCTCGTCGGTCCGAATAAACCCGCGATCGTCCGGCTCGATTCCGATCTTTTCGAGCGCGAGCGTGTCGGTAACGGGCTCTCGGCCGACGGCGACGACGACGTGGTCGGCGTCGTATTCGAACGACTCTTCACCCTCGTTTTCGGTCGTGACTCGAACGCCGTTCGGGGTCTGTGTCGCGTCGCTTGCACCTTCTCCAAACCGGAACGTTATCCCGAGCTTCTCGGCCCGCGAACGGATGGTATTCGAGATCTCGTCGTCGTACCCTGGGAGAACGCCCCCGAGCATTTCGACGACCGTGACGTCCGTCCCCAGCTTTGCGAATACCGTCGAAAGTTCCATGCCGATGTACCCCGCACCGACGACGACGAGCCGTTGTGGCACCCGCTCGAGTGCGAGCGCGTGCGTCGAGGACAGCACTGTCTCGCCGTCGAAAGCCATACCTGGGAGCTCGATAGGCCGTGATCCAGTCGCGATGATCGCGTGGTCGAACGAGAGCCGATCGCGCTCACCACCCGTCTCGATCTCGAGTGTTCGTTCGTTGACGAACGATGCGGTACCCTCGACCAACGTGACGCCGCGTGCGCTCGAGAGTTTTTCGACGCCGTTGGTCAATCGATCTACGATACCGTCTTTCCATTCGACCATCTCTTTGAGATCAACCGCCGCTTCTGCGTAGACTCCCATCTCTTCGGCCTGCCCCGCGTCGTATGCGATATCCGTTGCCGTGATGAGCGCTTTCGACGGAATGCAGCCGACGTTGAGACACGTCCCGCCGTAGGCGTTCTTCTCGACCAGTGTAACGTCGCGCCCGTGCTGTGCCGCCCTGATCGCAGCGACGTACCCTCCGGGGCCAGCACCGATCACGACGACATCTGTGTCACTAGAACCGCTTTCAGAGGTCATACTGTACTCGAGTATTCGCGGGGACGGCTTAAAATTACTGAGTTGATCTTGTCCTCATTTGGCTGGGTACGACAATAATGGTACTAATTTCTAACTGAATTCATACAGATTGTGAGTTTTGATGTGCACCAATTTACCGTGGCATCTATACGGGAATGTCTCTGCCTATTGAATCTACGGAACATAGTGCCGGATGTATCCAGACCAGTTATACGAAAAACATTTTAGATATTATGGTCAAAGAAGGGAGATGGAAAAATGGGATATAGTTATATACCTATAATTCATGTGGTATAGATGGATGCCAGTTAACAACAGACGAAGGAACCTATTGATGGGTACCGGCGCAGCGTTTATGAGTGGACTTGCAGGATGTGTTGGTGGGGATGACGATTCCGGAAGCGGTGGTAACGGTGACTCGACAGGGAACGGTACTGGAAACGGGGGTGGCACAGAGTTCGAAGACTTTGATCCTGATAATCCAGTGTTCCCGCAGATGGCCCCGACGCTGCTTGATGAAGGCTTCGAAGTTGCCAACATAAACGAACTGGATAATTTTGAAGAGCGTGATGAGCCGCGGTATGGAAATCCACACCCAGAACCACCGGAGAGTTCCGATGAGTGGATTGATCCAGACACGATTGTCATGTCGCTCGTACCCAGCGAAGATCCTGGTGTATACGAAGACCTGATGGATCCAATCCGAGAAAACGTTGAGGCTGAAACCGGCAAAGATACTGAATTTCACGGGCTGACCTCCTATGCTGCACAGGTCGAAGCAATGCGTGCAGATCGGCTTCACACGTGTGGATTCGGAACGGGCGCGGTTCCGTTTGCAGTGAATATGGCGGGTGCAGTTCCGTTTGCAATTCAGGTCGCTGAAGATACGTTCGGATACAAACTGTGGGTAGTGACCCAGGCAAATAATGATGAAATCAATTCACTGGATGATTTAGAAGGCAAGAGCGTTGCCCACACCGACCCTGCGTCCAATTCCGGTAATTTGGCGCCGCGTGCGTGGTTTACTGATGAAGGGGTGGAACCCGATGAGGACTACGACGTTGAATACTCCGGAAGCCACGAAAACAGCATTCTCGGAGTTCAACACGGCGACTATGAAGCCGCACCAGTTGCCAGTACTGTTGTAGAGCGAGCCTCGCGCGAGGGGGCAGCCGATGCTGATGAGCTAAAAGTCGTTTATAACAGTGTCCCCTTCGTTACAACTGGATTCACGTACAAGTACAACCTTCATCCAGATATCCGTGAAGGAATTCGAAATGCGTACTTAGAGTACGATTACATGGACACTGAGCTGGCTGAATACTACGATGGACGAGGCCGATGGGTCGAAATCGATTATGCAAGCCACTGGGACGCCGTCCTGTCTATACAGGAATACAATGAAGTCGAATACGTAGAGGACCAAATATGATCTCGGGACTCAGACTATCCCATGCACTGACTAGGTAGTAGCGGCACGTGAATCGCGCGGTGTGAATACCTTTAAGTATCATTATCGATAAGCACCCATAGATGAGGTAATAAAAAATGTTAACAGTAAACAATTTAGAGAAAGTTTATGACACAGGAGATCGGGCCCTAGATGATGTATCGGTAGAGGTCTCTGGTAACGAGATTGTATCGATCATCGGTCCCAGCGGCGCAGGCAAAAGTACGTTTATTCGCTGTATAAACCGTCTCACGGAGCCAACATCGGGAGAAGTGTATCTGGACGGAACTGAAATCACTTCCCTCTCTAAAAACGAACTTCGTAATACCAGGCGTGATATGGGTATGATATTTCAGGAGTACAATCTCGTCGAACGATTAACTGTAATGGAGAACGTATTATCTGGCCGTCTCGGATACGTTGGAAACCTCAGTTCGATTCGTCGGTCGTTCCCACAAAAAGATATCACTGAGGCGTACCAGATACTCGACAGAGTTGGTCTTGGTGGGCTGGAGAATAACCGTGCTGACGCACTCTCCGGTGGACAACGCCAACGGGTCGGAATCGCCCGAGCGGTTGTACAGCGACCTAAAATAATGCTGGCGGACGAACCAACGAGTAGCCTTGATCCTGAGACTTCTCACGAAGTGATGGAACTCCTAACCGATATTGCGGATGAACGTGATATTCCTGTCTTAATTAATATTCATGAGGTCGATCTAGCCCTCGAGTACACTGATCACATTATTGGATTGACGAACGGATCCCTCTCATTCGAAGGCACTCCAGCAGAACTCGACGAAGAGGCTAGAGACACGATATACCGTGACGGCAAATCCCGAACGTCACCGGAAACGGACCAACCAACCGAGGTAACGCCCCACGAGAGTACGTAATATGTCTACTGATAATGAACTCTCGCAAAATAAGAGCTGGGAACGCCCTTCGTTATTTTATAATAAGTTTGTAAAGTACGTTGTCTATCTCTCGATTCTCCTATTTTTAATCTGGAGTGTGTGGGAGCTCAGGATCAGTTTCGAGAGGTTTATAGCTGGAATCGAAAGCAGCCAGATGCTGATTACTGAGATGTTCCCTCCTGATTATGGTGACAGCACTCGTCCGCGAATCTGGAGTGGAATCCTCGAGACGCTTGCCATGGCCGTTATTGCGACGGTGATTGGGGTTGGGATCAGTATTCCAATCGCGTTTATCGCGGCTGGGAATCTGGTACCGAAACCGGTCTATCTATTTGGCAGGTCAATAGTAATGATTTCGCGAGCATTGCACGAGCTTGTGCTCGCGATTGTTATTGTTACTGCGGTTGGGTTTGGACCGTTAGCCGGTATACTTGCACTCACGATTGCGACACCTGGATTCTTCGCAAAACTTCTCTCGGAGGATCTTGAAGACATTGATGAGGGCCAGATAAATGCTATTCGAGCAGTCGGTGCGTCGCGGTCTCAGGTAGCAACCTATGGCATTCTTCCGCAAGTGATGCCACGTATTATCGGTCTCACCGTCTATCGAATGGATATCAATATTCGTGCCAGCACCATTGTCGGCATCGTCGGTGCTGGTGGTATTGGAATGACACTGATGCTCTCGTTCGATACGTATCAGTATGATTTCACCCTTGCAATTTTGCTGGTCATCGTTGCAATCGTATTACTCGGTGAAATGTTCAGCGCATGGATTCGTAACAAGGTACAATAATGTCTGAAAGTAGCACACCCCACAACGCCGGCCAACAGGACGATTCACGGAAGCATCGAGAGTGGAACCGCTTTTCACTCAGACAACGTCTGACGCGTTTTCTGAGCCTTGCGGTCTCTTTGATTGTTGTGATCGTGTCATGGCGATTTTTGGACATGAACTTCTATTATATGTGGACTGCGTCTGCGACGATTCAGGATCTGCTCGGACGAATGTTCCCACCAGATATTGGATACACCCACGAGATCATGGGCCCACTGATTGAAACTATCAATATGGCTATTGTGGGCACGATACTGGCGATTTTGCTTGCGTTACCTGTTGCTTTTCTCGCAGCGAGAAACACAACACCCAACAAAATCACGTATGGTTTGGGAAAATTCATAATCTCGTTCACTAGATCTGTTAATGTCATAATATGGGCATTGATATTCGTGGTGGTGTTTGGTCCTGGTGCTCTCTCAGGGGTTCTTGCGCTTGCTATGCGATCAATCGGATTCGTATCTAAGTTATTAGCTGAAGCAATCGAAGAGATAGATCCGAATCAAGTAGAAGCGATTGCTGCAACTGGTGGATCTAGCTTTGATATCTTGGTTTATGGAATCGTTCCCCAAATTAAACCAGCGTTCATCGGCGTCGCGACGTACCGGTGGGACATAAATGTAAGGGCTGCAACCATCCTTGGATTAGTCGGTGCTGGAGGAATTGGAGTCCAGCTAAACACGAGCGTAAATTATTTCAATTGGGATGCGGTGCTTACGATCTTGATTGCAATTCTAGTTATTGTCGCGATCAGTGAAGTTGTCTCTGCATATTTCCGGTCGAAGACTACATAACTCTATGACTGTTCACGATTTTCCGGACGAACAACCTGGCCCAGTACTTGCAAAGTTACGAAAGCCACGATCTCAACAGTTGACACGCCTTGCTTTCGTCGCTGATATCCATTTATCAACAGATGGATTCGGAACTAGCAAAGTGTACCATAGAACTGAAGAGCTATTCGAAACACTGATTTCGGACATCAATGCAAGGGATGTTTCCGGCGTCGTATTTCTTGGTGATCAGACCCACGATGGGCGTCCTAAAGAATTTGATTTGTTTGACACGATGGTCGAACAACTTCAGTTTCCTTGGATTTCACTCCCTGGAAATCACGACGTCCCCAAAGAACACGACGAGCACAGGTCGCTTTTATATACTGAATTCAAGCGGCGATATACTCCTCGCGGTGATGGATATCCGTTCGTGACTGAATTCAACGAGACCAGTGTGATTTCTTTGAACAGTTCGTGTACCCCAGATGGCTGTCTCAGAAATACGGCGTCGGGAAAAATCTCACAGCAGCAGCTAGATTACATCAGTGGCCTCGATTTGGACGTTTCTCGCACTATCGTTACACTGCATCACAACCTTTCTCTACTTCCTGAACATACCGTTGACTACCCCTGGAATCAGTTCCAGATAGAAAATAGAACCTCTCTTGTTGATTCGTTGCCAGCTAATTCATCACCTTTAGTGGTTTCGGGCCATCATCATCTTCCAGCGGTTACCAATACGGAAAATTACCTGGAACTAATCGCACCTGCAGTCTGTTCGTTCCCACAGTCTTACTTACTGGCAGAGATCTCCTCAAGGGGTACAACAGTCTTTCTCGTTCCATTATCGGATCGTGATGAGATCACTGAGTCGTATTGGTTTGCCAAGAACGGTAGCGTTACTTCTCAAGGTAGTTTGGAGATGGCTTCTAATCGTCTTGGGCGTTTGCCCCTTCTTGTCGAAGAGTAACTCACGCATGCCACATGTTTCTATCCTATAATATATAAAAAACATCACGACCATATCGGTTCACAGACGATAATATGAACCGACTTTTTTGTTAAAATAGGGGTATAAGCAATCATGGACTGCCACTGATCGTTGAACACACTGGCCTCAGTGAATTTAGTAGCTACGCCTCCGGTTTTCACCTGATTGATCGGTCGGCTTAAAGTTCGGGAAACGTTGTTTCGGTTGGTTGACGTACAGATGTACACTGATTGTGATTTTTCTCTCGAGTTCATTCTGGTGGTTTCTATAGAAACATTCATCACTGGTGAACTCGTTGAAATTGCTATGGTTGAGACTGTTATATTTGACCTAGATAACACGCTTGTCGTGTTTGATCGCGATAGGAACGCTCGCTTAGCTGCGACTACAGATGAGGTTGGTGCACCCCCTCTAACAAATGAGGAATATTTGAGTGTCCATAAGAAATATTTAACAAATGAAACACGCGAGCCAATTTTTGCGGAACTACTTGCGGATCAGGATGACATCGATCCAGCAGCAGCAGCAGCAGCATACCGTGATGTGACGGCTGAAGCCATACTGCCCCTTGATGGCGTGGTGGCTATGTTAGAAGAACTCTCTCATGAGTATTCTATTGGCCTATTGACAAATGGTCCAGAACGCGCTCAGCGTGAAAAGCTTGCGACCCTGGGTTGGGATAATCTCTTTGACGAAGCTTTGGCAACAGGCGAGATTCAAAGCGGTAAACCTGACTCCCTTTCTTTCAAAACCATTCTAAATGAATTAGCTGTAAGTCCGGAGGAGGCGGTCTACGTTGGTGATAGTATTGAATCCGATATAAATGGGGCAACCAATGCTGGTCTTCGCGCGATTCAGGTGCTCTATGACGGTGGCCCCGATCCACACTCAAGAGCCGCCGGTCACGTTGAACAGAATCAAATTGCTGAAGAGTTACCGAGTTTAATCAGTACGTTGTAGTACTGGGATTTCGTGCTATTCTGGATAGCACGGTTATGCTGATTACTGTAACGATTCGAATGCTGGTGCACAGCTGTCGTGCGATCTGGTGTATACCGACTCGCAGAGACTACTGTACCGTACGATGTGTTTGCGAGGTAGCAAACTTCCTTTCTACTGTTCATCTAAAGACCATCTTAACAGTAATATATACTCTCACCCTTCTTTACATATTGCTGCTGCATACCCATCCAAATCATTAAGTCCCGGTAAAAGAATTGCACACATCACATGGACGGAGCTATTATAGATTTAGATGGGACAGTGTATCGTTCCAATGAACCGATTCCTGGTGCTGTGAAGGCAATCAACCGAATGCGATCATTTGACCTCGATATCGTCTTTGCCACAAACTCTTCTACAAAATCAATACGCACGTGTGTAGAAAAGCTAGAAAGTATGGGTGTGTCGACCAATCGAAACGAAATCCTTACCAGCGCATCAGTAACTGCATCATATGTTTCTGAGGCGTACTCAGATGCGGTTGCGTTTGTCATTGGAGAGGACCCTCTGCGCGATGAATTGTCCGAACGTGGCGTAGCGATAAGCTCAGATCCTTGTGATGCTGAAACTCTCGTCGTTGGAAAAGATCGTTCATTTGATTTCAACACATTACAAATGACCTTAAACATTCTTGACACGGGTATCCCGTTCATCGTTACAAATCCGGACCGTTCTAGCCCAACCGACTCTGGTATCGCCCCTGGAACTGGTGCTATTATTGCAGCGATTGTCGCAGCATCGGGCCGCGATCCGGATATAGTCGTCGGAAAACCCAACGAGTCTATGGCTAACATAACATTGGACTCGGTCGACTCGTCGCCTTCGGAATGGCTTGTTATAGGGGATAACGTTGATACAGACATTGCGATGGGCAAGCGCGCGGGAATGACAACTGTGTTAGTCCAAAGCGGTGTCGACAACAGACGTGTTGAGCGGAACTCATCGACTTTGCCTGATTACATCTTGGATTCATTGGGATCGATCAACGAGGTACTTAATTCTCACTGAATATATTAATTTAAGGGTGAAATAGTATGATCTTCTTTGTGCGCATTCTCTCTCTATTCATCTGTTCCCCGTCGAGTGTAACCCCTCTCAGTAAATTATGGAGTTGTTTCATCCGTTCAGGTCCACAGTGTGGTGGTCGGTGCCAATCCCGAGATTCAGATAATAGGCTCTTATATCCAAAATTCCACTATGTGTATGTCCGAAGACGATCCTGTGCGTGCTCGATTTCGATTTTATTACTCATATGACTACTGAACGCTCTCGTTCTGGTGTGTCGTATGCTGATTTACTAACCAATAAAAACTTTGGGATTATCATACTAGTATCAGTGTCTGCTACAATCGGAACTCTTCTGCCTCCTGCGTTGCCCGGTCTTGCTACTGGATTGGGGGTCTCTGAAGGGACAATTGGGTATGTTATTACGGTGTACAAATTGCCTTCGATTCTAATTATTCCCGTAGCTGCAGCCGTCGCTGATATATATGGTCGACGAACTGTTTTGCTTCCGTCTCTCATTTTATTTGGTGGTGCTGGGACGATCATGTTTTTCGCACAGTCTTTCTCCACCCTTCTTTTTCTTGCTGTGGTCCTTGGAACTGGAGCAGCTGCAATCTATCCGCTAACTGTGACCCTCCTAGGTGACTTCTTCGAGGGAAGACAAAATTCTGCTGGGCAAGGTATACGAGTGGGTATGATCGGATTGGGTATGATTTTTGTTCCCGTTGCAACTGGTTATCTAGCAGAAATTAGGTGGAATTATCCCTTTATTCTGTTCCTTTTTGTCTTTCCCGTAGTTGGGATCGTTCACTTATCCCTTTCCGAACCACTACCAAATAAAATAGACGAGCGTACTCTTCGTTCTGCCGTTACGGAATACGCCTGGACAATTCGGAAGAAAATATCAGAACCCTCATTGGCAATCCTGGTCTTCGGTGGATTCACTCGAGGTTTTACTAGATATGCACTGGTGATCTTTGTTCCACTTTTTGCTGTTAGCACTCTCGAGGCATCCCTGTTTCAGGTCGGACTTTTGCTTTCAATTCCTGGTGCTGTCTACGTTGTGGCGTCCCCGTTTTCCGGCGAGTTGCTCAATTGGTTCAAACGAAAACAGGTCTTATTCGCCTCGTTTTTTGTCTCCGGATTCGCGCTCTTTCTTTTACCGTTCGTGAACAATCTATTCGTCTTGGCGATTTTAATCCTTTGTCACACCGCTGGTGATGCCGTCCTCGACCCTGTGATGAAAGGTACTGTGACGTCTCTAACGGATAATGAGCACAGAGCTGGTATCGTAAACACATTGTATGTGCTGAAACGAATCGGCCAAACCACAGCACCAGCAGTTCTCGGTTTCATTCTCGCCACTTTCAATTATTCAATAGTGTTTGCTTCATCAGCCGTTTTCGTCGGCATATATTTGCTACTGTTCGCTTTTTTATTCTCAGATACTGTCCTAAGTTGATGCATATTGGTGTAATTTTCTTTCGTGTCTGTACTGGTGTTCATATTATATGGCCAACAAACGTTGGTCTAGTTCGGTGTGATCGTACCGCACCATACTATACTGCTGGTACGGGCGGTGATTCAAACTGTTACTTCGCCTGTTGATGCGTTCTCTATCAGGGGGAGAATGTATTTACAGGAATCCCATCCAATAGGCGTACATTTAGCTATTGTGTTATAATCAGGTCCAAAAAGGTGTAAATAATTCTAAATATAATACGAATCTATGTATCGTAATATTACGAGATTAGTAAAATACTTACTAATGATGGGTGACGGAAGATGTGAACAATCTTGAAAGCTCCGTTTGAATATTACCGTTAGTTGCAACTACGTGCAAACTGTCTCCCTCGTCTGTTTCGAACGTCTCAATGGTCCCACCTGCTTCTTTTACCATCAACACTCCTGCTGCAATATCCCACGTGTTTAGATACGGGTGATAGTATCCCTCAATCTGGCCACTCGCCACCATCGCTAGTGACGCTGCTGCTGATCCAAATCTCCGTATTCCATGTGTAGTGTTAACCACTACTTGCAAAACTCCCAGTAGCTCTTCATCCACTATGTGTTTCGAGAGGAAACCTGTTCCAATAAGCGACCTCTCCCAATCTGTTTCTCCAGATACTGTGATACGTTTGTTGTTGTAATATGCTCCGTTTCCATTAATCGCACAATAGGTTTCGTCCGTTGATGGACAATACACCACCCCTATCTCGGCTTCCCCGTCTTTTTTGAATGCGATTGATACTGCGTAAAACGGAACACCGTGATAATAATTTGTCGTACCATCGATCGGATCGATTACCCATCGTTTATCAGATTCCCCCTGTACACCCTTTGTTTCTTCTCCAGCGATCGTATGATTGGGGTACTTGGTGGCAATAATGTCAATA
Organism: Natrarchaeobius halalkaliphilus; assembly: GCF_003841485.1. Lineage (NCBI taxonomy): Archaea > Methanobacteriati > Methanobacteriota > Halobacteria > Halobacteriales > Natrialbaceae > Natrarchaeobius > Natrarchaeobius halalkaliphilus. The sequence continues at coordinate 121,400 of NZ_REFY01000007.1, read as the reverse complement.
ATTTCTTTCTCTGATTGTATATCTGTTTCTGTAACCAGATCTCTCCGAGACTTGTACTTGAATTCTGATTTAGCGATGTTTCCACAGTGCTCGTTTTGCAGGTCTCCCACGCTTTTCGCTGCAGTAATAGCGGTCTTCAGATATTCATTTTCCGGCAAGTCGTCCATGTGTCTATCACTATTTCCGTGGCATTATAGGTTACTACTGATGTGGTACCTGTGGTGTCGTTTTATCTCATCAGTATGTACCTATCGACTTGAATGGAGGTGTATTTATAAACTCCGTGAAATAACACCCATCGTCTAACTTCAAAACAAAGAGGGCGTCATACAATGGCTCTCAATCAGAATATTCCAGGTACTGCGATGAGACTTTAAATCTGAGATGGCGTTTTTAGGGAGTGAAGTGTAGAACGAGACCCACATAATCACCAGATGGGGGGTGTGAGACGTATTCTATGACACCCTGAAACAAATGATAGCGGTTGGTGGTAACAGTCTGAACGGGTTATCTTTTCAGGTAGCCTTTGACCCGGTCTAGAATCCCGCTACGGGGACTACGAAATCGGTCACTCTTCCAGGCAGTATCACCTTCCAAATTCACTCCATACAGTGGCTCTGCATCATCATCATTAGACATATAGAGCCGGAATTCTTCATCAATTTGAAATCGAATTCGATGTATGTTTGACTCTTGATTATCGTGCTCGGTAACCAGGCGACGATCTGGCAAATAGTATATATATGTTCTGCAGTCTGGTTCCATAGTTACAACTGCGGCATATTTACCGTCGTCAGACATATCGACTACGGCGATGTTTGAACTGTACCGCTGCGACATCAACTCGTTCGATCTTTGATCATAGATCAGTATTATTCCATTTAGCCGTCGGGGATCCCCCCTGTCTCCGACAATGGTAAACCCGTTGTTCGCGATAGCGCATCTGTGAGGATGCTTTAGCTTAGTAGTCGAGTGTATTTCTCCATTTTCGAAAATAAATAGGCGTTGCTCAGAACGGGTCTTAGAGAGTCCAAATGCTGCCATCCAGTCTCCACCTGGAGATGAAACACACCGACAATTGTACTCATTGCCATCGAAAGAAACACTCTTAGTACTCGAACTTTCGGGACTTACGCTCTTTTTGACCCAGTTAAAGTCAATTGGGTCGGGTGAATTTTGTCTTTTTCGCAGCCACCGTTTCATCAGTATCTGGTGCTACTTCACAACCATAGTATATAAAGGATTCAATCGCCACTGAAAGTATTCTGTTTTCTGAGTATACGCGATCGAACTGTTCCGCGACAATTATTTACCAGTACACCATCCGAAATTCGACTCTACGATCACCTGATTATTGTTCTCATTGCTGATGGGAGCTAATATTATAACTCAAAGTAGGAATCTTGCAATTTCCGGAGGTGGAGGAGTTCCGAGTCTTGTAGTTCCACGTCGCTGTACTGGATTGGTTCACCCTGTTCGACATCTCGTCTTAGGGTTGCTCCCCTGATAAGGCTGATTGGGACCAAGTCGTTTTCAGCAGCGGTATTCGCGTTTTCTGCAAGCCCATAGACAGTTTCACCGCCGATTCCATCGATCTCATCGCCAGAAGCCAGATTTTGCTTGGCTACCGAAATGGTATCCACGACTGGTTCCTGTGGCACTAAGTTGGCGTCGCCATGGAGTTCCGCTCGAGCAGCGCTAAGCAATGGTTCGATTGTGGGGATGTGATACGACCTGTAGAACACGTAATTCGGGCCGGTACCCAGCTTGAGATACTCGAGGTCGTCTTGAATGGTGTCATCTTCTGTAGTCACAACGACAAACACTCCCGGTGCGACATTTCCACCTAATGCATAGTCGACAACCCCATTTCGCGAGAGGATTCCACCTTCTCCTGTACTCGAAAAAACGTTCGCGAGATCTTGTACATCATCAACTTCGGGGCCATGGAGTCCCCGTTTATCGACTGAAAGTCCCGTCGCGTTCGCAACCATGGTCATCTCCAGCATCGAGTTCGTTCCGTCGACGAAAGCGGTGTATATCTCTGGATTCAGCTTTTTCTCTTTTGCTTCTTCGGCTACCGCTTTGGGAGTTGCATTTCTATCTAGTGAATTGTTCTTTCCTTTTCCCGCTGCAACCACCTCGAACCCACAACTTTTAACAAAATTATATAGCTCCAGAATTGCGCCCGGTTCATCGCCTGCAGCTCCGCAGTAGGTTACGCCCGTTTTTTTCGCGAGCATACTCAAATACGGGCCAACTACGGCATCTGCCTCGTCAGTGAGCATTACGACGTGTTTTTCGTTGGTAATCGCTCGCAATGCAATCTTCGCTCCAATATGAGGGACACCTGTCGCACAAATAATGACGTCGAGTCCGTCAAGTTTGGGGAGAATAAAGCTGTCAGTCGTTATTATTTTGCCATTTGCTTTCAGTGCGTTCCTAGCTTCATCAACGGTTTCGACAGTCCGAACTGCTTGTTCGTCGTGACCCATCGCGTGCATCGTATCCCAGCTACGCTCGAGGTCAATGTCTGCAATGGCAGCGATCTCGATTCCACGGAGTCGCTCGGATGTAACCGAGATCGATTGGCCCATTCGACCGACTCCGATGATTCCAAGTCTGAGAGGTTCATCTAGTGATTCGAGTTCCTTATACAAGCTAGTCGTCGACATACACTCCGATTTCCGACCATAGCTAATTAACTTTTCCCCTTGTTACTCATCTGAATAGATAACGAATCGACAGTTGACTGATGACGTATTCGAAATTAACTCATTTGAATAAATAAGAATTACCGTTCATTGTTCACTGGACAACGTCGCTAATTGGTGCATAGAATTTTTCATTGAGGGGTATAGATTTCGATAGACAGCATAATAGTCGTCATACGTTTCGTTCGCTTCTGGGTCTGGTTCTGTTTTGTTACTGACCGTAACTTCTCCTCTCAGATCCTCTACACTACCAATAGTTTGCGTTCCAATCCCTGCCAGATACGCACCTCCAAGCGGTGCACCCTCCGATTTGGCAACATACTCTTGGGTAGTTCCCGTAATATCACTGACGATCTCACGCCACAGCGGGCTCTGTGCGCCACCGCCGATCGCACGGACCCGGTCGACCGGGACGCCTTCCTCTCGCATCGCCTCGAGGTGATGTCTGAACCCGTACCCCACACCTTCGAGTATCGCTCGGTAGACATGTCCTTTCGTGTGCGAGAGCGTCAAACCGGTGATCGTCCCACGAGCTGACTCGTCGGTGATCGGTGTTCGTTCTCCACTGAAATACGGTAGCAATAAAAGTCCGTCGGAGCCGGGATCGATCGCCGCTGCTTGCTCGTCGAGTAGCTCGTAGGCCGATCTGGTGTCGTCCTCGAGTTGTCGCTCTTCGAAGGCGAACTCGTCTTTGAACCAGTTGACGATGGCACCTGACGTTGCCATTCCACCTGCGGCTGTATACTTTCCTTCGAGACAGTGTGGAAACGACCACAGTCCCTCGGGTCGGCGCTCTTCGTCCAGCGTGGTAAAGATGACGCCGGTCGTTCCGTACATGAATATCGAGTCACCGTCGTCGACAGCACCGACGCTAACCAGCGAGGCGATGGCGTCACCGGTTCCGACGATCACCGGTGTCCCCGCTGTCAGTCCGGTCGCCGCTGCCGCATCCGGTGTCACATGACCTGCGATTTCGGTCGACCACTGCGTCTCCGGCAGCAGGTCTTTCGTGATGCCGAGGGCGTCGATCATCTCGTCGTTCCACTCGAGTGCTGTCGGATCGAACAGGGGGTGGAAGTAGCCGGCGATGGCGTTGTCCATCGTGTAGGTCCCCGTCAACCGGGAGACGATATACCCCGTCGCATCGAGAATTTGATCGGTCTGCTCGAAGCGTTCGGGCTCGTTTCGTTTGTACCAGAGGATTTTGGGGCCGACCGATTGGAACGTCAGCGCATTTCCACAGACGCCGTAGATCCGCTCCGTCCCGATTCGTTCGTTGAGGAGTTCGATCTCGTCGGTCGTTCGCGTATCGACTCCATAGAGGATCGCAGGCCGAAGTGGATCGCCACTCCGATCGACGGGGACCATCGCAGCGTGCAGTGCGCTGATTCCGACGCCGGCGATGTCCGCTGGATCGAGGCCACTTCGCTCGAGCAATCGGGAAGACAGGTGGACGACGTCGGCCCACCACATCTCGTCGGCGTCGTGTTCTACCCATCCTGGATTCGGGGTGAGCACGTCGTGTTCTGTCGACTCGGAGACCACCGTGTTCAACTTTCGATCGACGATGACGCCGGTCGACCCGGACGTTCCGACGTCGATTCCCAGAAGATATTGGTTCCCCATCGTTGGTTCCCTGCGTTTCGGTCAGTTCATTATAACTATTTCGGAGATTCGGGGCTCAGCTCACACGGGTTCTACGTTTTCGTTTCGAAACCGAGCCATCGAGATACTGTCCTCTCATCGGTATCGAACGTTTCTCCATCGGGTGTGTCGTCGGTCCACACCAGCGATTGCGTACTGGTCACTCTGTCGCAGCTCATCGTGGCTCCTCTGACGAGACTGCTCCCATCGCTCGACACGGCTCGATGCGGATCGTTCGTTCAGTGTATTATTGTATACACAACTTTAATTCTGATAGCTGTAATATATGTTCTGTGTGGGTGTATAGTATCGATAACACTCTCCGATATGGATCGACGTCCACTACCGACGTCGCAGCTGGCGTTCCGAACACCGGGCACTGATTCAGGACTCCCGACTCATTCCGCGTATCCGTTCGCGGGCGAGCTCGTTCGGCAGACGACGGAGTGTGCCCGCCGTTCTGTCTCAGGGTGTCGCCAAGGCCCCCGGAATCGGCCTGTCTCAGTCGTTCACTGATCCGACCGCCGATGTTGAAACCGTTTCCGTAGACTATCTCATTACATTAGTACATGTGTAATAAGCTGATCGACCGTGTTCTGCATAACAGGAATCTCATTCTGCTTGATGGAACCTCGTGGCGGTCTCGTCGGTTGAACTATGCGGGGGTGGCTTCTCGAGCCGATCTCAATATCAGCGTGGTCGTCCGGCACCGTCGCTCTCCGATACCGCCGGACCCTCGGTACCGGAAACGAGAGACGTTCTCGTTCGATAGTCGTGTAATTCTAGGAGTCCAGGCGATACCGGCCTTGACTGGTGGAGTTCGCGTACCTATTCGTCGTCGGTCCGTTCGGTACTTCCAGCGTTCGATACCGTGCGGAAAATCTCGTCTCGCGGGATCGATTACCGCTCGCTCATATCAACGTATACCAGTTCTTCGGACGCCGCGTAACGCTTCGCAGCAGCCGGCGACAGCGCTCCTCCAGTTTCGTCGTCTAACATTTCACAGACGACCGCGACGGGAGCCCGATTCGCTTTCGCCGTGAGTGCGATTGCAAACTCCGTATGCCCGCGCCGATCCGCGAGCAGGTTCGGCGCAGCGCGAAGCAACTGGACGTGACCGGGCGATCTGAACTCTTCCACGAAGGCCTCCGTCGTTGGATCAGCGGCGAGAGCACCGAGTCTGTTGATCGTCACTGATCGGTCTTGATCGGTAATTCCGGTGAACGTGTCGCGGTGATTTACCGTGATCGAAGCGGCGGACCGGTCGTCGTACTTGAGCTCCTCGCTGGCCGCGACCGGATGATCCAGCGTGTCTCGCGCAAACGGAAGCTCGAGCGCCGTTGCGACGGTATCCGACAGTGCGACACAGATCAATCCTCCAGCATCGTTTCGCAGTCGTGTCACGTCCTGTGGTTCGACAGTAGCTGCCGGATAGATGATGTCGACCTCGTTTTCCCGATCCGCGCTGTCGTATGCGAGGATTGGATTTCCATTAGCGAACGCCGTCACGGCGTCTGCGAGCTGGTCAGTCTCGATTTCGAAATCATCACTCGCTGTCATCTGTCACCTCGATCGGAGAACCTCGCTCGTCGCGTTTCAACTGAATCGAGCGTGACCGCCCGCTGTGCGTACGATCGGCTCCATGCTGAGTGCTGATCGACCATACGACACCCTTCCCCGAAGCATCGGATAAGCATATCGAATTCGTTTAGCATTCCACTAATGGAATAACGAACCCACACCGTCGACACCACTCTTCGCGATTCGTCCACAGTTCGAACCGTGAACGTCCTCATCCACAGTCGACGGAGCGAAATGCCGTGCCTGTTGGCGATCGTTTCTGTCACCATTGAATCATACCCATTCGATCGATGGACAACTCGTTCCTGTCAGTGCATCCTCGAGAACGCTTCGTACGACGGCTGGATCGGTTTCGCCACCGGCGCGTGCGAGGCTCCCGACCGACTGTGGATCGAACGGTACCTCGAGTGCGTCGTACACCGGTGAGAGCACGCGTGCAATTTCTCCGTGGTCACGGACGAGTACGATTCCAGAGACGAGAGCGGCGTCGTTTCGCACTCGTTGGGCGATACCGACGAGTTTTCCATTCGCGCGAAACGAGTGCGTTCCGGGACAGAACGAGTCGTCCGGTTCGCCACGCCTGGCGTCGACTCCGAGTTCGACGAGTGCTGTGCGAACGTCGCTACTGGTCGATTCGTATCGCTCGTTGAGACCGGTTCGAGGGTCATCGATCGGCACACACCGAGCGAACGCGACGGTCGTTCCGGTGTGGGCGACGGCTCGACCGCCGACGGTTCGTTCGACGGGCTCGAACCCTTCCCGGCGAGCGATCTGACGCGCACTGTCGTACTGCCTCGCGTTTGTGTCACGCCGCCCGAAGGCGACCTGACGGTGGGGGTGCCATACTCGAACGACGGGCGTTCGGTCGTGAGCCGTTCGCTCGAGTAAACTGATCGTCACTGCCGTGTCCGCTTCGAGAGATTGTGTCTCACCGCGAATCACTCGCATGGCTGTGGATTCTCGGTGGAGTGTATTAACATCACGCTTGATTTCCCTGCCAACCAGCTTCTTTTCAGAGATAACATATCAAGTATGTCTCGTAGAATATATTCTATATATGACATTCCAGTAAAGCTATTTGAGTCGCTTCTTCGGCTGATCCATTCTCGTCGCCAGTGATTGGTAATGCTGCATACAGATTACTTTTGCTTGTCGCTGTGAGCTCGTTTCCGGTCTGATATCGGCCGATAACCGATATTCGTTGGGTATTTCGATACCGTTCCGCTCAGTTCGGATTTTATGATGGGCCGCTTCCAATCTCGTTCCGAATAGCATTTGAACCGCTTTGTAGACCTTGAAAGGTCTGATCACCCCTGTTCGCAATCTGATCGCGTCCGCAGGGACCGTCACTGTTTTCCGTTCGTGCTACTCCTCGATACACTCAAAAAATATCAAACGTAGAAGCATAATCTTTCAATTATAGATTTTGTATACGTGACCCTATCGATGAGTATGACCGATTTCCCACGCCGACTATAACGCAGATATCGACTCGCTTGGTCAGCACGATAGTGGGGAAACTGAAACTCCGATTTCTGTATCGGGTTGATGACACATGTCGTACACTGTTTGTTCAGCTTTCGTGCGCGGGAAATACCGTGGATAGTGTCTGATACTGTTTGTCATTACCCATGAACAGTGTTCTGACACTGACACACGACCTCGGTTCCATCACAGCGTGCGTCTCGTTTTTCACAACCATTCACTTGCTTGCCAATATTTATAAGGTGATGTTACCATATTACGTTCAGTATGCGTGTTGGACTGGACTTTCCAGCGGGTCGTTCGGGAGTTGATTGTAATGTGGCTCATGGGCTCGTTGGATCCTTTGATAGCCACGAACGACATCGAACAGACGCTATCGACGCGATAACTGACGTTTGCGATCCCTCCCGCGTTGCGTCCGTTTCGGAAACTCCGGAGGAGGCAGTTGAACTCGTCAGAGAGCGATTGGTCGAACGTCTCGAGTCTGAGCTGCCAGTTCGATCGCCAACCGATAATTCCCGTCTCGATACAGCAACACCTCATAACGTCGTACGACCACTCTATACGGATGGCGGGACGTCCATTGCCGACGGAGACGGGGAACCGTTGGAGCGTTCCCACGAGCGCGATCTCCCGATCTCCCTTGGGTACGCGTTCGATCGTATCGATACACCGATCTTTACGATCGGCCGTGATCGTCGCGTTATCCACTGGAACGCTGCACTCGAGCAACTCTCTGGGGTTTCCGAACCCGAGGCACAATCCAAGGAGATGGCAAGTCAGGCGATGTACCCCGACGATCGTCGCCAGAAGCTTCTCGCGGACAAGGTCCTCGAAGCCCCCAGAACGGCACACGAGCAGTTCGATATCGAACGAGCGGAGGCGAACGGAATACCGGTCTACCGTGATGAGACACAGTTCGTCGCCCAGGACGGCAGTGAACGACACATTCGGTTCAGCGCCGTTGCCCTCTATCGCGACGAGGAACTCGTGGGCGTTGCCGAGATGGTCACCGATCGAACGGAGGACGTCATGCGGGCGATCGAAATGGAAGCACTCGTAGAGGAACTCGAGTCAACGGTATCGGCCATTATGGACGGCGATAAGTCCGCTCGGGCGACGTTCAGTGGCGATGGGCACGTCGATCAGTCGCTGGTAGCTGTTCAGGACGAACTGAACGCGTTGGCCGATCAGTTCGAACAGCTCTCGACGCACGTCGTCGAACAGGTCGAGGATCTCGAGCGGTCGGCGGAGTCGGTGACCGAGACTACGGTCGGAATCAGTGATGCAGTCGTCGAACAGTCGGAGCGAATGCAGACCGTCGACGACGAGGTTGCTGACCTCTCGGCAACGATCGAGGAGATCGCCTCGACGGCCGACGAAATCGAACGGTCCGGCGTTCAGGCGGAAGAGCTGGTTGAATCCGGACAAAACGCGGCCGATCACGCACTGACTGCGATGAACGACCTCGATGAGACTACCGACGCTGTTCGAGACGATGTCGAGCAGCTTCACGATCGGATCACCGAAATCGACGAGATCGTCGCGGTGATCGACGAAATTGCCGACCAGACCAACTTGCTGGCACTCAACGCGAATATTCAGGCTGCACGATCGAACGACACGACCGACGGATTTCTCGTGATCGCGAACGAAATCAAAAGTCTCGCTGAGGAGTCGAAAGAGCACGCCGAGGATATCGAAGCGACGGTTCGTACGATCCAGAGCGACGCCAGCGGGGCCGTCGACGAGATCGCTGACGCCTCTATGGTCGTCGATGACGGGATCGAGCAAGTTGAGACGGTACAGCAGCGATTCGAATCCATCGTGGACGCTGTCCAGGAGACGTCACAGGGGATCCAAGAGATCTCTACGGCGACGGATACCCAGGCGGCCAGCACCAACGAAATCGCGACGATGGTCGATCAGGCGAGTCGAAACGCGGACGCCGTCGCGACGGACGTACGGACGATTCCCGAACTGACCGAGTCACAGCGAAACCAGATCGCCGATATCCGATCCTCGCTCGAGCGATACACGGTTTGAATGCCCCGACGATCGGTTTTTGTCGTGACCACGTGGCCGGATGGGAGTCTATCCGGTCGTCTTCTCGTCCGTTCACCGAACTGAGCTCTCCAGTGCGGTGCTGTTCAGTACCGTCGGTTTCGCTCCTGTTTGTGGTTCCCAAACACGTTGGCTGGTACCGCCCGTATGATTTTACGATAATACGAATGTAAAATACCCCGACTGATCGGCTGCAACTGGCGACTCACCCCAGAATCGACCGCGTTTGGGCAAAACAAACTTCGACGACACCGCCAAAGTACGGTAGCCTGCCGAACTACTCGGCGTGCGTACTCCTCCCAACCAGACGTGTTGTTTGCTATTAGCAAACTATTTAGCGCTGAGATCCTATACACCGATATGAGCAAACACTCGGGTGGGGGACAACGGCGGATCAAGTCCGTCGATAATGCGTTTCGAATAATTTCGGCGCTTCACGACCAGGAGGGTTCCGGTGTTACGGCGCTCGCGAACCGCGTCGACATGTCCAAGGGATCCGTCCACACGTATTTGAGTACGCTCAAGAGCCAGGGTGTCGTGACCGAGAACGACGGGGAGTACCGCCTCGGGCTTCACCTTCTCGAGCTGGGCGAGTTCGCAAAACGTCAGAATCCCGTCTACCAGTGTGCACAGGACCCTCTCGAGGAAATAGCGACTGAGACGGGTGAGCTCGCCCGTCTCGTCGTGAAAGAGCAGGGATACGGAGTGTACCTCTCCAAAGCCGAAGGGGAGAACGCGATCGAAACGACCATTCAGCCGGGCCAGCGGGAGTATCTTCACTGTACGTCACAGGGGAAAGCGATTCTCGCACACCTCTCCGAAGCGGACGTCCACGATATCGTCGAGGAGCACGGGCTTCCGGCGAGAACCGAGGATACGATCACTGACATCGACGAACTGTTCGATGATCTCGAGACGATCCGCGACCGTGGGGTCGCCTTCAGTCGGAGTGAAGTAACTCGTGGGATGCGCTGTGTGGCGTCGCCCGTCCACGCCCCGGATGGGAACGTGGTGGCTGCGATCGGCGTCTGTGGACCGATGAGTCGGCTGCAGGGCGACCGATTCCGAGACGAAATTCCCGAACTCGTCAAAAATGCGGCGAACATCGTCGAGATCAATATTCAGATGCGACACAACTCCTGAAGACTACTACCGGTCGACCGCTCGTTGGCTGCTCATCGACCGCTCACTGGCCGCTCATCGACTGTCCCCGGTCACCACGAACCGTGCACGACCTCCTGCTCGAGTTAAGCGTGGCGCTGGTCGCAGTCGAGATCAGCGCCGCTTCGATGGATGGATAGAATAATATACGCGGAGTCAGTACCATCCGATATCTCCACACTACCATGAGCCAGATCGAGCTACGGGACGTCGAAAAGGTGTACAACTCCGAGGTCGTTGCGGTCGACGGCGTTACTGCGACTATCGAGTCCGGCGAGTTCGTTAGCATTCTCGGCCCGTCCGGCTGCGGAAAGAGTACGCTCCTGTTCATGATCGGCGGGTTTATCGAGCGCACGGACGGCGACATTTTGGTCGAAGGTGAGACCGTACACGAGCCCGGTCCGGACCGTGGTATGGTCTTTCAGGAAAGCGTCCTCTATCCCTGGCTCACCGTCGAAGACAACATCGGCTGGGGACTGAAAATCCAGGGAGTCCCACGGGACGAACGCAGGGAAGCCGTCCAGGAGTTCATCTCCATGATCGGCCTCGAGGGATTCGAGGAAGCCTATCCATCCGAGCTTTCCGGTGGGATGCAACAGCGCGCGGCCATGGCGCGCGTTCTGGTGAGCAATCCGAACGTACTTCTAATGGACGAACCGTTCGGTGCGCTCGACGCACAGACCCGTGAAGTGATGCAGAACGAACTGCTGGATATCTGGCAGCGGACCGGACAGACCTGCGTGTTCGTCACCCACAGTATCGACGAGGCGCTGTTCCTCAGCGACCGCGTACTCGTTCTGACCGCTCGGCCGGCATCGATCAAACTCGAGGTAGATCTCACGGAGTTCGAGCGCCCACGCGACTCGTCGCTCAAACAATCCGAGGCGTTCCGGTCCCGCCGAGAAGAAGTCTGGCAGACGCTTCAAGAAGAAGTCGCCATCGCTGAACCGTAGCCGGCTTTCGATAGTGTCGTATCGCCGTCCGACTCGCGCGTTCGCCGGAATCGTTCTCGCTTCGATCTAGAGCGTCCGTAGGAAGTCGGCGGTGACGCCGGCCACCTCGGACTCGGCTCCCGTAAAGAAGTGATCGGCCTCGACGGGATGAACGTCGACGGACGTCGATCCGGGATACGCGTCGGCTATCTCCTCCGCTTCTGCGGGCGTTACGTTTCGATCCGCGGCGTGTGGCACCAGCAGGTTCGGAACGTCGATCTTCGGCACCCAGTCGATCGTCGCACACGCGCTTTCCGGCGATCGGTACGAGAGGAAGGCTTCGGCGGTCATCGGAATGTATTCGATATCGTCACCGACCGGTCGCGGTAACGCGACGATTTCCGTCTCACGGCCGTCTTCGACGAGCTCGCGTGCGTCCGCGACGAACGACTCGTACGCCTCGTCCGGCTCGTCCGAAATCGCCTCGAAGTAGCCGCGCGTCGATCGCTCGCGAATGTCCGCAAACGGTGCGGCCAGTACCAGCCCGTCGACGTCGTCGTCGTTTCGCTTTCCCTGGTAATATGCCGCTTCGGTCGCGCCGAGACTTCGGCCCCAGATGACGACGTCCTCACAGCCTTGATCGAGGAGCCACTCGACGCCTCCTCGGATGTCGCGATCGATCTCAGCGAAGTCCGACGTCACGTATCCCTTACCGCTGTTTCGCTTGTTGATCGTGAGACAGCGAACGCCCGCTCGAGCCAGCGGATGCGCGACGGGCGAGATGCCGGCACCGAGGGCGAATCCGCGGAGTCCGTGTAAAAAGAGGACGCCAACGTTTCGTCCCTCGAACGTGGAGACGTCGCTCGTGAGTTCGAATCCGTCGAATTCGGTTCCATCGTCGCTCTCGTAGTTGATTCCGCGAAGGGTGATGTCCTCCGGCGTCGGATTCATGACTGCCATTGTGACGTTCGATACCTGTGTGGGGAGGACAATTATACTGTCGGTCACCGATCGATACGTTCGGGCTGGGACTGGAACCGCTGGTTACTGAGTAAGTGTCTCCGAGAGCTCGGCCATCGCTCGAGCACGTTCTTCCTGGTAGACCGGACAGATGGCGTCTTTTTCGGTGGCTAGCTGTCTGATCAAGGCCTGTCGGATCGTGTGATCGCAGCCACCAGCGACCGGCTTTCGGTGCGGGCAGTGAAGGCAACATGCACCAGGTGAGAGATCTCCAGTATCCATGTGGTGTGTTTACTCGTCCCGCGTATTGAATGTGACGAAAGTGGGTCTCCGGACCGTCGTCTATATGTCCATACTGACGTCCTTTGCCCAGAACAGGAGCCGCTCGCGGATGACCGCGAGCAGCCGGTCGAAGAGGACTCCGATGGCCGAGATCACGATGACGGCCGCGAACACCGTTTCAGGTTCGAAGGACGCCTGTGAATAGATGATGAGGTAGCCGATTCCCTGTGATGCGGAGATCATCTCGGTCACGACGGTGACGATGATCGCGATCGGCATCGCCATCCGAATGCCCGAGAAGATGTACGGTAGACTTCCCGGAAGAATAACCTCTCGGAAGGTCTGTAGTTGGGATGCACCGAAGTTGCGAGCCGACCAGAGATACCGTTGTTGGACGCCGCCAACGCCGTAGTACGCCCCAAGAATTATCGGGATCAACGCCTCGACGAAGATGATCGCGATCTTCGAGGAGTGACCGAATCCAAGGATAACGAGCAACAACGGATAGAACGCGATCCGCGGCACGGGATACAGCGTACTGATGTAGGGCTCGAGGAGGTACTCGACCGTACTCGAAGACCCCATCAACAGACCGAGCGGGACGCCGATCAGGACGGCGGCGATAAAGCCGACCGCCACCCGATAGAGGCTCGCCCAGATGTGTGGATAGACCGATCGATCCACGAGAAACATCTCCCACAATCGCTCTGAGACGGCTGGAATGTCGGGCAACAATAGTGGATTGTTGACGTATATTGCGGTCGCCTGCCAGACAGCGAGAAGCAACAGCACCGAGACGAGTCCGAGCGCTCGAGAGGACCCCTGCAGCCACGAGGAGAACTGATCTAGTCCGGAAGCGGTCTGTGTCTTCGAAGACATTATTCTTCACCCCCGCTGTTCCACGACAGGATACGATTTCGAACGAGGAGCAACGCGCGGTCGTGAACGAACCCGAGCGTCCCGATTACCGCGATCGAGGCGAACATCAGCTCGAAATTGTTACTCTGTTGGGCCGACACGATGAGGCTTCCGAGTCCGATCTGAGACGCGATCAACTCGACGGAGAAGATCACGACGAACGCGAGTGCCAGACTGACGCGCAGTCCCGACAGTATCTGTGGCAAGCAACTCGGCAGGACGACCGTAAGGAAAACTCGCGTACGCGACGCGTTGAAATTGCGCGCCGACCAGATGTAGAGATCGTTGACGCCCTTTGCGCCGTCGTACGTGTATATGTACGTCGGATAGAACGCAGCCAGAAATACCACGACGACCTTCGAAGTAAACCCGAGTCCGAACCAGATGAGAAAGATCGGAAAGAGCGCGATCTTCGGGATCGGGTACGTGATCGAAATGAGCGGATCGAACAGCTTGCCGAGCGTGTCGACCCGTCCAGTGACGAGCCCCGAGAGAATCCCCAGCGCCGCTCCGCCGAAGAAACCCACGTAGACGAGTTGGAGTGAAGCGGAGGCGTTTGGAACGAGAACGCCGTCCTGTAGCAACTCGAAGATTTCTTGAACGATCACGGACGGTGCCGGCAAGTAATACGGCAACGCGTTTACTATCCCCGCGAGTTCCCACGCCACGAACAGGGCCAACACTGGCGCATAGTTCACGAGCGTGTCCCGGGTTCTCGAGCCGACGGTGGTCAGTCGCCCCGTCGACCCGAAAAGCGGGGATCGATCGCTGTCCGTTGAAGTCGTTTCTGTCATGTACGCCCTGATATACCCATTCTGGGTGGCCAATAAAAATCTAACTACTCACCGAAACCCGCTCCGATTGTCCCGACCCAGTTCGTCGCTGGAATCTCTCTGCTAATCCGGACAAACCGACCGTCGGTAATCGATTTTCACCATTCTTCGTGACTGTCATTACAGCTATCTCTCACACCGTGCGTCCTCGGTGTTCTCAGCTCCGAACCTCGTCGTGTACGGTGCTTTCGGACGGTGTCCGATGAAACGTCTCCGCACGACCGAAAGAGACACAACAATTATGTGTGCTCGCCACCGTGATTCGAACGAATTTACTCATGGTCGGTAGTGCAACACATTACGGGTTGAACGTAGCGGATATGGAAGAGGCAATCGCGTTCTACGAGGGAACGCTGGGCCTCGAGGTCGACCGGAGCTTTCCGATAAGCGAGGTTCAAAGCGATATCGTGGGCGTCGAGGGCGTCGAAGGCGACATCACGTTTCTCGATGCCGGCGGGTTTTCGATCGAGCTGATCGCATACGACGAACCACCGAACGAGAACGTCCACGACGAAGCTTCCGGTCACGACGTCGGGGTTGCGCACCTCTGTCTCGAGGTGGAGGATATCTGGAACCTGTACGACGACCTCGCTCCGGATGTCGAGTTCGTTAACGAGCCGGAGACGGTTGGCAACGGCGCACAGATCGCGTATCTTCGCGATCCGGACGGGAATTACGTCGAGTTGATGGAACCGCCGGCCGACTCGTAGCGTCCCGACACTGTCGCTCAGATCTGATCGCTTCGAACTAACGGCGATCTACGATCGCGCTCTCACTGACGAATCCGATTCCCGCGGGGAAACACTTATAAATTCACAATCTAATACCTTTGCACATGCCAGTACGATCAGGTAATGGTGGGAGGAGTCACATTTCACGGCGAGCCGCGATACTGTCCTCGGGGGCAGCACTGACCGCTGGATTCGCTGGCTGTCTCGATTCGAACGGAGAGACGGACGACGACACCGGTAACGGCGATGGATCGATTCCGACAATCACGCTCGGCCACGGTATCGCAGCGGAGGAACCGCTCTGGCTGATGGAGGTCATCTCCGACGAACTCGATCACTGGGGTGAGGCGTACGAAGCCGAGTTCATCCCGTTCAGCGCGAACGACGAACGGCTCCAGGCGTTCCAGGCAGGTGAGCTTCAGGCCGGAACCGCGGCCGCGATCACGACGATCTTCGCAACCGAAAGCGGCCTTCCGATGACCGTCGTCGCGAACGTCTCGCAGTGTCGCGAAGAGACGTTTACCGAGGAGTTCCTGGTCACGCCTGACTCCGATATCGACGGGCTCAACGAAGAATCGCTTCAGGATACCCGAATCGGCATCTGTGCGCCCCGGTCTTCCTGTGACATGTGGGCCCAGTCGGCCGCGCTCCAGGCCGGTCTCGAGGTCGGAACCGACGTCGAAGTCGTCGTGACGCCGTTCCCGTCGATGCCCGAAGCGGTCAACGGTGGCGAGGTCGATACCGCGATGTTCCCACAGCCGTTCCACCACACCGGAATCAACGAAACCGGACTCGAACCGGTCTTCGACGTCATCGATTCGACCGGGTTCGAACACGATCTGATGGAGCTGTGGTTCTCGACGCAGTTCCTCGAGAACAACGGCGACGTCGTCGAACTGTTCCTCGAGGACTACTCGACTGCCGTCGACCGGTTCAACGACGATCCCGAATCATCCCTCGAGATGATCGCCGAAGCCGGCTACGTCGAGACCCCGACGGAACTGTACGTCGACTTACCCTACTACACGTACTCGGCATCACCGATGACCGAAAGTCTCGAAGAGATCAATTCGCTCGCTGTCGACATCGGCTGGCTCGACGAAGAGGTTTCGATCGATCACCTCTGGGATCTCTCGTACCTTCCTGACTGAGTATCCTCTCGAGTCCAACCCAGTAGATCTTTAATTCTTATTGATCGTTTTGACCGCTACCAGATCCGCCCCGAGACGTACTCCGCGGTCGGATCGATTCGGACGTCGAGCACGACGTGTTCGTCAGCCTCGAGTGCCTCCTCGAGCGCCGGTCGAACCTCATCGGGTTCGGTGACGCGGATGCCGCGAACGCCGAACGATTCCGCCATCGTGGCGATGTCGACCGTCGGGATGTCGGTGGCGACCTCGGCGTGTCCCGCGCTTCGCTGGTAGTTCCAGATCATTCCGTACTTGCCGTCGTTGAACACGATCGTTACCGCATCGGTTTCGGTTTCGACTGCAGTTGCGAGTTCCATGTTGCACATCAGGAAGCCGCCATCACCGATGAGATTGACGACCTGGCGGTCGGGATCGACCAGTTTCGCGGCGTTGCCGGACGGAACCGGGAACCCCATCGAATCGTAGAGACGCGAGTGCTGGAAGCTATTTGGCTCGCGGTATTCGAAGGCGTCGTTCGGCCACGCGCCGCCGGCCGCACCCGCGTCGCCGGTCAGGAGGACGTCGTCGTCGACCACCTCGCGAAGCTCGGCCATGATCACGAGCGGATGGACCGGCGTCTGCGAGCGAACTTCCTCGAGATATGCGTCGATCTCCGCCGAGACCCGATCACTCTCTTCTCCGACCGCCCGTGCGTAGGCGGCGTCGGTCTCGCCGGCGTTCCCGTCGAGTGCCGCACGAGCGTCAGCGAGTGCCGGACCGAGATCGCCCGAGACCACCTCGGTCGCGCTCGAGGCGGGGAACTCGTACGGCGGATCGTCGAGATAAACGATGTCGGTATCGTCTGGCGTTCGATCACCGAGTACAGCCGCTTCGTGTGAGTTCGTTCGGACGCCGAGCGAAAGGACGGCATCGGCGTTCGCCAGCGCGGTGGTTGCGGCGGGGTGGTCCGACATTCCGACGGTGCCGGCGAACAGCTGGTGGTCGTTCGGAAACGCGTCGGGGTAGTGTCGTGGACAGACGACGGGGGCGTCGAGGGACTCCGCGATTTCGACGACGTCGTCGCTCGCGAACGCCCGCAGGACTCCCTTGCCGACGTACAGACAGCGTTGTTCGGCGGCTCGGACTGGCTCGAGCGCGTCCGCGACGTCGGATGAGGCGACAGCGGGCGTCTCGTGGGATT
Source organism: Natrarchaeobius halalkaliphilus (assembly GCF_003841485.1). NCBI lineage: Archaea > Methanobacteriati > Methanobacteriota > Halobacteria > Halobacteriales > Natrialbaceae > Natrarchaeobius > Natrarchaeobius halalkaliphilus. The sequence goes on along the minus strand of NZ_REFY01000007.1, from coordinate 103,764 downwards.
CGTGATCGAAGGCAGCCGGTGGGATCTCCACGTCGGATCGCAGAATGTCCTCGTCGACGCCGATAAACACGGGACCAGGTCGACCACTGGTCGCGATGTCGAACGCTCGAGCGACGACCTGGGGGAGCCGAGCCGAATCGTGGACCTGTGTGCTCCACTTCGTTGCCGGTTCGAACGCTTTTCGAAGGAAGTGTTGATCGTCGACTCCGTGGAGTGCTTCGGTGTGTTCGTCTTCCGGAAGGACGGCGCTGATGAGTATCATCGGGGACGCCGCGGTGTAGGCCTGTGCAACACCGGTCAACGCGTTCGTCCCGCCCGGTCCGGCGACGGTGATTGCGATCCCTGGATCGCCGGTGAGCCGGCCGTATGTGTCCGCCATCACGGCCGCGTTGTACTCGTGGCGGGCCGTAATCACGTCAGCGTCGCGTTCATAGAGCCCGTCCGCGATCGTTACCGTCTGATTTCCGAGCAGTACGTACGCTTCCGAAACGCCGTTCTCAGCGAGTACTCGCGCGACAGCGTCGCCTCCAGTTGTCATACTAGTGGAAGACTAGCCCGACCTAATAAATTTGTCGTCGTTCGGTCCGAACGCTAATGAGTGACGGAAGTTATCGGTATAAAATCATTACAATAATTCACAAAACCTATACCGATAATCACATCGTCGTCCGCTATGTTTCGAATGGTGCTCTTCAGGCATCCTCGAAAATACCTTCCTCGACAAGGATCTCACGTGCCTCCGCCATCGAGGTTACGGTGGCGTCACAGTGTGGCTCGACGACCGGCTTCGGCTCGAAACCGATCGCAAGTCCGGCTACTTCGAGCATCGGCAAGTCGTTTGCGCCGTCCCCGATCGCACTCGTCTTCGTGAGGGACGTCCCGACGGTGTTGGCGAGTTCTTCGAGTGCATCGTCTTTTGTTCCTTCAATAAGTGGTCCTTCGACCTGTCCGGTTAGCGCTTTGCCATCGTCGGTCATCGGCATCTTGTTAGAGACAATATGATCGACAGTCGCCCCTTCGCGCTCGAGTGCAACTGCAACGCCGCGTTCGAATCCACCTGTGAGAATCGCTGTGGTTACTCCAGCGTCGTTTAACTTTTCGAGGAGGTCGGCTGCACCGTCGCGGAGTTTGACCTCGCTGAAGGCTGCTGCAACATCGGTTTCTGGAAGCCCCTCAAGAAGCGCCACGCGCTCGCGAAGGCTTTCAGCGTACTCGATTTCATCGTTCATCGATCGTTCAGTGATTCTGGCCATATCATCAGCTACGCCACACCGTTTGCCGAGCAATACGGTCATCTCGGAATCAGAAAGCGTCCCGTCGAAATCGAATGCTACGACTGACATAATCCTCTCTTTGACGGGGCCGGATAAAGTAGTTTATATTTGCCAATTCTATTTACACGTTATGTGTGGGGTAATAATATTCACAGTAGCCGTGGTGACAACTGTCGACTGAGGCGTGTTTTGGATTTCCCTGAACAGGAACCGTCCTTGGTCCGGTCGTTCCTTCGAGCCGAATCCAGTACTCAATCTTGTCCGTTTAGCGTTATGTGATCAATACCGATAATCGACTCGTGAGCTTTGAGCTCTTCTTTAACACCGTTAGGAACCTCTCTATCTACATTGTAAACCGTCAGCGCTTCGCCACCAATCGTCTCGCGAGCATTGAACATCCCAGCGATATTGATTTCGTTCTCGCCCAGCACAGATCCGATGAAGCCGATCACGCCAGGTGTGTCTGCATTTCGCGTTACAACCATTTTCCCGTGTGGAATTGCGTCGACGCGGTATCCATCGATCCGAACGATTCGCGGATCATCGTCGGCGAAAAGCGTCCCGTCGACCGAAATTTCGTCGTTGCTGTTGTTCACAGTTACGGTGATCAAACTTTGGAAGTCCTCTGCCTGGCGGGTCTTGGACTCTGTCACGTCGACGCTACGCTCTTCGGCTATCTGGGGGGCGTTGACGGCGTTGACCTGCCATTTAACCGGCTCGAAGATACCTTTCAGAGCGCTAGCGGTGATGTATTCGACGTCCTCCTCGGAAATATTACCCTCGTATGTAATTTCAATACCTTCGACGCGATCGTCAAGCAACTGAGCAGCGATCCTTCCGGCGGTTTCGGAAATCTCAATGAACGGCTCGAGACGTGAGAAAGCGCTGTCATCGATCGACGGTGCGTTGAGCGCGTTCGCGACAGGTTCCTGAGAAAGCGCAGCGTTGACTTGCTCGGCCGTCGAGACGGCAACGTTTTCCTGTGCTGCTTCAGTTGACGCACCGAGGTGGGGAGTGAGGATAATTTCTTCGTGTTCGAGTAACGGCGAATCTTCGGCCACTGGTTCCTCTGCGAAAACGTCGAGTGCTGCCCCGGATATCGTTCCATCTTCAACCTTGGCCGCAAGGGCGTCCTCTTGAACAATGCCGCCGCGACCAACGTTTACAAGGTAACCCCCCTCAAGTAGCTTGAGTTCTTTCTTACCGATCATTCCCTCCGTTTCCGGAGTCAGCGGCGTGTGGATTGTTGCAAAGTCAGCACGCTCGAGGCAGGCCTCGAACTCGATGAGTTCGGCACCAATTCGTTCCGCGCGCTCCTCGGAAATGTACGGGTCGTAGGCGACGATATCCATCCCCAGCGAGTTGAGCTTTTTACTAACCTCCTGACCGACACGACCGAGGCCGACTACCCCGAGCGTTTTGGTATTCAGTTCGGCTCCGAGATAATCGCTTTTCGCCCAGTCACCGTGTTTGAGCCGAACGTGGGCCTGTGGGATTGATCGGGCAGTTGCGAACATCATTGCGACCGTGTGTTCAGCCGCCGCGCGGACGTTCCCTTTGGGTGCGTTGGCGACGATGACGCCGTTATCCGTTGCTGCGTCGATATCGATGTTATCGACGCCGATTCCGGCTCGGCCGACGATAACTAACTCCGTTGCAGCTTCGATCACGTCTGCGGTCACTTCAGTTCCCGAGCGAACGATCAGTCCATGAACGTCTGAGACCGCTTCTAGAAGCGGTTCACCCTCGAGATTATAGCCCCTTTCGACTTTGTGGCCGGCGCTTCTGAGTTTATCTAAACCTGCATCTTCGATTGGATCTGTAACTAATACCTTCATCTACAGGGCAAATCTTGTATAGGGATATAAATTAGTTTCGGTACAGTTGCTATGACAAACCACACCAGTATCGAGCTCTTCACATCTATGTCGCGAAAAACTATCCTTCGATTCCAGTAACCGAATCATTCGCTTGCTTTTCGATTGGGAACGTCTTTTGATCATCTATCATCACTGCAACCCGAATCTAACAGATTTCCCCCCCGTTTGTGTTTAGCAAACAATAGTGTCTGTTTTGAATTCTGTTTTTACAAATGTACTTGTGAAAGATATTGATCGTTACCTCCTTACGGTGTCGCCTCATCCGTCTGCTAGGCCAAGAAACACGTGACAGCGGAGGTTTACCGGTGCTAATTTTCGGAAGAAATGAGGAGGTGGCAGCTGTGCACATCGAACCCTCCTCACGTCATATTGAACGCCATCTCACTAATCATCTTCCCTCTGAAGCGCTTGAAGACCACGCCGATGTTTAATGCCATCGAACCGGTCTGGAAAACGCTCAAACAGTTCGTTACTAACACGTTCCTATACTTGTCCAATTGTATTAATTTTCCATATGATTAGATCGAACGATCCTCCGGATATCCAAAAGTTACGCTGACCACTCTAGGCGAAAGCCAAACGCTTGCGACATTCAGACGTACCTACAATTCCACTGTCGACGAGTCGCTCTCTCCGGGGGCTTCTACACGGTTGACTCCGATACTCGCATATCTCGTGACCTCGTCGAATACGGTTTCGACCGGCTGCCGGTTGTAAAGGCGGCAGCCCTTAACTTTGGCACAACTATTTATCGGTAGCAGTGGTTCGTTCAGTCAGCAGCGTTTCCGTAGGTGAAGTACTGAGAATAGTTCCCGAACTATTCTTCTCGTTCCCAGTATGGCGGAACGTAGATGTCTTTTTCGACCATCAGTTCTATCTGCTTTTGAGTAACTTCTTCGTTGTATTCTTCGTGATTAACCGGCAGGTCGTCGAGCCATAGGTTCTTCGGATACAATTCACGATCATAGATGACCTCACACAACTCCGTTCGGAGGTCTTTGATCCAGTTCATCTGTGGGGACCGCGTTCTGAACTCACGGAGCCCTTCGATATCGATAACGCCGGCACAGTACGATGATCCTGCGCCGTAATCGTGTTCGGAGATCGTTCGTCCCTTGTGATCCACAAGCATTGAGCCGCCGCCGAACGTGTCGATCGGCTCTTCTTTATCTTGTGTGAGATAGTAGGTGCCCAAGTTAGGGGCCATGAAGTACACATTGTTGTCAAGCGCTCGAGCTTTGTTTTGGATCTCCCAAGCATTGTTCGCAACCATCGGTTCGGGACATGCAATCCGGCAGACGACTTCTGCCCCATTCATTGCTAATCCTCTAACGTATTCAGGATACGCCCCCTCGATTGCGAGTGAGATACCGATTCGTCCGATGTCGGTATCAACAACTGGGAAAAACGAGTCGAGGTCTTTTCCGTGTTCCTCGACCCAGTCATCCCACATGTCATGTGGCGTTACAGACCGTTCTACCGGCAAAAGTGGCGTATTCTTCCGATGTTTGAGGATCAACTCTCCGTCAGGACTGATCACAAACGCCGTGTTATAGAACCTGTCATCGTACTCTGGTGCTTTCTCCTTCGCTGATGCAACGATGTAAATTCCAAACTCTTTGGCGTACTCCCCAAGCGTATCTGACTCTTTCCCCGGAATGTCGACAGCGATTTCGTCACGGTAGGTTTGGTGGTCCATATCAAAGACCTCATCCGTGAATCCTTGCAACGCACCTTCTGGGATAACCGCTAATTTGACCGGTAAATCTGTCCCACTTAGCCAGGTTGCGGCCGAGAGATTTTCGTGTATATGATCCAGATTCTTTTGAATGTCGCTTCGTTCCTCAGCGCCCCACACGGTTGGCGACAACCCGACGGCCATGTACTTGTCAATTCGTCCCATGATAAATATAAAGTTTAGTCCAAATGTTATAGATCTTCTGGTCTACGCTCTCCGGTAAAAGATTGTTGATACTGCTGAGCGGTAGCTACAATGATAACGACAGTCCAAATCTCGCCGGGATCGAGGGGCGAGCGCTCGAAGTACGTAGCGTCAATCGCGCCAATCGGACCGGTGTTGTGAAGCTGAGCGGACTGTTGAAGAAGAGTCCGGCAGACCGCCATCTCGATTCTATCGAACGCGAGACATAACGTGGATGGATGTGGGAGATCGGCCGGTTCGAAGCCGATCTTCCGCGATATTCGTTGCATTTCCTTCAGTAGATCAATCGTCATCCGGTAGGTTGTCTCGAGGTAAATCCGGAGACAGTGGAGGGATATCATCGCCGCATCGGTGAACCCGCCGCCCCTTCTGAGGCGGCAGGTTCGTCCCAACCATCGGCGACCCTTTTGACTGCGAAGACCACACGTTCGGTGAAGAGAAGATTTGCGTTGGCGCAAACCGCACTCTTCCGCTTCATTTTCCTTACTCTGACGACCTGATCCAACGCTGTCTAGGGATTAAACACGGCCGGAAGTACCGACTGTGCCGAACTCTATCAACAATCTCCTACGGAAGAGAGAAGACGTTGGTGTTATTTATTACGCCACTGTTCCTGAAGCCATCCGCCAACACCCTGCGGTAGATATGCTAATATGAGAATAATCAACACGCCGTAGACAATTAACCGGTATTGCTCGATAGCACGGAGGTATTCGGGGAGTAACACGACAATGCTTGCACCGAAAATGCTTCCGAAAGGGATCGATAGTCCTCCTGCAACACCAGCTAGAATAATCTCTATCGTCGTATCAAGGTCGAATACCGGTGGAGACACGAATCCATTAACTGGTGCGAATAGCCCGCCAGCCAGCCCACAAACGGCACCTGAGAGGGTAAATGAGTGGAGACGGTACCGGTGTGAATCAATTCCGATCGATTCGGCGACAACAGTGTCTTCTTTGATCGCGAGGAACGCAGATCCAATTTCCGAGTCCAGAATCCTCGAGAAGAACAAAAACACACCAATGTATGTAACCAACACGATATAGTATAGCAGTACGTCTTCAGGAAGCGCTCCAGTAACAACTTCCGGTAGCAGATCCGGACTTGTCAGCCCGACGTTACCACCTGTCACGTTGGAAAAAATCTCTAAAGCGATCACAAACAACATGTTAAATGCGAGCGTGATGATGCCGAGATAGATCCCATGGGCTCTCGTCGCAGGTTTTCCCAGCAAATACGCAACAAGTGCCGTCAGAGTAACCGCTACCACGACGCCAACAATACTGGGGACTCCACGGCTGACCAATAGTACAAACGAATACGCGCCGATCCCGAAGAACGCTCCCTGTGATAGGATTAGTTGACCCGTGTAACCAATTGGCAAAATCACGGCGAATGCAAGTATAGCAAAAATCAGCATAATTTTGAGATCGAAGAGGGTCGAACTCGTTACGATGAACGGGAGCACAGCACTGATGAGCGCGGAGATGATAATTAACTCTTTGCTGTATGGTTGAACCTGGTTCATCACCGATTTGACGAACTCTTGAATCTGATTCATGAACGGACACCTCCAATGCCCTGCGGACGAAGTATGAGGACGACAAAGAGAAGGAAGAATACTGCGAATAACCGCCACTGACTACCAATGAACGTTGATGCGAAGCTTTCAACTAACCCGACCAAGAAGCTCGCGATAATTGCACCTTGGAAGCTTCCAATACCACCAACAACGACGATCGTGAAAGCGAACAACGTCAGTAAGACCCCAAGTGTCGGGCTGAGTGTGTAGGACATTCCATAGAGAATTCCTGAGATCCCAGTGAGTGCCCCACCCAAAGCGAACGTGACCATGTAGATCCGCCCGTAATTAATTCCAAGAATTTCGGTTCCAGTCTGATCATCTGCCACTGCTCTCATCGCCAATCCTGTATACGTGTATTTAGTGAAGATATACAAACCAATGATCATGATGATAGCAAAAACGCCACTAAGAACGTTCAACAGGCTGTAGGTACTGCCCACTAGTGAGATCGTTCCTAGTTCCGGACCCTGAATTTGACGAAACCCGCCAAAAATCATTTGGTGTGCGTTTTCTGATATGATTGTCACACCAAATGTCGCGAAGAAAGTAAGAAGAAGGAACTCTTCTCGACCATAAAACCGCGCAATGACAAGCCGCTCTAATGCGATTCCAGCAACGACTGCTGCGACGATTGCGACAATGATACTCGGTACCAGACCCAGACCAAAGCCCATCAGTCCAACGACGATGAAACCCGAAAGTGTCGCGAACTCTCCTTGAGCAAAGTTTGGAACATCAAGCACACCGTAGATCAGACTCAATCCAACCGCAATCAACGCGAGGATCGATCCGAAAACCAACCCATTGATGATCGCGAACGCGATTTGTCCAAGGTCGAGCATCACGCACCACCCAAGTACTGCTCGATTACTTCGTCGCTGTCTAACATAGCACTCGCATCGTCTCGATGGACAATACAGCCATTCTCGAGCAGACAACCGGAGTCTGCCAGTTCGAGTGCCTCTTGGGCACGCTGTTCAACGAGGACGATAGAGACTCCCCGATCATTGATTTCCCGTATCTTCTCGAACAGTTCCGGGATGAGGTGAGGTGCAAGACCGATTGAGGGCTCATCCAGCAAAAGGATGTCAAGGTCGGTCATCAGACTTCGACCTAGTGCTAACATTCGAGCTTCCCCGCCGCTTAGTGTCCCGGCATGTTGACTTTGCCGTTCTTCAAGCCGGGGGAATAGCTTAAAAACACGCTCTAAGCGTTTTTCCTTTTCGTCCCCACGTGCTGTGTACGATCCCAGCTTGAGGTTTTCAGCAACTGTCATCTCTGTGAATAGGTTCTGCTTTTCAGTGACAAGGGACATACCCATTTTGACTCTTTCGTGGGTCGGTCGATCGGTGATTAGTCCCCCTTGAAGTTCTACCGATCCCGAACGAGCTGGAATAAGTCCCATTAGTACCCGCATGAGAGTAGTCTTCCCAGCACCATTAGGACCGATGATCGACAGTATTTCGCCTTCAGGTACCTCAAACGCGATCTCATCCAGAATCTCGACCTGGCCGTAGCCAGCGTCAACGTCACTGGCTTCGAGTATATTATTTGCCAATGTATGCCTCCCTGACCTTGTCGTTTTCCATTACTTTCTCGGGCGAGCCACTGGTGAGTTCGCTACCTTCGTGTATCGTTATAATTCGGTCTGAGATCGAACGGATTATACCGAGGTCGTGTTCAATAATCAGGAAGGTAGAACCGAACTCTGTATTGATTGTCTTGATTGTCGACATCATCTCTTGCTTTTCGGTTGGATTCAACCCGGCCATGATTTCGTCCAGAAGAATCAATTTCGGACCAGTCACGAGTGCTCGAGCCACGTCAACGAACTTTTGCTCAACGAGTTGGAGTTCCTTTGTTATCGTATCTTGCTTTTCCTCGAGGGAAAACAACTCGATTACTTCGTTGATTGATTGTATTGTTTCTCTCTTTTCATTGTCGCCAACACCGTATTTACGAGCGACTTGGAGGTTCTCTCTGACAGTCAGCGAACGGACTGGTTTGGGTGTTTGGAAGGTCCGACCAATTCCCTCATGACAGATCTGATGTGATTTCAAACTTGTTAATTCTTTTCCCTCGAATCGAATCGAACCTGAATCCGGTGTCAAGACACCGGTAATCACATTAAATAGCGTCGTTTTCCCAGCCCCGTTCGGACCGATCAGACCTGTTATTTCGTCTTCATTGACCGTTGCTGTAAACTGATCAAGCGCAACAATTCCTCCGAAGGTCTTGTGCACCTCCTCAATACGCAGGAGTGTTGTCGTTCCCATCACCATCACTCTGTGGACACAACGTGGCTTGTATACTCAACGTTGGGCGCTAATTCACCGTCGTCATCTTCTTGCCACTGGCCCACAATCATTTGAAATTCTGTATTGTTCCCATTCTGATCGAATCTCACGTCCCAGCCTGATGCGGTTTCATATTCAATGTCGGCCAGGCCGTTGCGAATGTCTTGTGGATCAACTGATCCCTGTTCCCCCATTACTTCTGCGATTAGATGGATGGTGTCGTAATACGGTAGGCTCAGTGGGTCCATTCTCACGTCGAACATCTCTTGCATCCGTTCGTTTGCTTGTTGGGCCTGCTCGTTTTCAAGATCGACCCCCCAGAAGTACATATCTTGAAGGTCGTCACCGAGTGACTCGTAGAACGTTTCTGTCCCGTACGAGTCGTGCCCAATAACAATGTCCACCTCGTCGAACAGCCCTTGCTCACGAGTTTGACTTATGAGTGTCGGTGCAGTCCCACCTGGGAACGGATAAAACAGTGCATCGATTTCATCGGTATCGAGGTCCCCAATTTCCGGCACGAAGTTGTCGGTCTCCATTGGAACTTCTGCTGAATGTACTAACTCCATTCCGTACTCTTCGGCACGTTCTTCGAAAAATTCAATAGAGGACTCCCCCATCGAATAGTCTGCTGCAATCACCGCAATACCGGACACGCCCTCCTCTTCTAGGAACTCGGCCATCCCCTTGAGCTTCTGAGTCGTGTCTCCGGTCATACGGAACGTATACTCGTCATCCTCATTGATGATCTCTGGATCAACCGAGATCGACGTTATAAACGGAACTTCCTCATCCTCAGCAAGGTCACTAAGTACGTTCGACACGTCGCTCGAGAACGTACCAGTGATAACTGGAATGTTATTATCATACATGTTTCTAGCAACACTAACTGCTCGATCGGGTGCTGCCTCACCGTCTGTGGCCTGTAGTTCGATCGGCTCATCCAATTCTTCTGTTAATTCTTCGATAGCAACTTCCATTCCGCGAATACCGGCAGTCCCATCCGGTTCAAGTGGTCCGGATTGGGGAGTTGCTGCGCCAATAGCTCGTTGAACTTCATCGTCTCCCACGCAACCAGCAATAGCTGCTGCACCGAGGGCTCCTGTACTAATAACAAACCGTCTTCGCGTGCTGTTGTTTGTCACGTGCCTCTTTCGTTATTGATTACACATAAATATTGGGATCCACTTAATATCTGCACGAAACACTAACTCCTATGTCATTAACATCACAGCTATTGCCGAATTGTGTGCTGTATTTTAGATATTACTGCCTCTATGGGTTATGTAGCCGAAAAAACGGTATAACGGACTATCGAAATTGAACAGTACGCTTATTCCACGAACTAAGAGTCAAGCTTTATATCCGTTTTTACACCTAACTGCTATAGTCTATAGTAATAACTAAGCGATTTGTGTACTGACCGGTCATAATTCGTGCGGTCAGGTGTACATTGACTTGCAGTGGCAACTATAGCCCAAGCGCGATACTTTCTTTGTACATGTCGCTACTCCCCATCAGATGCACTTTTCGGAGTGACAGTCCGTTCTCCGATTCGGCTGATTTCGAAAGTGCCGTCCACGTCCGGATCTGGATCAGTCACTTTCACAGGAGTCGACATCCAATCGTTCGAATCGCTTTCGCGCTGCTTTGCCGGTAAGAGGGGAATGAGTGCTGAGAGCGCGTATATTGGGAACGTCTGTTTTTCCGGAAAAACAAGATTTTCGCCGTGAACTTCGAAATAGTCTCCAACATCGTAACTGCCTTCTGCGTCGCCATTTATCTCGACACATTCGACGCGGAGGTCGTACACAGTGAACTCCGTTTCCGATGATATTTTTGCCATCGTGAGCTTATCACGATTGCCTGGTGAAATAAGTATTTCCCCAGTAGGGGAAGTTTTCGCCGCTAGGTTAGCAATAGTGTAGCATCTCATCGAGTACGAAGTTAAAAAACAACATGTATTCTCACTCAAAACTCATCGTCACACGATCAGCCGTTCGCTCAATTCACAACCCTGCAACGTCTTCGATCGCGTCAGTGAGTTCTTTGATGCTCTCGAGATCGTGTTCGCCCATGTGACCGATTCGGAACGTCTTTTCGCCAAGAGTGGAACCGTAGCCGTTCGAGAAGACCATGTCGTACTCTTCGCTCACGGCGTCAATGGTGCTGGCGACATCGATACCCCTAGTGTTTTCGATACAGCTCACCGTCTGGGACTCATAGCCCTCTTCGGGAAACATCTCAAAGTGTTCGTGTGCCCACTCGCGGGTGTACTCGGCCATCTCGCGGTGGCGTTGATCTCGTGCGTCGTGGCCTTCCCTAAGCATGTGTTTCATCTGCTTTCGGTAGGCAAGCATGATCGAGATAGCGGGGGTGGAATGGGTCTGGCCCTTCCGATCGTAGTAATCGAGCGTACGCTGGAAACCACCGTACCAAGAGGCTGAGTCTGCCTCGAGTTCGGCCTCGTAGGCATCCTGACTGACGACACAGACGCCCAGACCAGGCGGCATGGCGAAGGCTTTCTGTACGGAGGTGAAGATGACGTCGATGTTGTGCTCGTCAATGTCAACGTAATCGCCCCCTAGCGACGAGACGGCGTCGACGACGAAGGAGGTGTCCGGGTACTCGGCAACTACGTCGCCGATCTCCTCGACAGGATTCCGGACTCCAGTCGAACTCTCGTTTTTCACGCACGTGACGACATCATAGTCAGTGTCGCTTTTCTTGAGATACTCGCGGACGTCCTCGGGTTTGACTGCTTGTCCCCACTCGTACTCGAGGGTGTCGACGGTTTTGCCCAGTCGTTCGGCGACGTTTGTCTGTCGTTCACTGAAGCTTCCACAAGTCGTCACGAGGACATCTTCGTCGACGAGGTTAAGGATCGAACTCTCCATGAACTCAGTGCCCGACCCCGTCAGGATGATGATGTCGTTGTCAGTGTCGAGAAACTCTTTCGTATCCTCGACGATGGTCGTGTACAGATCAGTCATTTGATCCATACGGTGGCCGAACATCGGCTCGCACATGGCCTCGATAACGTCGTCACGTACTTCAGTTGGACCTGGAATATACAGCTTCTTGTTGGGATAATTGAATTTGTACTCGCTTTTTTTGGTCACGCAAACCACCTGGTTAGACCAGTTTGAAGCGAGACATTATGATACTTGGGGCATCTTGATAGCCGGCTGCAGGCGACACGATCGGGACTGCTGTTGCGTGAACGTTGTTATTCGGTTAACAAAGCGTCGGGCTGCTATCGCATCGGACGGTTTTTGTATGGAGATCAGACCACCAGTGAATCGATAGTTTGAATTATTTGCAACAGCTACCCTCGCTAGATAGATGAGTCAGCAGATGGACCCGCAGATGGAGACCGTCATTGACGAGATTGAAGAGATGGGGTTACCAAACTGGCACGCGATGTCAATACAGTGTGCTCGGAGAATCGAAGATGACGTCTTCTCTCGTGGCGAGGGAGCGACAGTGAAGTCAGTCCGTGACTTCGAGATAGAGGGAAAGGGCAGACCGATTCCGATTCGCGTCTACCATCCCGGCGTCGAAAACCCGCCGACTCTCGTCTTTTATCACGGCGGTGGATGGACCCTCGGCACGCTTGATTCGGCAGATAACATCTGTCGCGAACTTGCAAGTAGGAGTGATTGCCTTGTCATTTCGGTCGATTACCGTCTCGCGCCAGATCACCCGTTTCCTGCGGCGCTCAACGATGCGTTTTCCGCACTTACTTGGGCAGCGAACCATGCGAACGAGTTCGGTGCCGACCCAGACAGAGTGGGTGTAGCTGGAACAAGTGCTGGTGGGAATCTTGCCGCTGCGGTTGCGCTTCGCACTCGAGAAGCAGACGTCTCCCTTGGCGGGCAGTTCCTGTTGTATCCGATTACAGATGTCGTTCGTGGGACGGAGTCATACACCGAGCATGCTGATGAGCCACTGCTCACTCGCCGAGATATGGAATGGTTCTGGGAGCAATATCTCGAGGACCCGGTCCAAAAGTACAATCCGCTCGCGGCGGTTGGGCGCGTGGCTGATCCGTCCGGTGTTGCTTCTGCAGTAGTGCTAACGGCTGGCTTTGACGTGCTCAGAGACGATGGATTTGAATATGTTCAGAAACTTCTAGAAAACGACGTTCCAACAACCCACGAACACTATCCGACGCTTGCACACGGCTTTCTCAGCGTGACAGACTCCGTTGACGAGGCTAACGAAGCCATGAATCAATTAGCAGATCACATTCAATCGCAGCTCGGGTAACCTCAATCTGTGTCGTTGTAGATCTCGTACTCGTTTTATCGAAGCGTCTTCGAGGTCACTCCGGTATCTTTCTGCACACGCTGAATCGTGGGCCTCATACCAGCTGTGATCGATTCGGTAACTGGTTGTTTCCGGCTGAACCGCAACTTCTTTGTCCAGCTATGTTTACCTCGGATTTTACAAATGGGCAAGATACCACCGTTGGGTTAGTCATGGGCCTTTACATCTAGGAATCACAAGCGACAGTGAACAGACAGAACGACCGGTAGATCTATGTATAGGACGACATCTACTTAGTAGGTATGTCGGATCCAATGGAATTAGAGAGCCTGTATCAGGGAACAGAACTCATCAAACGCGGTTTCGCCAAAATGCAGAAAGGTGGGGTCATCATGGACGTCGTTTCTCGTGAGCAGGCCAGAATCGCCGAAGACGCCGGAGCGGTTGCCGTAATGGCGCTCGAGGCAGTACCAGCAGATATCCGCAAGCGCGGTGGCGTCTCTCGAATGGCGGATCCAGCGACTGTCCGTGAAATCATCGGTGAGGTTTCTATTCCGGTTATGGGAAAATCCCGAATCGGCCATACGAAAGAAGCCGAGATTCTCGAGGCCGTGGGCGTCGATATGGTCGACGAAAGTGAAGTACTTACACCTGCAGACAACAGCTACCATATCGAAAAACACGAGTTTACTGCTCCCTTCGTCTGTGGCGCTCGCGACCTCGGTGAAGCACTTCGACGGATCGACGAAGGGGCGGCAATGATCCGAACAAAGGGGGAAGCGGGAACAGGCGATGTGAATCAGGCTGTTCATCACCAGCGTACTATCAAAGGAGCCATTCGGGAATTAGAAGGAAAAAGCGCCGAAGAACGCACTGCCTGGGCTCGAGAAAACGACGCTCCCGCGGAGTTAGTACACGAAACAGCAGAAATGGGCCGGCTCCCAGTTGTGAATTTTGCCGCCGGTGGAATCGCGACACCAGCAGATGCTGCATTGATGATGGATCATGGTTGTGACGGTATTTTCGTCGGGAGCGGTATTTTTGGAGCCGAAGATCCTGAAGCGATGGCCGAAGCGATTGTGGCTGCAGTCAACAACTGGAATGACCCCGAAGTACTAGCTGAAATAACTGATGGGGTCGGGCAAGGAATGAAAGGAGATGCGAATGTAGATCTTCCTAAGGAAGAAAAAATACAAGAGCGCGGTGTCTAGTGACTATTTAAAAATTCGTCAGAAATAACCATCCAGCTACTTGAATTCACATGTTAGATGAACATACCCTGATCTAGTGCATTAGCTCGTCGGCACTACGAGTTGGGGCTGTTGAGTGCCCAGACAAAAGATTTCCAACGCTTTCGCTGAAGGTTCGGTCATCTTGGTGCGGATAGAGGTTGCTCGTTCCGGAACAGTAGCTCATGTCGAAGAGATAGGTATCCGACGGACACCCATCTCGATGAGTTCATCGACGAGATCGATAGCCGCCTCAACACACCGCTGAACATCTTTTTCGCAGAGTCGAAAGCCGAGTGAATACGTCGTTTTCTCGTCGGCGTAGAGCGCGTATAAGATTTTGTTTCCAGATGTAGCCAGGACGGTGTGGTCGCATAATTTCCCGGCATTCGTGATTTGTGTGGCAATCTCGTGCGTGAAGATGCCGTCAATGATGACGGCACTGTTACTGTTCTATTTCGTATCGTTGGCCTAGCTAAACAGCCCCAACCATTCTTTGGTGAATCTTCCTTTATTTTAGTTGGTATACTAGGAAATGTTCTCAGTGCTTAGGATCCGTTCGTTTTTACCGGGAGAACATTGTTCGAGATGTCCTGAACGGTCTCTTGTTGCTGCCCACAACAAGAACGATGTAACGGGAAAATTAGCGGCTCATGCTATCTCTACGCACTTCACCAGCAGAAGGTGCAAAGTCAAGTAGTGATTCAATACGTCCTCTATAACGTATTAGTCTTGCAGATACTCCTCGGCAATCTTTTCGACGTCTTTGTCACCCCGTCCGCTCAGATTCACGAGGAGAACATCGTCCTCGTCCATCTCAGCGGCTAACTCTTTTGCGAGTGCAACGGCGTGACTCGACTCAAGCGCAGGCACGATCCCTTCGTACTTACAGAGGTCTTGGAACGCCTGGAGTGCGTCCTCGTCTACGATTCCCCGATAGGAACACCGATCAAGCTCTTGATAATTTGCGTGTTCTGGTCCAACGCCGGGATAATCGAGGCCGGCCGCGATTGAGTGGACCTCGACGTCGTCATCGATCACTCGCGTTCGCATCCCCTGATACACTTCTTCTTTTCCTTCGGATAGTGGTGCAGCATGTTGGTTGGTATCGAGACCTTTTCCAGCAGCCTCTGCGCCGTAGAAGTCGACCTCGCTGTCATCGAAAAATGGGTGGAACAATCCGATTGCGTTTGACCCACCACCAACGCAGGCAACAGCGGCGTCCGGTAACTTACCTTCTTGCTCCAAAATTTGTTCACGTGCTTCTTCACCGATCACTGATTGAAAATCACGGACCATACGTGGCCACGGATCCGGACCGACGACCGACCCGACCAAGTAGTGGGTATTTTCGTTATTTTTGATTAGATCCTCCATGGCCGCATCCACCGCGTCTGCAAGCCCAGAACCACCCCGTGTTACTTTATTTACCGTGGCACCCATCTGCTCCATTCGGAAGACGTTCATCCGCTGTCGCTCGGCATCCTTTTTGCCTTGATAGATTTCCGTTTCAAGGCCCGTGTGTGCGCCTACAAATGATGTCGCTGTACCGTGCTGGCCGGCGCCCGTTTCAGCAATCAGCCGCTCTTTTCCTGCATGTTTTGCGAGTAGTGCCTGCCCAAGTGCATTGTTGAGTTTGTGAGCCCCTCCGTGAACGAGATCTTCTCGTTTGAAGTAAATGGTTGCACCGTACTCCTCTGAGAGCGATGATGCATGGTAAAGTGGTGTCGGGCGACCAGCGAAATTGCGTAGAAGCTCGTCAAGTTCCTCTCGGAACTCTTCGTCGTCTTTCAGGTGGTCGTACTCTGTAGCCAAATCCTCGAGTACTTCTTCTAGTTCGTCTGGCGCATACCGTCCCCCAAACTGTCCAAACGTCTGTGGTGAACCATCGCGTACCATACCAGAGCATTATACTCACATCCTATATAAATCTACTTGTCTACACCACTGATATCTAAAACGGTACTGATTGATACCGGCTCTTGCTTAACTATTGGGTGGAATGCACGAAAGCTCTGGGCACCGTTTGAGCGATTTTTCTTTCTCTGTTTTTGAACTTCATCTGTGATGAGCTGAAAAATTTACTGGAAGTTCCCACGCTTTCACACGGGCTTGCTATCCCTGTTTCTCCTCGTATCTGCGGGCCCTACGATCGTGCCGGAATCGGTAATCTATCTCACTTTCGTTGTGACTCTGTATGTGTTTGCAATTGCCAAACAAGTGGGGAGATAACTTATATCACGGTAGCTTGGAGAACGTCAGACGCACAGATGCTGACCATATTTTACACACATACTATTGTCTATTTTTGTGTTTCGTGTGCTTCCCGGAGAGTGTGTTTGCAATTAACAAAACATCCAGCTATTAGTTTCTTCTCTATCTTTTCACCGTAACTATGTATGGTTCTATACTATTCGTAATACTCATTCCGTGGTTCAAAGCTCTGATCGATACCAGTCTACCTGGTAGTAGCTGTTCTTCGTTTACCGAGCACGACACACTATGTTTGTAGCTGACAAACGCCAAAGTACGATCTCGACGCTGTACTGTTGTAATTGGTTATACAGGACGGTTTCGGTACGTTGAATGTCGAGAATGGTCGTTATTGTTCCTCCTCAATCAGATCCTTGATTTGGCACGAAACCACAAACGGAACAGTTGGTGATATACTCTCGTAGCTCACGTTGCTCGGTACAACGGGGACAGGTGTAGTTCATGGCCAACCTATTATCGGCAATAACTAAAGTACTACTACGACATCTGTCGTATTGTGGCAGACAAGTACCTATCAAGGGTGCAGAGTTAGAGAGTTAGATACCCACAGGAGTATATATACTGATTGCTCAAGCGCTGACAGTAGGTGAGATTCGAATTGCAGTAACGGAGTCGCCTTCAGTTCCACTCGTAGGCGCTACGGTTACTCAGGACCCCCGAAATGTGGCATGGCATCCAGAGACGATACGATCGGCGGTGGAATTGAGTCGACCAATACAGCGTATCACGTGAATCATTGGGGCTGTGAGATTGGGAGATACTCGGCGGAACAAATCGACGAACCATCCATTCACGTACCTGTAAAAGCCCATATACCTGTTAACTCGACATGAGAATTTTGTTGGGTGTTATCGATGAATTCGGTGATACTGGAGACAAGCTGAGAAGTCGATTTGGATTGCTACGAGTAGAGCGTGTCGCTCCGAAGTGACGTAGTGATAGGGATTATCGTAGGAGTTCAGAGTTTCTCCCTCAACGTACTGAGACACAGCGTCGACGGACGGGCGTCAAACTCTGCGGTTGGCTACAATAATCCCTATGAGTTACGGTCGTTTCGTGCGACAGATCGTGAACGAGGAACCATTCGAAACGAGATCAAGACAACAACTCACTCGACCATAAGGTATATGTCGGTTCTCTGTGATCCTTACAATATGTGTCAAGATGGTAGCTTACCGGTAGCGAACCGTACTAAGCGAGTAACTCGATCACCGATTCGGGAAATGTTCGACCTCGCCCGTCAGCATAGTGATAGAGACCTCGTTCACTTAGAGATAGGAGAGCCCGATTTCGACACACCGGAACATATCATCGACTCAGCAGCGAAAGCACTACGAAACGGTGCAACCCACTATACCACGAGCGCTGGCATTCCTGAACTGCGTACTGCCATCGCTACGGATCTCGACTCAGAATATGATCCCGAGTCAGAAATCATCGTCACGGCTGGCGCTGTCGAGGCGCTCGCATTGGCATGTTTGACTGTTGTTGACCCCGGTGACGAGGTGATTATACCGACTCCTTCTTGGCCGAACTATCAAATTCAGGCAATTATGGCTGGTGGAGAAATAACAAACGTCCCCCTAGATGAAGAACGAGGTTTCTCGCTCGATATCGAACTGCTGACCGATAAAATAACTGATGATACTGCTGCAGTTCTTCTTGCTACCCCGTCGAACCCAACCGGTCAAGTGCTCGATTCATCTGCGACGGCAGAGGTTGTCAAAGCCGCTGCTAACCATGATGCATACGTCATCGCTGATGAGGTGTACAAAGACATTATCTACAACCAGGAGTCAACCCCGATAGCCGCGAACACAGCATACCCAGAGCATGTAATTACGGTTGGATCCTGTTCGAAACCCTATGCAATGACTGGATGGCGTGTCGGCTGGTTCGCAGCCGATAGTGAGATTATTGATGCCGCATTGGAGTTTCACGAAAGTATAATTGCGTGTGCACCTGCCCCATCTCAGCAGGCTGCCGTCGCAGCGTTAACGGGAGATCAAGAACCGGTCCAATCGATTTTCTCTTCACTAAGCGAACGGCGCGACTATGTTGTCGAACGAGTTGAATCGCTTCCCGGAGTCGTCTGCCCAGAACCCGAAGGAGCATTTTACGCTTTCCTTGATTGTGGAGAGCTCGAGAGAAATAGTACTACGATCTCCAAGCAGCTGCTCGAAGAACACGGCGTCGTAACTGTTCCTGGAACTGGGTTTGGTCCGGGACTCGATGATTATATTCGGATTAGTTTTGCGAACAGCCTCGATCGGCTTGAGCTCGGGTTCGATCGGATCGAAAAGTACGCTGAATCGGTCCAATAAACGTCCCACTTATACGGCAAATGCGGTATATTTCTCATGCGGATCCACTTTTGGTTATTAACACTTCATAGACTACTGGTTAATAGTAACACATGGCTCTTGTGTTTCACTTCTGAACAAGGAGTTAACAGCCAATCCAAATCAGACGGCAAAAGTTGTACTACGACAACGTACATTAGCGCATAGAATTGGAGAAGCATCGATAGTAATACCCAGTACCGTATTCACTTATCCAGAAAATATTAACTTGCTTTGGGATGCGGATCCTATTGACATGGCTGAAGCAAAACTGGATGAAAGCATTGACAACCAGCGTGGGTTCTTACCAACGCCTGATCCACTAACTTCGTTTAATACTGATCAATACGATTCTATGACGAGTGAGTATCTACAGCGGTTGGACCAGGTCGGGGACAACCTCCCCGATCTTATCGAATCTGGTGAAGTGAGACCTGTTCTTCGATCTCTCGAGAAACCACCAGCTGGGTTATTAGATAAGCTCAACGACCGAGAGATGATCCGTCTATGTCAGCTGAGTGGTTTTTTTGCAAGTGCATACGTAAACTACGGTCAACTAATTGGAGAAGACGATTCTGTACTCCCAGCTGGAATGGCGATTCCGCTCTATGAAACGTCAGAGGAGATCGGGAGGAAACCCATTCTCTCATACGACCTTCTCTGTCTTCATAACTTCCAACGAAAAGATCCTGATGGTGACTTATCGGTTGAGAACTTGGACCTAATTCAGAGTTTCACACACCACGACGATGAACGCTGGTTTGTAATTATTCACGTCGCAATTGAAGCCGCCGCTGGCCCCGCAATAACTGCGTGCTCAACCGCCCAACAGGCCGTTCGTGAGGATGATCCTGAATTACTACTGAGAAAATTACATACAATTGAGGAGTCCCTCGTTGAACAAACCTCAATCATGCAGCGAATGACCGAAGGAAACGATACATCGGTATTTGCAAATGAGTATCGGCCGTATTACTACGGGTTTGACGAAATCATATTTGAAGGTGTTAACGAGCTAGAGGGAACACCACAATCGCTTCGAGGAGGATCTGGTGCACAAAGTTCCATTCTGCCATCGATAGACGCCACACTTGGTATTAAACATGACGCGACCAAGATGATAGAGAAGCTTGACGACATGCGGAGCTATATGCCACCGTTTCATCGTAATACCATTACGGAACTCGATACCGGACCTGACATCAAAGAATACGTAGCAAAACAAGGTTCAGACGAATTACGTAGGGCGTATAATAATTGCATAACAAACCTTATAACGTTCAGAAAAGTTCATTTTAGACAAATAAGTCAGTACATTCGTGAAGAAACCGGCGATACAACGGGAACTGGTGGGACTAATTATGCGTATTATCTACAGAAGATGAAAGAAGAAACAGAGGCTGCTCGAATAGACTAGTGCTCATCCCCTAGGTTGTAACCGACAACTCGCATTGACTGTGATTCGTTGACGATCAAACTCTCGAATGACAGTTGATGGGGCTTGACGAACTAGCGATCGGTTGCTACACATTCAACGGTGAGAGTGTCTTTACGCTTGCTAAGGATCAGTCAAAAGAGAACGTCTGTACGCTGTTTAAACGGGTTCTCGAGCAGAATTCAGAAACGTGGATTCTGTTCATCCTGGATACTTCCTATCACATATCTGTTAATACACGCGTAAATGTGCGCACTAACTTGGCATTTATCTCCCCTTCCCCGGTTGGCTCATCGATCTCGGCCTGCTCGAACAGATCTGAAAGATCCTCGAGCACCCTCGATCGTCGACTCTTCGAGAAATCTCTAAAAAACTCAGTTTCGCCACGCCGTGGATGATCACCTCCTCGGAAGTTATTTGCAAAAGACATTTCGATTATTACGATTTTGAACCGAACGCCGATCACGAGCTCCTAAAAGACGTGGACATCGTCGTCATCGTCCGGACCGTACGGCGTTCGCAACAGTTCGGAAAAGAACGTCTTCGGTCTGGTGACAACGGCTGCAAGGACGCGGGCGTCGATGCCGATTCCGTACCCCATCTTCGGTGCGGTAAGGGACACGCCCGCACCGTCGTCGCTTCCGCGAAGCCGTGCGAGAGCGTATTCGTTGCTGACCTGGAGATCGGCGGCAGATTTCGGACGGGGATCGACGTTGCGGTAGTCGTACTCGCCGTCGACGAGATCCGCGAAGAACGCTTCGTCCTGCCAGGTCAGCGCCTCGAGTTCGACCGCATCGAGACGGATCTGACCCAGATCGTCGTGTTCGATCTGGATCCGTTCTCCGGTCGGTGTCCGGACTTTCGTCACGTCGACGCGCGTGTCTCCCGTCTCGACGACGATGCGGTCGACGTCGGTGGTCGGGTAGTACTGGTTCGTCATAGGATGATCGAAAGCGACGGCGTACCGATGACGGTGTGATCGAGCAACACTGTTCGCTCCGTCAGCTGCCACGATCCGTCCACCCGTCGCAACGTATCGCGACGTTCGGCCGAGAGCAGATCGGGATCGGTATCGCTGGCCCGGAGCCGATGGATCAGGAGATTACTTCTGATCGACACCTCCGCATTCTCCGGATTCTCGTCGGTTACCCGGACGTTCGAGACGAACCGTCGATTCCGTGAGGGTGGATCTTCAGACCACGCGAAGTCGTTTTCCATCCGCTCGACTCGCACCTTCAACGACCCCCAGTCCTCGATCATGTGAAACGACTCGTCGCTGAACTCCGTTTCAGCGGAGCGTTCTTTGGTCGTTCGGATCGGGATTCGGTACTCGATGTCGTCGGTAATGATGGTTTCGTGCCACTCGAGTAGATCCCGGTCGTCGAGCAGCTGCGCTTCCGTGTAGAGGAACTTCTCACACGATTCGCGAACCGAGCGTGCGTCTATGTCCCACATATTAGTGGGCCTCGCTGATGGTCTGGTGCCATTTTCGGTAGAACTCGAGTTGGTTCTCGTCCGTCATTCCGCCTTCCCTGTAAACCGTCCCTGGACCGGGCCACGAGTCGTCTACTTCGGCCAGTGTGTCTTCGCCACGTCCCATCGAGAAGACCGTGGTCGCGTTTACCTGTTCTGCAAAGACGCTGTCGGCCGCTTCGGGAATGCCGTCCCAGATCCCGATGTCGTCGACCTCGAAGTTGCCCGAGAGGCTGAACGTTCCGACGCCGACCTCGTAGACTCGATCTTTGTACTCCTGTGGTGCGTCTTTGGGAGCCATAATCCAGTTCCAGGCCTCCATCTTTCCGGGTTCGATGGGCTGCCACTGACGCAGACAGAACGTCCCGACGGTGTCTTTTTCGGGATCGTCCGAGCCACCGAGGTAGATAAACGAGAGGTTCGGGAAGATGGTTCCGAGCGAGACGCCGGACTGTCGCGCGATCTGATACTGTTCGTCGGTGAGTCGTTCCGGGTGGAACGTTTCGGTTACTTCGGGAGGGTGTCCCCAGAAGAAGTCTTCCCCGGGTATCTGGTAAATGCTGAACGCGTGGCCGCCGACGTCCGAAATCGCGTACAGTTCGGATTCCTTTTCGCCTTTCGCCGTCGCGCTTCCGATACCCACGTCGATCGCTGACTTGTGGCCCATCGGGACGTGGTAGTTGTCGCCGTAGAAGTTTTCGGACGGCGTCTTCCAGTCCGTATCGATCTCCCAGCGGTGTGGATCTCCGATCACTTCCATATCGGCCAGCTTGAAGTACAGATCCAGGTACCACGCCGACGGGCCGAGGTAGGTCTCTAGGTCCGGTGCGTCCGGGTCGAGCGAGGCGAAGACGAGACCGTTGTAGCTCTCGACGTTTGGTGCTCCGTGGAGCCCCTTCTCCTCCATGTCGAGGTCCGGAAAGCCGTTGCCCTTCTGGGGAACGCCGACGAGTTCTCCCGTGTTTCGGTACGTCCAGCCGTGGTACGGACACCGAAAGTGCGTCGTGTTCCCCTTTTCGGCTCGACAGAGCTTCGTGCCGCGGTGTCGACAGCTATCCCAGAGCACCTGGACCTCGCCGTTTTCGTCCCTGACGAAGATGAACGGGTCCTTTCCGATGCTCCGCTGTCGATAGTCGCCTTCTTCCGGAATCTCCGATTCGTGGCCGATGTAGACCCAGCTTTTGGCGAAAATCTCCTCGAGTTCCCGTTCGAACACCTCGTCGTCGTGAAGGATCTCAAGGAGTGCTTCGCCCTCCTCGAGCGCGTCGGCCATTCGCTCGAGTTTCGAATCGATGGAGGAGCGACTCCCTCCCGTGCCTCCTGACCTGTTCTGTGCCATACTAGGAACAATCGCGCGCAGCTTTATCTAAGTTGTGGATATTATCGAATCACCTTCATGTCTGGCTCGGATTCTATCGATCATCCGAGCGTGATGAAAACGACGCCGAGGATGATGACGGCTGCACCGATGACGACACCGCGAGTCACCCGCTCGACGCGCTTGAGAAAGATCACGGTAAACAGCGCGGCGAACAGCGGCGACGTTCCAGCGAGTGGATCGACGACGATCACCGGACCACGACTGAGGGCGGTAAACAGCGACAGCAGTGCGAGACTCGACAGAAGGCCACCTGCGGCGAAGAGAGCGTACGTCCGCCGAGACACGACGAACAGTTTCCGTCCGTGTCGGACGAGCGCGTAGCCCATCAGGATTCCGAGCGCTGCGAACTCGTTGAGAACGAACGCCGAGAGAACGTCCGTATCCGTCGCGGTGAATCCGTACCGTCGAACGACGTTTCCCGCCCCGTACGCGATCGCAGCAAACAGCGGAAACGCGAGCTCGTACCACTTCCAGCCGCGAATATCGCCGCCGCGAGACAGCGACACGAGAACGACCCCGACCACGATCACGAGGATACCCAGACCGAGCCATCCGGTAATCGGTTCTCCGAGCAGCCCAACGGCCAAAATCGCGGCGAACAGCGGCCGAGTGTTCAAAATCGCCGTGTTGACGCTCACGCCGACCCTGTCGACGCCGGCGTAGACGACGAGTCGGCCGAGCGAACTGCCGATAACGCCGCCGAAGAGGAAGATGGCGGCTCCCGTCCGTGATACGCCCAGATACGACTCCGACGGTCCGTAGACGACGGTTGCGATCGTCACGAAGAGACCGAAACTCACCGTGGCCGCGACGACTGACGCGAGAATTGCGTTACCATCCCGCTCGAGCCCTTTTTTCATGAACACCGGATTCAATCCCCAGAGAGCGGCTGCCAGGATCGAAAGCAGAAAGACGTCGATCGTTACTGGCATCGTCTGTGGGTGCCGTTTCGATCGGTCGGCGCCGTCCGTCGTTTCCAGAGGATTACCGCGGTTGCCATTGTACCACCCTGTTGGAGCCAAGGCACTTAGAAATATCTCTTCGAGTACGTATCACCGCAATTATATTCGTCGTCGAACACCGACAGGAAGATATTTCCGGTCGACCGCCCATGAATTTCGTATGAGTTGGCTCGACAATCGTGTTGTACTGGTAACCGGTGGTGCGTCCGGTCTCGGACGTGCCGTCGTTCGACGATTCGTTGAGGAAGGTGCGTCCGTCGGCATACTCGACGTCTCAGCGGACGGTCTGGCGGATCTCTCCGACGAGTTCGGTGATTCAGTCGTCACGAGCACGGGGGACGTGACGCGACTCTCGGATAACGAGGACGCCGTCGAACGGACGGTCGACGCGTTCGGAAAACTCGACGTGTTCGTCGGCAACGCCGGTGTCTTCGACGACAACGTCACGATCGCGGAGTTGCCCGATGATGACGAGGCAATTGCCGACAGTTTCCGTGATCTCTTCGAGATCAACGTTCTGGGCTATCTCCTCGGTGCGAAAGCTGCACTGCCCGAACTTGTCGAAACGAACGGTCGAATGGTGTTCACTGCCTCGGGCGCGAGCTTCGAGCCGGACGGCGGCGGCTCGCTTTACGTTCCGTCCAAACACGCGATCGCCGGTATCGTTCGCCAGCTCGCGTTCGAACTCTCTCCGTCGGTCAGCGTCAACGCGGTCGCACCCGGCTACGTGCCGACGAACCTCTCGGGAATCGAATCTCTCGAGCGCGAGGAGGGAGGCGTTCTCGACGAGTCGGAGTTCGATCCGTCGGTTCATCCCGCCGGAATCGTTCCGACGCCGGCCGATTACACTGGGGCATACGTCCTGTTGGCCTCCGAGGAGAACTCGAGGCCGATGACGGGAACGATCGTTCGTGCAGATCTCGGACGGAACGTCCGCGGTATCGGTAACGTCTCGGGCCGAGCGCTCGAGTTCGTCACCGACGGCGTCGATACGGCGTAACTTGAGAAACGAGGTTTCGAATACGGCTCGATCTTCGAACTGACGGGACTGTCTTACTCGACGAGATCGCCTTCGAGGACGACCGGTTCGCCATCGAGATAGACGCTACAGTTCTTCTGTGCGATGTCGTAGTGACAGTTCGTATATCGGTCCTGGTGGGTGTTCGGCCCCGTACTCCAGAGCATGTTCCCTTCCCAGACGCGGCCTTCGCTCGCGCTCACGCCTGTCTCGTCGGGCTTCCGGTCCTTGATCGCCATGTTGTAGAACGTTCCGTTTTCGTTGAGTCCCCAGCCGAAGTGACTCGTGGCGAAGACGTCTCGATCGTTGTAACTTTCCATGTGGCCACGCATCAACTCGGCGTCGCCGCCGTCGCCGTTGATCTCCTCGATGAAGCCGTCCTCGACGACGCACTCGATCGACGAATCGATGTAATCACTGAACGGGACGACGTTGTAGTCGCCGGCGGCGATGACGACCGTTCCGTTGACGTTCGTCGGATAGTTCGAGACCATGTTCTGGCCCCAGAC
Organism: Natrarchaeobius halalkaliphilus; assembly: GCF_003841485.1. Lineage (NCBI taxonomy): Archaea > Methanobacteriati > Methanobacteriota > Halobacteria > Halobacteriales > Natrialbaceae > Natrarchaeobius > Natrarchaeobius halalkaliphilus. Next base: position 77,888 of record NZ_REFY01000007.1, on the reverse strand, counting down.
GTCCCACTTGCCGGGCTCGTCGACGAATCCGTAGGAGTCGAACGCCGTCTCCGGGCTCACTTCCATCGTCACGTCGGTGCCGTACTCGGAGGTGACCCGCATTTCGTCGGCCGATTCGAGCAGATCACGGTGTGCCTGTACCTTCTCTTTGACGGCCCGGGCCTCTTCGGGCTCCCAGGGCATCAACCGACGGAGCACGAACGGCTCGCGTGCACCGACGCGAAGGATACGGGTACCGGCATCGCGGATCTCGCCCCGTTCCGGGACGTGGATGAATCCCTCGAGGGTAAAGTCGAACACCATGTCGGCGCTCTTGCACGCTTCGACGGGTCCGCGGGGGAGTCGAAGGCTGCCACCCTGGCCGGCGGAGACTTCGGCACCGACGGAGTTGCGTCCGTACTCCGGAATCTGTACTTCGAAGACCTCGGCCCCGATATCCTGGGCCGCTGCAAAGCTCGCGGCGACGTGTTCGCGATTGCTTTTAACGTCGGTAACGACCGCGACGGCTTCGTCTTCGTTCACTTGACAGTGTTCCATCTGCCGACGGAACATCGGCACTAGTAGTCCAGCAGCTTCCATGATACAGTTGATGATTCGGGTGGAAGCATAAATAATTTGTGTGCCTGCGGCTGTTCTCGCTTGTTACTCAGCATTATTCGTCCCGGTCCCCTGTCATCAGTACTACCCGTCTCGATCCCACTACAATTATTAGTCTGCCCTCGAGAACCGGTGATATGACGCGATCGATCGGTATCTTTGGCTGTGGAACGATTGCGACCGAAATCGCGCGTGCGATCGCTGATGGCACGCTGTCGGCAGACCTTGCGGTCGTCTACGACCGACATCCGGAGAACGTCACGGCGATTCGAGACCTCTTCGACGACCGGTCCCAACCGACCGCTGCAACCCAGCCGTCGGAACTCCTCGAGGCGGACCTCGTTCTCGAGGCCGCGGGACAGACCGCCGTCGAGGAAATCGCCGCAGATGCGCTCGCTGCCGACCGGGACTGTCTGTTGTTGAGCGTCGGTGCGCTCGCCGCAGACGACCTCCGAGAGGACGTATTTGCCGCCGCAGAGGAGAGCGACGGCCGGCTCTATGCGCCGTCGGGAGCGATCGCCGGCCTCGATGCGATCAAGGCGGCGGCTCTGACAGGTGATCTCGAGTCCGTTTCGCTGACCACGACGAAGCCGCCGGCGGGCCTCGAGGGTGCTCCCTACGTCGTCGAAAACGGGATCGATCTCTCGGCCGTCGACGAGCCGACGGTGATCTTCGAGGGACCGGCGACGGAGGCTGCGGCGGCGTTCCCGTCGAACATCAACGTCGCGGTCGCGCTCAGCCTCGCGGGGATCGGCCCCGACGAGACGGCCGTTCGAATCGTCGCAGATCCCGACGAGGAGAACAACGTCCACCGGATCAGTGCTGACGGAGACATGGGACACATCGAGACGACCGTTCAGAACGTTCCGTCGCCTACGAACCCGAAGACCAGCTATCTGGCGGCGATTTCCGCGATCGAAAAGCTTCGGAGTCTCGAGACGGCGATCGACGTCGGAACGTAAGCGAGTCTTTCGGAGTCCGATTCGATGGAGCTTCCAGTTCAGGTCCTTCTCGCGCTCGGGACGGCTGCCGCGTTCGCTACCTCGTCCGTTCTCGTCCGATTCGGAGTCGAACGATCGACGCCGATGGCGGCCATGTTCGCGACGATCAGTGTCAACGTCGTCGTTCTCTGGGCGATCAGCCTCGCGCTCTACGACGTAACGGTCGATCTCTGGGCGTGGCGATACTTCATCCTCGCCGGTCTGTTCGCGCCCGTCATCGGTCGTCTCTGTAACTACATCGGTCTAGAGCGGGTCGGTGTCAATCTCACGCTGCCGATTAGCAATTCGAATCCGCTCGTTTCGGTCGTGCTTGCTATCCTCTTGCTCGGAGAGACGCTGACCCGTCAGGGCGGTGTCGGAGCGCTTGCGGCGATCGCCGGTGGAATCTTACTTGCCACTGCGGGCCGCGGTGATGGTTCTGCAGTTGACGTCCGGTATCGCGATCTACTGTTCCCGATCGCGGGCGCAGTCATCTACGGGAGCGTCCAGCTGTTACGAAACGTGGGAATGGAACTCGTTCCCGAACCCGCCGTCGGTGCCGCGGTCAACCTCACGACGTCCTGGCTCGTCGCGGCCGCATTTTTCGCCGTCGCGTCGAACCACCGAGCGGCGCTGTCGATTCCGTTTGCCGACCTTCGTTACTTCGTTCTCGCCGGAATCGCCTCGAGTCTCGGACTGATCTGTCTGTACGCTGCGTTGCGCTCGGGAACGGTGGTGATCGTCACGCCGATCCTCAATACGACGCCGCTGTTCGCACTCGTATTTACGTTCGTGTTCTTGCGCGAGCGCGAACCGTTTACGCCACAGGTTATCAGCGGCACCGTTCTGGTCGTCGTCGGAGTCGGGCTGTTGGCAACGTCGACGTGATCGTCGCTCGTGATAGTCGGCTATCAACTACTCTCCGCTGGAACCGGAAAACTCAATATACCTCGCTCGAGGGTATACTGCATGGTCGTTGATAATATGGGTCTAGACCACGTAGCGATCAAAGTACGGGATATCGAGCAGACGATCGAGTTCTACACCGACGTGATGAACATGGCGGTGTCGGATCGAATCGGCGACACGGTCGCGTTCTTGCGCACTCCTGCCGTCTCAGAGCAGGCCGACCACCACGAAATGAACATCACGCAGTACTCCGATGAGGAACTCGACGTCCTCGAGCAGCGAGGAGAACTCGAACTCGACCTTCACGAGTTCGAGGAGGATCTCCCCGAGGGCGGACCACCGATGCTCCCCACCACGGGCCCGATCTATCACATCGCGTTCGAAGTTCCGAACTATCAGTCGATCCGGGATGCTGCAGATGAACTCGAGGCTCGAAACCATCCGATTTATCGCGGACCTGGTCGACACGGTCCCGGTAACAACATCTTCCTGTACTTCCCGGATCCGGACGGCTATCCAATCGAGCTAACCGCGAAGATGGAAGAAGCACCGGAGGACGGCGGCCGCCCCGCACGACAGTGGCCGCAGTCCCCCGACACGTGGAACGTCTGGCGTAACGCCGAGGACCTGTAGACGACCGCCAGCCCGATTTCCGTCGTTTCGGTTGTCCCCACGTTGCCGCAGGGCGCTTATCGCCGCTTTTCCTGCGTGCTGTCCATCTCGAGACCAGTTATTGGGCGGGGGGTTCTGTACCAAAACTGGCGTCTACCCCATCCGCGTTACGTTCGATCCGTCATTCGGGGCGCTGATGAGTTTCCCGCCGGTTGTCACGCTGGACCCCGTCTCGATGTAGTTAGGAAAGCGTTCTCACGATGTCGTCGTCTCGTGCGTGTTTGTGTATGGCGAACGATCCTCTCGTCGTCATCACGCACGGACCCGCTCGAACCTTCTCGGTTTCGAAGGGTAATAATGGTCTGGTAACTGTAAAGTTCAGCCGGTAATTTTGTCACGTGATTGATTTTTGGGGAAAGCATCGCCGGCTACTCGTCCACCCCGTTGATTTTGTCATTGACAAACTCCCACTTTTCCGGCGAACGGAGTATCGGTCCTGCTAGATGTCCCTCTCTCATGCGCCTCCTTCCCACACCTGATACGCAATTGGTCCGGGCTGTTTGTCATAGACAAATCCATACTACCCGCTAATCCCGTTCCACTAAATTACAATAGTATGAATGTAAATAGACTGTCGTCCTCCATCGTCAGTTCGATCGTCTAAACCAACGGAAACATCGAGCGAAGCCCATCGATTCCGTCGACTCGGCCGCGCTGGATGTGCTGTTCGAGTCGACGACGGAATCAACTCGAGCCGCCGAGATCACGTCACCGCCTGGTACCGCGTCACAACGCAAGGACCGCGGGAACCGGTCTCGTCGCCCCTCATTCGAACCCTGGACCCGAACGATACTACCGACTGCCTCGAGCGCCTCGACGAACCGCCGTGTCGCTCACACCGCCTGACTCCGGCGAGCGGCGTCAGTCGTCGACGGCCGTTCCGCCGCCCGCACCGACGTCGGGCGTCCGAAGCACGTCCGCGTCGGTCTCCGGGCCGAGCGCTTCGACGCGGACGCTCGAGACCTTGTACTCGGGGATCCCCGACCGGGGGTCGAACGTCTTCTGGGTGAGTTTGTTGACCGCGCCGGCGGCAAAGTGCATCGGGATGAACAGCGTTCCCGCGTCGACGCGGTCGGAGACCCGCGCTCTGACGACGATCTCACCCCGGCGGGACTCGACGCGAACGTAGTCCCCGTCGGCGACGTCGAGTTTCGCGGCCAGCTCCGGATGGATCTCGACGAAGCTCTCCCCGACGTGGCTCATGAGCCCCTCCACGCGGCGGGTGAGTTGTCCCGTATGCCAGTGATAGAGGACGCGACCGGACGTGAGCGTGAGCGGATACTCCTCGTCGGGAATCTCGCCGGGGTGGCCGCTGTCCGCCGGGACGAACCGCGCGAGTCCGTCGTCGAAGTTGAAGTTTCCGTCCTCGTAGTCGTACAGGTACGGAGTTCCCGGGTGATCTTCGGTGGGGCAGGGCCACTGGAGGCCGTGCTGGGGCCCCTCCTCGAGTCGCTCGTAGCTGACGCCGCCGTAGATCGGCACGAGGTCGCTGATCTCGTCCATGATCTCCCGTGGGTGATCGTACGCCCAGTCGCGTCCGAGCCGGTTCGCGAGTTCCTGGGTGATCTCCCAGTCCTGGCGCGCGGTTCCGGGCGGTTCGGCCGTCGGCCGGACGCGCTGGATTCGCCGCTCCGTGTTCGTGAACGTTCCGTGTTTCTCCGGCGACGTCGCCGCAGGGAGCACCACGTCGGCGTGTTCGGCCGTCTCGGTCATGAAGATGTCTTGGACGACGAGGAACTCGAGCGCCTCGAGGGCCTCCCCCGCGTGATCGACGTCCGGTTCGGAGAGCGCCGGGTTTTCGCCGACGACGTACATCCCCCGAAGATTTCCGGCGTTGGCTTCGTCGAACATCTCCGGCACCGTGAGTCCCGGTTCTGCCGGCGGCCGCTCGCCCCAGGCGTCCGCGAACGTCGCTCCGACGTCGTCGTCGGCCGGATCCTGATAGCCGGGGAGGCTCCCGGGCAACGTTCCCATGTCACCGCCGCCGCCCTGAACGTTGTTCTGGCCGCGGAACGGGGAGAGGCCGGCACCCGGTTTCCCGACCTGACCGAGCGCGAGCGCGAGGTTCGCGAGCGCGAGGACGTTCTGCGTGCCGTGGCTGGACTGGGTCATTCCCATCGCCCATCCGAAGACGACGGTGTCGGCCGCCGCGAGCGTCTCGGCGGCCGACTCGAGTTCGTCCGCCGGAACGCCGGTCAGTTCCTCGACTCGCTCGGGCGTGTACGGCTCGACCTTCTCGCGGAGGTCCACGAAGCCGGTGGTGTTGCGCTCGACGAACGCCTCGTCGTGGAGGTCGTGTTCGACGACGTACCGAATCAGCCCGTTGATCCAGGCAACGTCGTAGCCGGGTCTGGTCCGGGTGTACTGGTCGGCGTGTTCGGCGACTCCGACCTTGCGCGGATCGAACACGAGCAGGTCGGCACCATCACGGACGTTTTGCTTGATCCGCGTCGCCAGAACGGGATGGGATTCGGTCGTGTTCGAGCCGGTGATGAGGTAGGCGTCCGCTTCGCCGACGTCCTCGTTGATGCGGTTGGTCATCGCGCCGTAGCCGACCGTCTGCTGGAGCGCGGCGACCGTCGAGGAGTGACAGAGACGGGCGCAGTTGTCGATATTTTTCGTTCCGAGGACCTGTCTGGCGAACTTCTGGACGAGATACGCTTCCTCGTTCGTCCCCTTCGATGAGGCGAGACAGCCGACGGCGTCTACGCCGTGTTCGCGCTGGATCCGATCGAGGTTCTCGGCGACGTACTCGAGCGCCTCGTCCCACGAAACGGCCGTAAATTCGCCGGATTCGGTTCGGACGAGCGGCTCCGTCAGCCGTCGTTCGCTGTTGGCGAACTCGTGGCCGAACTTCCCCTTCACGCAGGTCGAGAAGTCGTTCGCGGGTGCCGCGGACGGTTCTTCGACCGGTTCGACGCCGAGCGTCTCGCCGTCTTTCCCTACCATCTCGAACCGACAGCCGACCGCACAGAAGCCACACGTCGTCTCCTCGACGTCGATCCGATCGAGACGGACGTCGCTGACGAGATCGGCGACGTCGAAGAGCCTCCCCTCTGACAGCGACGCCATCGCGATTCGTTCGGCGGTGTGTTCGCCGGCCAGCATCGCCCTGTGGCCGTACTCGGCGGCCATATTCGTCGCCCGGTCCCTGGCGGCTTGTGCGTAGCGAGCGACTCCCGTCGATTCGTCCCCGTCCGGTCCACCGGCGGATTGGGGGCCGTCGGCTCCGCCGGGAGCGGGGGTTCGGTTTGGCGCGGTCGTCTCGTCCAGCGTCTCGACGTCGTCGGTTTCGACGACCGTTCCGATGGAATTGCGTTGCGTGAAGCCGGGAAGCGGCAGCGTTCCGACGCCGCCGATCCCCTTCTCGGTGAGCGCGCCGGTCGGACAGACCGTCGCACAGTGCCCGCACGAGACGCACTCCGACTCGGCCATCGTCTCCGCCTCCGACTGAAACCCGATCCGTGTGTCCTCGCCGTGGCCCTCGATCCGGAGGACGCCCTCCACCTGCACGTCGTTGCAGCCGTCGACGCACCGGTTACAGAGGATGCACTTGTTCCGGTCGATCTGGATGAACGAGGAAGTGTCGTCGATCGGCTCGTACTCGTCTCGGTCCGCGAACACGCCGTAGCGCGGATGGTCGACGCCCTCGTCGATCGCGGCGTCCTGCAGTTCACACCGGCCGTTCCCGTTACAGGTCGTACAGCGGAGGTTGTGGTTCGAGAGAACGAGATCGAGGTTGACGCTCCGGCTCTCCTCGGCGTTCGGGGTATCGGTCCGAACTGCCAACCCGTCCTCGGCCGGATACGAACAGGCGGGGACGAGGCCCCGTTCGTCGGTATCGACCATACAGGTCCGGCACTCGCTTCTCGGACCGATCTCGTCGGCCCCGTCGCCGTCCCGATCGTAGTAACAGAGAGCGGGAACGTCGGCTGCGTCCTCGAGTGCGTCGGTTCCCGGGCCGACGGTCACGACCCCGTCGTCGATCGCCTGTATCGCGTCGATGATCGTCGAACCGGGCGGAACGGTCACCGCCGTTCCGTCGATCGAAAGCGTCGTGGGACTGTCGCCGGCGGTGCCGACGGGTGGGTCGTTCGCCGTTCCGGTCTCGAACGTCGCCGTCACCGGCGTCCGTTCTCTCGGGTCGTCGATCGCCGGTACTCTCGGAAGTGGATCGTCCATACTCATCGGTTTTCGAAGCAGGTTCCGTTCGGACAGCGTCCGTCCGCGTGAACCCGGAACTCGGGTTCGAACTCGTTCATCGCCGATATCACGGGCCGCGGTGCGCAGGCTCCGATTCGACAGTTGCTCGAGCGCGACATGACGCGGCCCAGTTCGCGGATCTCGTCGCTCCGGAACGAACCCAGATACGTCTCGCGCAACAGTTCGGTAAGCTGTTTCGTCCCTTCACGTCCCGGAACGCATCGGCCGCTGTTCTCGAGCGAGGCAAACCGCGCCCGTTCGCCAGCGGTCGCGACCGGACAGCGGTCGTCGTTCAGCAGTTCGACGACGCCGTCGGTCCCGAGACCGGCCGCCGCGATCGCCGGTTCGGAGTCGACGACGTCCAGGTCGGCGGTTATGCCGCCGAAGACGCCGCCGACGCAGGCCATCTTGAACGCGCCGGTCATCGAGACGGCCTCGCGAACGGCCGCGAGTTCCGTCGCCGAATCGAGCTCGACGGTCGCCGGCGCGTCGACGTCGCCGGTGACGGTCACGAGCCGCGTTCCCGGATCGGGCGCGTCCGCGTCGAACGAGTCCGGATCGCGGAGCGCTCGCTGGACCTGCGCGAAGGTCCGCGGCGTGTGGACGACCGTCGGGCGGCCGTAGAGCCCGTACTCGGCGGGCGTCGGCGGCTTCCGGCGCGGTTCGATCCTGTCCGCACCCTCCATCACCTCGAGCGCGGCCGTCGGCGCGCCGGCGCGGTACTCGTCGGGACCGACGACCACCTCGGGAACGATCGAAAGGGCGTCCGCGGCCGCGTCCACGGCCCGTCGAAGGTGGCGCTCGAGTTCTTCGTCGCGTTCGTTCAGGTAGATCACCGCGTCCTCGGCCCCAACGTACGCCGCGACGGCCGCGACGCCGTCGAGGACCGCAATCGGGGCCCCCGCGAGGAGCGTTCGGTCCGCTCGGTGTCGGTCGTCGGGTTCGTTCGCGTTGACGACGACGACGGGGTCGCCGTCCGTCTCACGGGCCAGTTCCCACGCGTCAGCGGCCGGCTCGTCCTCGCGGGCGTCACCCCTGCCGCGGCCGAGTATTCCCACGTCCGCGACCGTGCCAGCGTGTCGCTCGCTCGAGCGGAGCGCGTGGTCCGCCGGCTCGAGCGGGTCGGCCCAGCCGCAGGGTCCGAGAACGCGCCGACAGCCGACCGACAGCGCGCCCGTTTCGGGGGTCGGTAACGCGGTCGCGTCCGGATCGTGGTCGACCGTCGCGTCGGTCGACGCCGCTGGAACGCCGTCCGACTCGAACGCCGTCACGAGGTCGGAGACTGCGGACGGGGCCGGATCGGGGAAGAGGACGGTCCGTCCTCCGTCGGTCAAAAGAACCAGCGGCTCTATGGCGTCGACACCGGTCGGTCCCGTGCGGACGACCGGAACTGCATCCGCGGCGTCGCGGGCGACCTCGCAGACGCGGTCGGCCCGCTGTGAGGAGACGTCCGCCGCGACGCGGACGACCGGAGAACGGCGAACGGTTCCTGATTCATCCGTCATCGATGGCAATCATTCGAGGAACGATACTAAAAACTACCCGAATGTCACTCCGGAATGCGAGATCGTGGAGTACGGTCGGCCGGCAGCCGTCTGGACATCCTCTGTGCGTGTTCAGGATCGGTTTCGGAGGGGTGACTCGAGACCAACCCTGGGATTTGTTATCGGCCTCGTCTCAAGGACAACAGCCGTTTTTTCACCGCCAGACGTGCCGATCACCCGCTGGCGACGGTCTTCGAAACCGAAGAGTATCCCGACGAACCACCGTAGGTCCCCTCGGTGCCTATCGCGACACCCCACATTTGATATAGCTAGATAGGATTGATCAATCCACATCTCGCACAGAGATCCGTTCTATCTACTACTGGTGTCAATATTCGTCCTGCAGCCCTCACTTAGTTAAATCACAGTTTAACAATGCAATCTGGTATCCGAAAATACCGTCACCGACAATCACACTCGAGAGACCGACTACGTAGGGATTTCACTGATTGTACGACCATCATTCGAACTGGTGGTCGTCGACGTGCAATAGCAATCGTTGCCTTTGCTTGTCCCTCGAGTGACGGTGAGTCGGGACGCCAAATCCCGGTCTAGAACATGACCGCGATGATCGTCACCACCGGTGTGGGGATTTCGCTCCGGCTTCTGAGTCCGGGCCGATGATTTGAGTCCCACAGTACGCGGTGGTGTATGCAGGGCTCGTTGATCTGCGTGTTTCGTACCGTGTCCTCTTTTTGTACTCAGCCCCGAATACACCTCATAGTGAGATATAAATATTCGATCGACGTGCTGCGAAGATAGGAAATAATGCATAGTCCAACAGCGACCACTTTCCGGACTGAGTGGTCACGCATACCCTTGCTCACAAGTGAATAGCCCGCTTTTATCAATTACAATGAGCCAAAGATCTGGACGTATTTGACCGGTAAAGATTCGTCCAAGTCACTATCAGTCGTTGGGACAGGACAATCGCTCTAAAGCTGGAGGGCATCGACGGTCTGATCCAGTGTACCGTTCCCAACGGCAGAAAACAACTGCAGAGAGATCACGTTTAGAGTGGGAACGCGAACGGTGATACGGTCTGTCGGACGACCATCCGTTCTAGTTTAACGGCTGCGTTGAATCACTAGACGGAAGCGGAACGAGTCAGTAAATCAAAGGAGTTGAAGCGGGAGGCTGCGAGTGTCTATGACGCAAATCTCCCGCTTCACTGGGGAAGTTGTGCCGATTGCTCAAAACGTTACTGGCGATGGAAGCGAATCCGCCGCCCCGGAAGGTGGTGGCGGATTCGCCGACTATGCCCTCGTTTCCCTGCATTGTCTGCGGATTTACCTCGATACGTCCTACCGAATGACGATTGACCTGTCAAGTAGATGTTACAAATGACCGGGGAGATCGGCCTCAGCGCGGCCGATCTCCCCACACCATCTACGTTATGTAAGGCGTTCGACCGGATCAGTATGAGCGTCTGTCGAGTGTTGCTGCGCCAGTCGGCGCAGTTACACGATCCATCCGAACACGCTGCTGTACACACTTTCCACCGGATCCCCACATTCCTAGTTACTGACGATTCTAGCTTGGCGGCTCTGGATACCTCGATCTGCTAAACTAGAACGGATGGTGGGAACACCTTGATTCGACGAGGCGTCTTGATAGCGCGGACTGAGAATCTACGCCCAAAGACTACGAAGTAGAGGGGGTCTTCACCACGAATACCGGCGGTCTCGTGGAAGCGCGGTCCTTCAATATGACGTTCAAGGAGATGGTCGACGGCGTTCTCCGTAGTTATCCGTACAGCAATAGATTCGATACGACCGATCGGCCACGCTCGAGGACCTCGTGTCCGAAGTGTCGGCGTGCTACCTTCGATTCTACGATACCTACGACCACCAACAGGGAGATCCGAAACCCTGGGAAGCAGTGTTCAGAGCGCATGTCCTCCGCTGCGTAAGGGGCTGGAAGAACGCAACGAAACTGTACCGGTACCTGAAGCAGAATCCGTTCCTCTGTACGCAGCTTGGATTCGAGGACATCCCGGACCAGTCTACGCTCTGGCGGGCGTGGGAAGATCGCCTCGGCAACGTGCAAGAGGCAGTTCGGGACGCCGCCGAAATCGTCGTCGACATCGCCCGCTACCACGACATTCCGCGCCCAAACCCGAGTTCTTGCCCAATCAACCGACCGGGACGGTGACGCGATCGAAGAGCAAGTGATACACTCGCCCGCGAGAAGGCCCGCGAAGTGTGGAAGGGTGCGAAACCGATCGTCGAGGACTGCTTCCACCTCGATCGCGGCGACAACGCCTCGATCCCCGACGGATTGTTCTGGGAGCAGCAGGCCTACCTCGGGATGGGTTCGGATCTTCACCCAAACGATGGCGCTGGAAATTTCGCACAGGACTCGACGCGAGAACGAACGCCGTCGGGTGACTCTCACCGACTTCAGACGAAGAGCCTCGGAGTCGAGCGAATCCGGACGATGCTGCGGGAGACCGCACGAACGCTCATTGCACGGGCGAAACCGAAGGACAAGATGGGCCGAAAACAGATGACAGCGCTCGACCTTACGAAGGGGACCCCGTGGGGAGGCAAGGTCACCCGCGACAGTAGCGGGGAGAATCAAGAGCCGTGGATTCTGGGGTACAAGGGCGAAGACGGCCCGTTCTTCCAGTGGGCAGTTATCAAGCTCGTCGGCCACGACGTCCCGCTCATCCTCGATGCCGTTCCAGTCGAACGTGGCCGGAATCGGGCTGATATCGTAGACGATCTCCTCGACGGCGCGACCGCTGTCGTTCCTGGGCTGGACCTCGTGATGATGGACCGCGAGTTTGCTAACGACGGCGTGAAGGACGCTTGCGAAGACCACGACGTCCACTACCTCAACCCTGGGGTCGTGCGGTCCAGCAGTGATCACGAACATCAGATCGCCAAGCTCGCCAGCGAGGACAAGGACTTCGACGTGGTCGAACAGGAGCGCCTTGACAACGGGCCAACGCGGAAGGCGGTCTATCTCCCGAAGCGTGAGTGGGAACGCGAAGAGAAAGACGACGACGGGACGGACGTGACGATTCGACAGGAGCTCATCGAGGACTTCGAGGACGTCGGCGACGCGACGCCGCTCTCGGAAGACCGCGACGGCGACTCGCTGTTAGGGAACCTCCTCAACGAGGTCGCTAACGAGGAAGAGATTGACAAACCGGTGCGGGTCGAAGCGCCGACGGTGCCCTTCGAGACGAACCTCCCGTGGGTGGACGTCGATCCCGCGGACGAGCGGGAGATGAAACACCAGATCGGCCGGTTGATGGTCCGCTACAAGCGACGCTGGGGTATCGAGAACGGATTCAAGAAGCTGAAGACGTACCTCGCGGAGACGCAATCGCCAGATCACCGATTCCGGTACTTCAACTTCGCGTTCGCGTGCGTGCTCTACAACTGCTGGCGGCTCGTGGACATCCTCGTACAGCTGGAACTGGACGGTGAAGTCGGGGACAAGCCGACGATCACGGCGAACTCGTTCCTAACGTTCGCCAAGAAGAGCTACGGTCTCGACCCTCCCGACTAACCTGCTCATTCTCTCTGGGTGTGCTCGGCCGGGAGCGGCAGCGCTGTCCTGAACGTCGATTTCTCCGACAGTTTATGAACGAAAGTCGATAGTTTTCTCAAAACCGTATCCTCAGAGGTTCTTGTCCGATCCTTTCAGCACATATAGGGTTGAAAACTGTGAATTATAGAGGTATCTTCGCAACACCACTCGATCGAATCGCCACAGAGAATCACGATATCGGGTTTCGCACCAACGTTCGAGCGTATGAGCCTACAGGGCATGATCACTACCACGTCCGTCTCCTCGTTGTCATCGGTGACGCCACTGCCCGAACTCGGCTGCGTGCATCAAAACTGAATCTTCTCTTGTTTCTATGTGCGAAAATTCCAGTATATAGGATCCGATATGAACCCCTCTCCTCTCTTTCCACCCACTTTTTTTACTAGTGTACCGATGTAACCCAACGAGGTCGTCTCCCTTGTGTTTCTCAGATAGAAACACTTCTCACAGTATTCAAGCGAGCGAGGAATTGGGTAGACCGGTGTCTGCTGTGACAATCCGGTGCGCCACTCGCACACTCGGTTCTCGAGCGCGTTGCAGCGTGGTTTTCTGCCGACAGTGTCGGACCAGCTCACCCGCCTCGTATTTCTCAGAGCGAAACTCCCGTCTCCCGTTGCGTTCAACAGAACATATATATAGCGGCCTGAATTTGTCTGTTACCAGCAATGGGAGACCGAACTGTCTACGACGATCTGGGTGTTCCCCGGGTCGTCAACGCTACCGGTACGAAAACCCGAATCGGCGGCAGTCGAATTCGTCCGGAGGCACTCGAGGCGATGGAACGCGCTGCGAACGAATTCGTGAGACTCTCTGATCTACAGGCAAACGCGAGCGATCTCATCTCCGAGGTCACCGGTGCGGAAGCCGGCTACGTAACCTCCGGTGCGGATGCCGGTATGCTTCTCTCCGCCGCCGCGGCGATGGCTGGCAACGATGTCGATGCCATGACGCAGCTGCCGGATACGTCCGGCGTGCCCGCCGAAATCATCATGCCACGGACCCATCGGACCGGCTACGACCACGCCTTTCGGGCGGCCGGGGCGACGATCGTCGACGTCGGGACCAACGATCGAGCGCTCGGAACCGGTTCGACGGCCGTCGAACTGTGGGAGATCGAAAACGCGATTTCGGACCGGACCGCTGCCATCGGTTACGTCCAAAAGTCCTACACAGAACCGCCGCTGTCGGCTGTTACCGACGTCGCGGCGAAGCACGACGTTCCCGTTATCGTCGATGCGGCCGCCGAACTCCCGCCGAAATCGAACCTATCACGGTTCATCGAGGATGGCGCGGATCTCGTCGTCTTCAGCGGCGGCAAAGCGATCCGGGGCCCCCAGACGACCGGTCTCGTCGCGGGACGCACGGACCTGATTCAGTCGATCGCCCTCCAGCATCTCGACATGCACGCCGCGAGCGAAGTCTGGGAACCGCCGGAGCAGTTGATCGATCTCGAGGAGATCGATGGCGTGCCCCGCCAGGGAATCGGCCGGCCGATGAAAGTCGGAAAGGAAGAACTCGTCGGCCTCATCGTCGCCCTCGAGTCCTTCCTCGACAGTGATCCGAACGCGCTTCGGGACCGGTGGTACAGCGACGCCGAATACATCTCGAAGGCGATCGAATCCGTCGATGGCGTCGAGACGAGACTCGTTGCGGGCGGTGATACCTCGGTTGCATCTGAGGTCGAAGTGCACGTGGATTCCGATACAGCCGCCTGCTCTGCGACGGAACTGGTCCGCGGGCTTCGATCGGAGTCCCCGCGAATATTCGTCGGTGCGGACCGCCTGGACGAAGCCGTCGTGACGATCAATCCGATGTGTCTCGAGGACGGCGAACGCGACTACGTCGTCGATCGCGTTCGCACGCACCTCGAGCGTCAGTGAAATAACCGATCCGCTGGGAAGTCGGTTACTGGTCGAATTCGAAGGAGGCTCCTCGAGTATCGTCCATCGGACCGTCGTCCGTGCCCTCCCCTCCGTTTTCGCCCCGATCCTCGTCGATATCGGGTTCAGCACCTGGCTCCGCCAGAAGCGTCGACTCGATCTCATCACCCGTCGTTTCCGTTTCGAACCGATCGAGCGCTTCGGAGAGCTGAGTCGCCTGACCGGAGAGATCGGAGACAGATTCCGACACTTCGCTCATCGCGGAGGTCTGTTCTTCGGCGGCAGCGGCTACGGATTCCGCCTCGGCAGTGGTTTCGTCGCTGATCGTCGCTGCGTCGTCGACGATCGCAACGACTTCCTGGGTCGTCGCGGCTTGCTCTTCGGTCGCAGCCGAAATTTCCTGGACTCCCTCATTGGTTTCTCGAGCGTATTCGGCGATCGCTTCGAGGGCGTCGACGGCGTCTTGAACCCGCTCGCTGGCGCTGTCGACGGCGGCGTTGGTCTCGGTGACCTCCGTTGCGGATCGTTCGGTCTGTTCCCGAATGGCTTCGAGACGGGTTTCGACCTGTTGGGCAGCGTATTTGGCGTCGTTCGAGAGCTCTTTGAACTCTTCTGCGACCGCACCGAAGCCGCCGTCCTCTTCGTTCGTTACGGACCGTGACGCTTCGATGTTGGCGTTCAGCGCCAGCATGTTCGTTTGCTTTGCGATCTCTTTGATCCAGTCGATCAACTCGTCGATCTGTTGAACCTCGTCTTCGAGCTGGCGGATTTCCGAGACCGTTCCCTCGACGTCGGTTTCGATCTCGTCCATCCCGTCGATCGCAGCCGTCGCGGCCCGCCGTCCGCGTTGGCCGGTGTCGGCTGTCCGTGCTGCGATGTCGGCCACCTGATTCGAGGAAGCGGCGATCTGTTGTGTCGTCGTCGAGAGCTGTTCGATCTCCTGGTTTGCCGTCTGCAGCGATTCGTGTTGTCGCTCGGCTCCTGTCGAGATTTCCTGGGTGGCTTGCGCAACCTGTTCAGATGCGGACCGGACCTCTTCGCTCGAGGCGGTAACCCGTTCGGATGCGGTGGCGACTTCGGCGGCGAACGCGTTGAGACGGTCGATGGTGGATTCGATCTCGGTAATCATCTCGTTGAACTCCGCAGCGATCGCGACCATCGCGTCGTTATCGCTTTCGGCGTCCATTCGGACGGTGAGATCGCCGGCGGCGGCCGACTGCATTACTGTACTGTACTGAGTCGCCGCGTGTTCGAGTTCGTCGTTCAGTCGGCCGACGCGCTTTCGCTCGCGTTCTGCATCCTCGCGTGCGGTCTCCGTCTTTTCTATCTGCTCGCGCAGCGAGACGCGCATATCGTCGAACGCCGCGTAGAACCGGCCAATCTCGTCGACGCGCGATGTGGTCAGGTCGACGTTCAGGTCGCCCGATCCCATCTGTGTAGCTTTCGACTGGAGACGGTGGAGCGGGAACACGGTCTGTCGACCCAGCACGACGCCGATGAACACGAGCGCGACGAGTGCAGAGGCGACGATCAACAGCACGTTCATTCCGACCGTCTGCTGGACCGCAAACGCCTCCGATTCGGGGATGCTCGTGACCGCAACCCAGTCCGTCCGGTCGACCGACTGATACGCCTGGACCGGATCGTCCCTGACGAACTGTCCGTCGCCTGTTTCGGCGGCTGCGGCGACCGCATCTCGGTCGAAGTCGTCGGAGGCGTCGTCTTCTGCGAGCAGAACCGGATCGCCGTCGGCGTTGACGAACGACGTCCACTGGACCCCGTCGTCGAGTTGTTGGTTTCGCAACTCGAGCGAGGCGTCCAGGACGACGATACGGTTGGTCCCCGAGACGTCCGTAGCGAAGCCAACGGCGTGCGTCTGGCCACCGCCGGGGACTTGATAGGACTGATCGGAGATCCACACGTCGCTTCGACCGGAGAACTCGTCATCGAGATTCCCTCGTGCCCACGGGAAGTCGTGATCGTCGAACGAGGCGCCGTTTTCGAGAGAGGTGCTGGCGACGATCGTTTCCGCTTCGACGTTGATTACGTGGATCCCGCTTCGATCGAGCGACGCCTGGCGCGGTTCGATCGCCGCTTCGACCGCCGACGGATCTTCGGCGGTCACTCCTTCGTACTCGCTTATCATTCGTGCTTCGAACTCGCGGACCTGGAGCCACTCGTTCATCGCGTCGGACTGCTGGGACGCTGCGGACTCGAGTGTCTCCTGTGTCTCCGTTTCGAGCGTCTGATCGACCTGTGCGTATCCGACCATTCCGGCGGCTCCGATCGCAAGCAACACTATCAGAATCGACACGGCGAACTTTACACCAAGCCGTCGCCTGATAACTGACGGGACGAGACGCGAGAAAACATTCCTTTTCATGTCTTATTTTTGCACTCTGTCCTACGGAACGTACTTAATCAGCACCCCTATAAATGTGTACTGGCCGATCCGCTCGAGGACGCAGTACCTTTATGCACCCGAGTGCGCATGTCCAGAATATGAACCGATTACGAATCGACGGCGGTCGCAATCGAGGCGGCCGATGAGCGCCCGAACCAGCTTCTGGAGCGTGATCAATACGTATCGGCCGATACTCTCGACGTTCTTCGCTATTCTCCTCGTGTTGTTCGTGTTGAATACGTTCGCGTTCGTCTCGATCGATCGAACCGCGGAGACGTTCGTAATCGTGCTGTTGAACTTCGGGATCCTGGGTGGATTGCTCGTCGCGACCGGACTGACGCTGTGGCGGTGTCGACAACACCGACTGTGACCGATTTCTCCCACGTCGCTCGAATTTTTCGCCTCGCTCGGTGAGGAAGACGTTGATTCGGGACGCCTCGAGCGAGCGTCGTGACGAACAAAGTTAAGGGCTTTCCACCGAGGATGGTACCAATGAGCGATCTCACGACCCGCTCGATGGAACTCCTCGAGCAGGCGGGAACGAACCCCGTCGCCGTCGAGGTAGACGAACTCGAGCCCCTGCTCGATCACGAAAACGGACACGTGCGACACACCGCGTTACGAACGCTGGCACTCGTCTGTGAGGCGGATCCGGATCGGGTTCGACCAGTGGTCGACTCCGTTCGTGACCGCGTCGACGATTCGTACTCGATCGCCTCGAGTACGGCGCTGGTGGTTCTTTCGCTCGTCGGGGAGACCGAACCGGATGCCGTCCGTCCGATCGCTCCGGCAATTATCGATCGACTCGACGATCCGTCTCCCGGCTACCGTTTCAGGGCGGCCTCAGCGCTGGTTCCGCTGGCGGAACCGTATCCCGACATCTTCGTCGAGCACGCGGACGATCTCGTCGATCTCCTCCGTGAAAACGCGGCCGTCGACCCGATGGGATCGGACGCGCTCGAGAGAGACAATCTCAGTCCGGATCGACTGCGAACGATGAACGAGGCCCGGACCCGAGACAGGGGATTATCGATCGCATTTCGCGAGATACTCGCACACCTTCTGGTTCACGTCGCTTCCGTAGATCCGGCCGCCATTGCCCACCGACTCGAGACGATAACGGATGAACTCGACGAAAGCGCAGATCCGGTTCGTCAGGCGCTGGTCGAGGTGTTCAGACACGTCGCAGAAGCCGACGCCGTCGACTGTGAGATCCCGATCGGTTCGCTGGTGGCGCTGCTCGAAGACGGGACGCCGACGACCCGGGCTCGTGTCGTTCGGACCCTCGGGTTTGCCGAAGCGATCGAAGCGGTCGCTCCCCTTCGTTCGCTGGCTGACCGAGCGGACGACGAGGCCGTCAGCGAACTCGCTTCCGAGACCGCAGACTGGCTCGCAGACCGGTAAGCGCCGTGGCTGGTCCTGACGGCAGCGGCCGGTGTTCGATTGGGAGCGATTCACTCGACCCGACGACCCCTGCTCGTTCCCGCTGTCACTCTCACGTCAGCGCTATCGGTTTGGAACCAGTCGGTAACCGATAGCGATTTTGTACACTCGGTCGGAACCGTCCCGATTCCATCGATATCAAGATGTTGAGTAATAAATGAGAACTTTTATATAATGACAAATCAACCACCAAGTTGTATGGTTGACAGCCAATCGCATGGGGACTACGGTGAGATAGTCTCTCGACGGAAGTTCGTGGAACTAACGGGTATCGCGGGAGCAGCAGCACTTGCGGGCTGTTCCGGTGGGGAAGAAACTGGAAACGGGAACGGGAACGGAAACGGATCGAGTTCACGCGATGAGGCACCGGATTTCTCCGAGGCCCGACTCAGAACCGCCAACTCGTTTTTCGACCCCGCCGACATTCAGTATAACAACCACCTCTGGGACGGCACGACCCACATCAACAACTCCATGTTCCCGGAGCTGGCGAAGTGGAACTACGTCACCCAGGAGTGGACGCCCCACGCGGCCGTCGACTGGAACGCGGAACCGGAGACGTTCACCGTCGAGCTCCGTGATGACCTCGTCTGGAGCGACGGAGAACCGATCACGGCGGACGACCTAGAGGACCGGCTACGGATCGGAGAGGAGATGGGCGAAGAGCTCTTCGAGTTTATCGACGACTACGAAGCCGTCGACGACACGACGCTCGAGATCTCGTATCCGGGGGGAACAAACCCATTCATCGTTGAACAGTCACTCTTGCACCACCACATCGATACGCCACGACAGATGTGGGGTGAGTTCGTCGATATGGACGACCCCGACATCGGGAACATCCAGTCGTTTACACCGATGGGTCTGGGTGGCGACGACGACGTGGACGAAGTCATCGCAGGCGGCACGGTCGTCCAGGACGAACGTGCGACCCAGAATATCTCATTCCGCGTGCGACACTCCGATGTGGAAATCGACGGTCAGGAGATCGTTCCCCACCCGGACGCCGACGAGAACATCAACTTCGCCGGCTACGAGATGGGATTCCGAGGCGGGAACAACGAGTACCACCAGAGCATGATGTCCGGTGAACTCGATGCGATGCACAGCGTCTTCGTTCCTCCGGAGACGGTCGATGCACTGGGAGACGATTGGCAGATGATTCCGACCGCGATGGGATTCGGCCCGGGACTCGTCTTCAATCACGACGACCCCCACTGGGGACAGCGAGAAGTTCGGCAGGCGGTCGCCCACATCGTCGACCGAGAACGAGCCGTCGAGGCCGTCGGAGACACGACTCAGGCACACGTCGAAACCCCGTCGGGAATCTCGACGTCGCTCGTCGATGAGTGGATCGACAAGGACCCGCTCGACACCTACACTGGCGGCGAGGACGCGGCGGAATCGCTGCTCCAGGACGCCGGATACGAACGCAACGACGACGGTGTCTGGGAGCGCGACGGTGACGCCCTCGAGGCGGACATTCTCGCACCCGGTGGCTGGACCGACTGGATCACCGCAGCCGACTCCGCGATCGACAACCTCAACGACTTCGGTATCGACGTGTCGATGGCGGTCACGCCGCGTCCGGAGATCACGGGCGAACGGCTGCCCGAAGGTGACTTCGAGATTGTCATCGAAGGATGGATTCCGGGCGGCATGAACGGGTTCTGGCCGTACTTCTCGTTCGAACACGTCTACCGAAATACGGAGTTCGCCGACGAGGAGAACCGACCGTGGAACAACCTGCCACAGGAACTCGACGGTATCGATACCCACGAACGACTCAACGACTTCGCTGGAACGCAGGATCAAGAGGAGATGGAGGAGATCGTTCAGGAACTGGCGGAACTCTACAACGAGATCCTCCCGGCCGTTCCGCTCACCGAGGGGTTCGAGCAGTCGTTCCTCAGCTACGATGGCTGGAACTTCTCCACCGACGCGGAGGACGTTCACAACCAGTGGCCACTCCACTGGCTCCCCAAGCAGGGCCAGCTGTGGGCGACCGAGTAGCGAACAGGTACACGTATATATGTTGCTTTCCGAGTATTATCTCACGAGTTGGTTGAATATTCCATGAACTGGTGGCTCAAACGGACTGGACAGGCACTGTTCACCATCTGGGCAGTGATCACGATATCGTTCGCACTTATTAGAGGGCTACCCGGCGATCCGGGCTCGCGGATCCGCGAGCAGGCCCAGCGCCACAATCCGAGCATGTCTCAGTCGGCACTCGAGCGCATGATCGAGGCGCGCATCCCGGCCAGCTACGACGATCCGATTCACGTCGCCTACTGGGAGTATCTCACGAGCGTCGCACAGGGTGATCTGGGTTACTCGACGTTTAGACAGGCCGAGGTAGCGCCCGAGATCGCAGCCGTGTTGCCGTGGACGATCCTCATCATGTCGCTCAGTATGGCGTTGATGTTCTCACTGGGGCTCGCACTCGGCGCACTCATGGCGTACAAGGAGGGTTCGAGGTTCGATACCGCGTTAACCGGTGTTTCGATCTTCTTCAACTCGATCCCGTACTACGTCGCGGCAGTCCTACTAATCGCGGTTCTTGGCTATCGCTTGAGCGTGTTCCCAGCGCGGGGTACACACTCCGATGCGACTGATCCGGGACTTTCGCTGCATTTCGTCTTCGATGTCCTGTATCACGCGACGTTGCCGACGCTTTCGTTCGTCGTTACGGGATTCGGTATCATCGCGTTGACCATGCGCGGAAACAGTATCCAGACGCTCGGTGAGGAGTACATCCGCGTCGCGAGACTCCGGGGGATTCCGGACCGGCGAATCGCTCTCCGGTACGTCGGGCGGAACGCGATTCTCCCGATGTGGACGACCCTGCTGATCTCGATCGGGTTCATGTTCGGCGGGGCGATCATCCTCGAGGAGATCTTCCAGTATCGGGGCATGGGCTGGTTGATGTTCCGATCGATCGAACACAACGACATCTACCTCATGATGGGAACGTTCCTGATCGTAACGATCGCCGTCGTTATTTCGCTGTGGATCGCGGATGCGACGTACGGCTGGCTCGATCCACGGATCAAATCGGGTGATGACAGTGAATCGTACTGACGAGTCGGCCGACGACAGAACCGGTTCCGGCGACGACGGATCCCGATTCGATGGATCGGCGCTGTACGGCACCGAAACGAGCGAATCCGACGCCACCGATGAGTATCGTGCGGACGGCGGACAGATGTTCGCAGAGTCGGAGTTCACCGAGGTCACGACGAGCCAGCGGCTGTCCGAGGTGTTCACCCAATCGATATACGAGCCGTTCGTGGTCGCCTGGGAAGACTGGCGGACGAAGGTCGGCCTGACCATCATCTCGCTGTACCTAGTGATCGGCACGATCGCCTGGGTCTCCACATCGGAGTTCCTGGTTCTCGATCGGATCACGATCATCGAACCCGCTCGCGGGGACGGGCCGATCCGACTCGCGCCGTTCCAGGACTGGAGCTACCCCCTCGGAACGGACATGATCGGGCGTGATCTCCTCGCGGCGATGATCCACGCGACCCCGCGAATGCTCCAGATGATCCTCGCCGGTGCGGTATTCGCTACCGCCCTGGCAACGGTCGTCGGGACGCTCGCCGGATACAAAGGCGGCCTCACCGAACGGTCGCTGATGACGATATCGGACGTTCTGATGACGATTCCCGGTCTTCCACTGGTGATCGTCCTCATCGTCCTCATCGATCCCAGCAGTCCCTATCTCATCGGGATCATCATCGTGGTCAACGCCTGGGCGGGGCTCGCACGAACGATTCACTCACAAGTGTTGACGATCCGCGAACACTCCTACGTCGAGGCATCGCGGACGATGGGTGTCGGAACGCCGACGATCATCAGGAAGGATGTTCTGCCGAACCTGATGCCGTACATCCTGATCAACTTCACCAGCATGGCCCGTCGCGTCATCTACGACAGCGTCGCGCTGTACTTCCTCGGCGTGATCTCCGTCCAGACTATCGAAAACTGGGGTGTGATGATGAACATCGGCTACGAGAACAACGCCCTCGTCATCCCGGAGGTCTCTCACCTCCTGTTCGTTCCTATGATCTTCGTCGTGGGGCTGTCGTTCGGGTTGATCCTGTTCTCACAGGGAACTGATAGACTGTTCAACCCACGCGTCCGTGCCCGCGGAAGCAATTCGAAGAAGACGGACGACGACGAGGAGATCACGACCGGAGGTGGTGCACTATGAGTACACACGAAACGACAGTGACGGACGAACAGTCGCACAGTGTCTCGGATCCGATTCTGGAGATCCGAAACGCCGAGGTCGTCTTCGAGATGGATCGCGGCGTCTCGCGAGTGCTCGACGACGTCTCGCTCGAGATCGAACGTGGAGAGATCCTCGGCGTCGTCGGTGAGAGCGGCAGCGGAAAGTCGATGCTCGCCTCGTCGACGCTCGACGCCGTCGTCGAACCCGGTGTACTCACCGGCGAGGTGACCTACTATCCGGAGGACGGCGATCCCGTCGACGTACTGGACCTTACGCCCGCCGAACTCAGGCGGCTTCGCTGGGAGGAGATCGCGATGGTCTTCCAGGGCGCGATGAGTTCGTTCAATCCGACGATGAAGATCCGCGACCACTTCGAGGAGACCCTCGAGGCCCACGATTATTCCCTGCGAGATGGAATGAGCCGAGCGCACGAGTTACTCTCCGATCTGTATCTCGATTCCGAGCGCGTCCTCGATTCGTATCCCCACGAGCTGTCGGGGGGGATGCAACAGCGGACGCTGATCGCCCTCTCGGTCGTCCTTCAGCCCAACGTGCTCGTGATGGACGAGCCGACGGCGGCGCTGGATCTGTTGATGCAGCGATCGATCATCTCATTGCTCGAAGAGCTCAAGTCGAAGTACGACCTGACGATGGTGTTCATCACGCACGACCTGCCGCTGGTCGCTGAGCTGGCCGACCGGTTGGCCGTGATGTACGCGTTCGAGCTGATCGAACAGGGACCGACCCAGGAGCTCCTTCACGACGCGGGCCATCCGTACACCCGTGCACTCCTGAACTCGACGCCGAACCTCGACGCGCCGCTCGAGGAGATGCGGCCGATCCCCGGCTCCGCGCCCGATCCGGTGGACGTTCCGACCGGCTGTTCGTACCATCCCCGGTGTTCGCTCGCGACCGACCGATGCGTCGCCAAAGCGCCCGCGAGCGAGCCGATAACCGCCGCTCACACCGTCGACTGTCATCACTGGAAGGATGCCGTCGACGCGATCTCGCTCAACCACCGCAAACAGGTCGGAAGCGAGACGCAGAACCGACAGCAACGACCGGAAACCAGCGACCGGACACGCACCCGAACTGAGATGAATCACCAGGACCAGACCTCACCGGAGGGAGACCGATGAGCGACGAGCCGCTCGTGTCGCTCGAGAACGCCGAAGTCCACTTCGAAGCGGAGAGCGGACTGTTCGACTTCAGCGATACCGACGTCGTTCGTGCGGTCGACGGCGTCTCGCTCGATATCGGGGAACAGGACGTCGTTGCGCTGGTCGGTGAGTCCGGCTGTGGAAAAACGACGCTCGGCAAGACGGCGATTGGTCTCCAGCGGCCAACCGGGGGCAGCGTCAACTACCGCGGGCAGGACATCTGGGACGCAAAGGACGGCTCGGGTGACGTCGACATTCCCTACAACGAGATCCGGCGCTCGCTCCAGATCATCCATCAGGACCCCGGAAGCTCGTTGAATCCCAACCGAAAGGTACTGGGGACGCTCGAGGCACCGCTGAAACGGTGGCAGCCGGACATGAGTTCGGGCGACCGGCGCCGGGAGATCGTCAAGATGCTCGAAGCGGTCGGAATGACGCCGGCAGCGGACTACGCCGGTCGATATCCACACCAGCTGTCCGGTGGAGAACAACAGCGGATCGCCCTGATCCGTGCGCTGTTGATGGATCCGGATCTCATCCTGGCCGACGAAGCCATCAGCGCGCTCGACGTCTCCTTGCGCGTCGACATGATGGACCTGATGTTGGAGCTACAGGGCCAGTTCAACACGTCGTTCGTCTTCGTCTCACACGACCTCGCTAACGCGCGCTATCTCGCCTCCCACGCGGGTGGACGGATCGGCGTGATGTATCTCGGTGAACTCATCGAGGTCGGACCGCCCGAGCAGATCATCAACGATCCACAGCACCCCTACACGAAGGTGCTTCGGTGGGCGACGCCCGATCTGAGGACGGTCGGTGAAGCCGAGGAACCGCCGGTTCGAAACATCGACATTCCCGATCCGAAGAACCCGCCATCGGGTTGTCGCTTCCACACGCGCTGTCCGGAGGCCAGAGACGCCTGTATGGGACAATCGCCCGAATCATACGATCTCGGCTCGGGCCACCGCGTTCGGTGTTTCCGGTCGGACGACGACCACGACTACTGGTCGAGCCCACCGGTGACGGACGACGAGCCGACGCCCCGGACGCCGGACCCCTCGACGTAGCGTCGAGACGGGGTCCGATTTCTGACGCTCTTCGAGTGACGGCGTTACTGATCCAAAGAGTGAAATATCTTGCATCGAATCGTGTACTCGATGCTCGAAAAAGGAACGAGTTATTTTAGCGTGCGAGATGTCGATCACGCAGAGCGGGACCTCGACCGATTTCGCGAGAACGGACTGAACGCCGTGCTCCACACCTTCAGTGAGCGTGACCGACAGTACTACGCGGAGTCGATGTCGGACATCGTCGCGGCGAGTCACGACCGTGGTTTTCGGGTCTACATGAATCCGTGGTCGATCGGACGGGTGTTCGGGGGCGAGGCGCTGTCTGAGTTTATCGGAAAGAATCCCGAGAGCTGTCAGGTACTTTCGACCGGTGATCGGGTTCCGACGGCCTGTTTCAACGATCCCGGTTTCAACGAATACATGCGTGGCTGGGTCGCAGACGCGGCGGACGTCGGTGCCGACGTCCTCTTCTGGGACGAGCCTCACTGGTACATCCCCGACTGGTTCGACCACGAGGTTCCCGAGGGGGCCTGGACCTGTCGCTGTGAGAGCTGTCAGGAGCTGTACGAACAGGAGTACGACGAGCAGATGCCGGCGACCCGAACCGACCGAATCGACGAGTTCCGCGAAGCGTCGTTGCTCTCGTTTCTCGACGAGATGATGGAACTCACCGCCGAAAAGGGCCTCGAGAACGCGGTCTGTCTGCTCCCGAGCGAGGACTCAGACCACGGTCTCAGCGACTGGGAGCGACTCGCCGCGAACGACCACCTGGACGTGCTCGTCACCGATCCGTACTGGGACGTCTTCGACGAGGAGAGCCCGGCGTTCATCTCCTATTTCACCGATACCGTCGTCTCGCTGGCCGAAGAGCACGACATCGGGAGCCAGATCTGGATTCAGGGCTTCCGGCTCGACGACGATCCGGAGACGGTCGAGGACGTCCGGAAGGCGACGCGGGCGGCGATCGACGGCGGCGTCGACAGCGTGTTCATGTGGGGGTACGACGCTTGCCGGTCGATCTCGGACATCGCCTGTGAGGATCCGGAAGCAGTCTGGAACGCGTATCTCGACGAGCTACCCGCGGAGTAACGATCGACGACTATCCCGTCCGACTCACGCATATGAACGTTCTCGTCAATCAGGCCGGATACGATCCGGACGACCGAAAACGCGCGATTCTCCGGGCCACGCCCGACGAAGTACCCGGACCCGTCAGCATCGTGGATGTGGAATCGAACGCCGTCGTGGCCGAACCCGAGGTAATCCGCCACGACACCGTCGATAACTGGCAGGACTGGGTGTTCTGGTCGCTCGAGTTCACGGCGCTCTCGAAGCCGGGCTCGTACGCCGTGGCCGTAGAGACCGGCGAAAACGGTGAAATCGGATCGGACGAAACCCAAAGCCGAACCCGTTCGCGGTCGCACGCGTTCGAAATCCGCGAGAACGTCCTCGAAGAGCGCGTTCTCTCCGACGTCATCTACTATTTCAAGACCCAACGCGCGTCCGGACGGTACGACCGGGCCGACCGGACGGTTCCGTTCGTTGGCGACCGAAGCGACACCGTCGACGTCCACGGCGGCTGGTACGACGCATCGGGTGATACGAGCAAATATCTCAGTCACCTCAGCTACGCGAACTACGTCAATCCCCAGCAGACGCCGATCGTCGTCTGGGGACTGCTCGACGCCGTCGACCAGCTGTACGCCGGCGAGCGCTCGCTCGGCGCACTGTTCGAGGAGCGACTGCTCGAGGAGAGTCTCCACGGCGCGGACTTTCTCGTCCGAATGTGCGACGACGAGGGGTACTTCTACCACACCGTCTTCGATCAGTGGTCGAAAGAAACCGATCGGCGGGAGATCTGCGCCTACGAGGGCGAGGACGGAACGAAAACCGCGGACTATCGGGCCGGCTACCGACAGGGTGGCGGCGTCTCGGTCGCGGCCCTCGCACGGGCGAGTCGACTCGACGAATCGTCGGAGGCAGCGGAGGCAGCGGCGTTCGATCTCGAGACGTACCGCTCGAGAGCGATCGACGCGTTCGATCACCTCGAGAAACGCAACGAGGCCTATCTCGACGACGGAACCGAGAACGTCATCGACGACTACTGTGCGCTGTTGGCGGCGACGGAACTCTACGGCGCGACCGGCGAGCGACGGTTTTACGATGCCGCGAGCGACCGGGCACGATCGTTGCTCTCGCGCCAGACCGGTGACAGCCGATACGCGGGCTGGTGGCGTGCCGACGACGACGAGCGACCGTTCTTTCACGCCGCCGAGGAGGGACTGCCGGCGCTTTCGCTCTGTCGATTCCTCGAGGTGCTCGGCGAGTCCGATTCGTCACCCGACGACGGGATCCTGCGAGACGATATCGCGGACGCACTGGCGGCCTACTGGGCGTTCGAACTCGAGATCACGACCGGCGTATCCAATCCGTTCGGCTACGCCCGCGCATACGTGAAAGCGGCCGACGAGCCCCAGCCGCGGGGAGCGTTTTTCTTCCCCCACGAGAACGAGACCGGCTACTGGTGGCAAGGCGAAAACGCCCGCATCGCCTCGCTCGCGGCGGCCGCCTCGAGATCGGTTCGCGCGTTAGGCGACGAGTTCGAATCCAGTAGCGACGAACTCCACCATTTCGCCGGGGCCCAGCTGGACTGGATACTCGGGTTGAACCCCTTCGATACGTCGATGGTGGAGGGAACCGGACGGAATCCGCCGCACTACCACGAGCGGTTTCGGAACGTCCCCGGTGGAATCTCCAACGGAATCACCGCCGGCGTGACCGACGAATCCGATATCGCCTTCCTCCCCGACGGAGTCGGAGACGATCACGCTCATCGCTGGCGGTGGGCCGAACAGTGGCTCCCCCACGCCGCCTGGTTCGTCGTCGCCGTCGCCTCGCGACGCTCGAGTGAATAACAGCGATCGCTTTTCCGAGACCGATACTCGATCGAATGCAATTACTTTGATAATCGAAGTATTTTCTAAGGGTGGCTAAAAACGGTATTAACGGTGTTTCGGCCTCGGGTAATACAAGTCTCGGTATCAAGTACCATCGTCGCTCTCCGAGCTTCAAAAATCGACGGTTCGAAACCCGGGCTAGTCGCCGCTTTCGAACTCGGAGAAGACGGCCGAGAACTCGCCGCCGTCGTCTTCGCCAAGCACCCACGGCGCGATGCTGTACATTCCTTTCTCGGCGGCGAAGTCGACGAGGTCACTGGCGTCGTTCGTCGTAATCTCACCGACGTACGGCGTCACGCCGACCATCCCCCACAGCTCGTCTTCGGACCGTTCGGGATACACCTCTTCGAGGAAGTCGACCGCGCTCTCGAGCGCCGAGGTGATCGTCTCGAAGTTCTCGGGTTCGTCTTCGAAATGCATCGCCATCGCTTGCACGTAGTCCAACTCGAGGCCTTTCTCGACGGCGTCCTCGATGAACACCTTCCCGGGAGAGTGTCCGGAGTCGGCGAGCCCGTCCGGACTGGCCGAGACGGTGAACCCGACGGTGACCTCGGGCCGTTCGTCTTTGAGCAACGCGAGCGCCTCGTTGCGGATTTCGTGGAGGCCGTCCGGTCGATCTGGATCCTCCGCGTTTTCGTCGTCAATATCGAGGTGGGTGGCGTCGAACGTGTCGAGCAGATCGATATACGCGTCCTTCAGCTCCTCCGGATCGTCCGCGTCGCGAGCGAGGACGGGACTCTCCCAGCCGCCGATCGTCAGTCCGACCTCGATTCCCTCGTCCTGGAGCGTCTGAATCTCGCCGGCGTAGGTGTCGAGTGACTCCTCGCCACACTCGTGGTTCTGACAGTCCGCGAGCCAGGCTGGCGAAATTTCGTCGTCCCGTGTTCCGTCGCCGATGAACGACATGATGACTCGGTCGGTGTCCCGCTCGAGGGTACCGTCGACGATGTCGTACCAGGTGCCCTGGTACGGCGAGTAAACGCCGTCGGCGTCCGGCGGCTCGACGTCGCCGACGTAGACGGTCGACCCCGTGCTATCGCTTTCGCCGTCGACGTCTTCGACGGTGAGTTCGACCTCGTGCTCTCCGTCGTCGTCGAACGAGTGGGTGACGGCCTCGCCGGTCGCCGTCTCGCCGTCGTCGAACTCCCATCCGTAACTCTCGAGATTGCCCGCCGACTCGCTCGCGTCGAACTCGACGTCGTCGCCGGGGTCGGGACTCGAGTCGCTGACGGAGAACGAGGCGCTCGGCCCCGGATCGTGCGTTTCGACTTCCTCCCAGGGGCCCCAGTCGCTTTCCCCGGGTTCGTCGCCCTGAGTCCACCACTGGGCTTCCCAGACGGATCCCTCGTGGACGACGCGGTCGCCTTCGGTGTACGTCTCGTCGGGATTCCACTCGGGATACTCTTCGGCGGTGACGGTCGCGCCAGCGACGCCGAGGCCTCCCAGTACGATTGATAGTTTCGATGCGTTTCGAAGCAGCGTTCGGCGTGTCTGTTTCATGGGTGTCTCGTATTTCGCAGTCTCGTGTATCGCTCGTTTAGTCGTTCACTCTGTTGATCAGTCCAGCAACGTCTCGGAGATCGCGCTCAGCAGTTCGTGGTCGGGCGTGTCGTGCGACAGCGCCCACAGCATCGTGCCGCCGTAGTCGTTGTCCGTGATCCACTCCATCTTCTGCTCGACGGTCTCGGTCGTCTCGTGGGAGATCATCAGTCCCTCGTTCTCGCCCCAGCCTTCGCCGGGCGAGGAGGGAACGGTCTCGTCGGGGTTGTAGCTCCAGGCGGTCACCGCCTCCTCGTCGATCGCGGTCTCCCAGCCCTCTTCGCTCAGGTCGACCTGACTTTCGCCGTCCCCGCGGATCTCGCCGGCGAGATCCCAGTACTCATAGATTCCGCTGACGCTCGAGCCACCGTCCGGATCGGGATCGGGGAACGAGCCGTCGCCGGTGTCCTCGAACTCCTGGAAGAGGCCGTCGTCCTCGCCCGTTCCGAAGTCGTCCTCGGGCGGGTCGATCCCGGCGAAACTCCGGCCGTAGAACGGAACGGCCATGTTGAGATTCTCGGAATCCCATCCCTGATCGACCCACCACTCCATCGCGTACGAGGTGTACCAGTCGTCGGCGTAGTCGTGTGGATCGTCTTCGTTCCGATGCAACGGCGAATGGTGAGCCGTGTACTCGGAGAAGCCGCCGTGGTAGTCGAACGTCATGAGCGAAACGAAATCGAGGTGATCCCGGAGCGCCTCGTGATCGAAGTCCTCGTTGTGCTCGGTGTTAGCCGAGTGGGCCGCGGTGAGCCAGTAGCGTTTGTCGTCTTCGTCCTCGGCTTCGTCGAGTTGTTTGCGACACTCCTCGAGCAAGAGAGCGTAATTCTCGTGGTCTTCGTCGGGTCGGACGACGTTGCCCTCCTCGCCCTCGAAGCCCGGATACTCCCAGTCGACGTCGATACCGTCGAAACCGGTCTCCCGGAGGATCTCGACCGCGTCGGAGGCGAACCGTTCGCGGTTCTCTTGGGTGTGTGCGGCGTCGGAGAAGTACTCCGAATCACCCCACCCACCGATGGAGATCAGGAAGACGACGTCTTCGTGCTCGTCGACGATTCCCTCGAACGAGTCCTCGTGACCGTAGCCCGCTTCGTCGGGAAACAGCAGGCGCGCCTCGTGGTCGTCACCGACGATCTCGATCGAGCCGTCCTCCTCTGGACGCATGAACGCGTACTGGAGGTGAGTGATGTCGTCGTAGGGGATGTCTTCGGGATAGTAATCGCGTTCGTACTGGGCCCACTGCATGTAGTACGAGACGACGCGCTTGTCCGCGGCACCGGCGTCCCGATCGACGACCGAAAGTTCGTCGGTAGCACTATCAGTTTCATCGTCGTCGTCGGTGACAGTGAGTTCGACTTCGTACTCTCCGTCGTCGTCGAACGCGTGAGTGACGTTCTCGCCGGTTGCCGTCCCGCCATCTCCGAACTCCCACTCGTAGTCCTCGATATCACCCGCCGAATCATCCGCATCGAACTCAACCTCGTCGCCGGGCTCCGGAACCGCAGGACTGACTTCGAACGATGCCTGCGGACCTGCCCCGTTGCCCTCGCAGGGGCCGACCGCCGTCCAAACACCCTCGTCATCGTCGGGTTCAGTCCCCTGAACCCACCACTCCGCCTCGTAGAGGTTCCCCTCGAAGACAACCCGGTCACCGTCGGTGTAGGTGTCGTCCGCGTCCCAGTCGGGGTAGTCGCTACAGTCGTCTGTTGTCGCGCCGGTGACGGTCGCACCGAGTCCGATCGCGGACAGCGCCGATGCCTTCCACAGAACGTTGCGTCTGGTTTCTTTCATGGTGGTGAGGTTTGGTACGAGAAAGCATAACCGGATGCGTGGATACCCGCCCCGTACCGTCGCACTTCTTGTGAAGCGCTACCGAATGTCTTATATCCTATCGTAATAAATCTGTACATACAGGAAATATTTAATATGCAAGTGAGCGATGTCTTAGAAGATGTGCGAAAATGTCAACGCTATTTTTAGCTGAATTGAGGCGCTAAGTCCCCTTCCTCAAGGAGCGAACGGCGTCAGCCGTGAGCGATTAGGGTAGGGTAGTTCACTGTTTTTCAACCGGTGGTCCACGCAGTATAACAACTCCAAGCACACCACTCCCGCGAGGGACTGACGACTCGCGTGCAAACCGGAGTACCTGGAAAGGGGATATTGCCACCGTTGGTGTCGGCCCGTCCGACGCCAAGCGCGTGGAAACCGCGGCGTTTACGCCGACGAGGATGTCATTACCGATCTTAGCAATCGGTGTCAGCACGGAAGTCATACCCAGATTCTGTCTTGAAAGGAAGATCAAAAGACGGAATGGCCGAGAAGCTGAACAATATATCTTGGTTGGAGGAAGAAATATGTGTTCCAAGCTCGTAGATAGACGTATGGCAGACGAAGCCCGCCGCGACGGCCCGCCCCCGTTCGATAGCCCATTCGAAAACGAGGACACGAAGCAACGCGTCTACGGTGCGGTGTTGCACGCTCGAGAGCCGATGACGGCCGCAGAAATCGCCGAACGGGCGGACTGCTCGGAAGAGTCGGCTCGGACACACCTGTCCTTTTATGCCGACCTCGGCATCGTCATCCACCACGAGGGTCGGCCGGCTAGATACGAGCGTAACGACGATTACTTCGAGTGGCGGCGGGTAAACGAGCTTGCGCGGGAGCACGCCGTCGAGGAATTGCAGGCCCGCGTATCGGAGTTCACCGAGAGGATCGAACGGTACCGTGATGAGTACGGTGCTGATTCGCCCGCCGACGTCGACGTCCTCGAATTCGACGCGACACAGGTTGACGACGTGTACGTGGATCTCGGCGATTGGGCTACTGCCATCGAAGAGCGCCGCCTGCACGAGCGCGCCCGGCAGAAGGCTACCGGCTCTACAGCTCCGTCGCACTAACGATGGTACCGGTGAACGACGGCGCGAGTCCCGCGCCAATCGATCGGTCGGTGTTGGAGCGGATGCGTTCCCGGTTCGTCGGGTGTCGGATGTTCGAGTCGGTAGAGATCGCCGAGGAAAGAAAGCTGTCACTCCGTGTCGAGCTCTCCAGCGAGTACTATCCGCGTGACGCGTCCGTCCGCTTTGAGATCCGCTGGTACCGCAACGACGATCTCAATATTCACTATCGAGAGGAGCGTCGAGACAGTGTGTGGCAATGTCGATGGGATCGACATCCGAACGATCACAACTCACGAGACCACTTCCATCCGCCGCCGGACGCCAGTCGTCCCGACGCGGAGAACGCTCGGTGGCCGGACGACCATCGCGACGTGTGTCGTCTCGTCTTCGATTTCGTCGAGGAACGCATCGAGACGCTGTGGATGGATCAGTAGACGGACGGACTTGTACTTCACCCCGTTCGCTCCGAATCGGCTTTTTCGGGACGCCAATCGAATACGTTCGTGTGGCAAAGGTTGGTGAACTAGCTTCACCGGTTAGAGAACGGCGGTATCTTTCCCGAAATTACACATAATCTCTCGAGTAATCATAAAATCGAAGGTGAGTGGTGTTACTCGGCGGTAAACGGACTGACGTTCTCCGAGAAATCGAAAGGGTCCTGCTCGATACCGCTGTGTTCGGCGTCGAGTCCGTCACCAGGGTTGTCACGTTCGATCGACCAGAACGAGAGGAGTCCAAGATCGTGGTCCTCGGCGTAGGACCTGACCTCGGCAGCGTCCTCGGGGTAGAACGGACCGCCGGAGTTCTGGACGCCGATCATCGGCGTGATACCGATCATCGTGTACAACTCCTCGTCGGATTTCTCCGGTAGCCACTCCTGGAGCTGGTCGTGCGTGCCTTCGGCACACTCGATGCAGTTTTCCGCACTGGTTCGCACCCAGCCCCAGTTCATCGTCATCAGATTGACGTAGCCGACGTCGACGCCGTTATCGATCGCGTTCGTGATGATTTCGGTGTCTGCGACGCCGTCGACGCGCGTCCGAACGGTGTAGCCGACGTGGACATCTGGACGTCGGTCCTGTAAGATCGCGATCGCCTCGTTTCGCAGGTCGACGACGTCCATATCTGGGGCTTCGTCGTCGATGTCGAGATACGGACAGTCGTACTCGTCGACGATGAACTCGAGCGTATCGGCAAGTTCGGTCGGGTCGTCGTAATCCGACGCGAGATAGTTGCCGACTGCACCTCCAAAGGAGATGATCGCCTGTCCGCCCTGGTCTTGAAGCTCGCGGATTTCGTCGTCGAACTGGCTTTCACCGACGACGTGATCGACGTCACCGTCCCAGGCCGGCGTTCCGTCGCCGGTTCCGAGAATGAACGCCAGATGGAAGTAGTCCGTCCCGGCAGGGCCGGACCACTCGACCGGTGTCGTCTCGGGATCAGTCGTCAGATGGTGATAGGGCGCGAACACCTGATCCGGAATCTCCCCCGGATCGACGGGCGGAGATTCATCTTCGGGTTCGACCGAAACCGTAACCGTCTCGCTGTCAGTCTGACCACCGTCGTCGATGACGGTGAGTTCGACCGTGTACTCTCCCTCCTCTCCGTACGCGTGAGTGACGTTCTCGCCGGTCGCCGTCTCGCCATCTCCGAACTCCCACCCGTAATCCTCGATCTCGCCGTCCGAGTCAGCCGCGTCGAACTCGACCTCGTCGCCGGGTTCCGGCGACAACGGATCCGTGGAAACAGTCGCCGTCGGACCGTCGGGTGGTTCGGGGTCCGGATCGCCGCTGTCGTCGACTTCCTCCCAGGGACCCCACTCACTTTCGCCGGGTTCGTCCCCCTGAGTCCACCAGCTGGCTTCCCAGACCGAGCCGTCGTAGACGACCCGGTCATCCCCCGTATACACTGTCTCTGAATCCCATTCGGGATACTCGTCGGAATCAGCTTTGGCGGCCCCAGCCGCGCCAAGACCGGCCAGTAGTGCAGACAGCTTCGATGCATCGCGCAGTACGTTTCGACGTGTTCGTTTCATGGATATTCGCTCGATTTACGATCGTTGTTCCGCGTTTCGTGTGTGGTCGAATCGAACCGACACTCGCTCGAATTCGGCACCGTTCTCGATTCGACTACACATGAACTTATGAATTATAATATTAAATAATTATGGGTTCTGCGAACGTATTACTCACTTCGGAGTCGGATCCGACTGGAACATCCGATCGATCGCGGCTGATCGGTCTGGTTGTTCGAGCGGGCGGATGATCGTATCGAGTGGTCGTCGTTCGAAACTCGAACCGAAAAATGAAACGACGTGATTGATCACCGTTCTCCGGGCGAAGCGGCCTCGAGAGGTCAGCTGTCGCTACTCTCGAACTCGGAGAAGACGGCCGAGAACTCGCCGCCGTCGTCTTCGCCAAGCACCCACGGCGCGATGCTGTACATGCCCCTTTCGTTGGCGAAATCGACGAGATCGCTCGCGATATCGGTTGTGATTTCACCGAGATACGGCGTCACGCCGACCATCCCCCACAGCTCGTCTTCGGACCGTTCGGGATACACCTCTTCGAGGAACTCCACCGTTCCCTCGAGCGCCGAGGTGATCGTCTCGAAGTTCTCGGGCTCGCTGTCGTAGTGCATCGTCATGGGCTGGACGTAGTCGAGTTCGAGGCCCTTCTCGACGGCGTCCTCGATGAAGACCTTCCCAGGAGAGTGACCCCAATCGACGATTCCATCCGGAGTAGCTGCCACTGTAAAGCCAACGGTGATCTCGGGCCGTTCGTCTTTGAGCAACGCGAGGGCCTCGTTTCGGATCTCGTGGAGATCGTCCGGTCGATCCGAATCGGTGGCGTTCTCGTCGTCGATGTCGAGGTGCGTGGCGTCGAACGCATCGAGGAGATCAGCGTAGGCGTCCTTCAACTCCTCCGGATCGTCCGCATCGCGAGCGACGACGGGACTCTCCCAACCGCCGATCGAGAGGCCGACCTCGATACCGTCGTCCTGGAGCGTCTGGATCTCATCGGCGTAGTCGTCGAGTGGCTCCTGTTCGCAGGACCCGACGTTACAGTTCGCCAACCAACCGGGCGTGATCTCGCCGTCTCTGGTGGCGTCACCGATGAACGACATGATAATTCGATCGGCGTCTCTCTCGAGGGTGCCGTCGACGATGTCGTACCAGGTCCCCTGGTACGGCGTGTAGACGCCGTCCGGCGTCGGTGGCTCGACATCTCCCACGTAGACGGTCGTTCCGGTGCTGTCGGTCTCGCCGTCGTCGTCTTCGACGGTGAGTTCGATCCGATAGTCGCCCTCCTCGTCGTAGCCGTGGGTAACGACTTCACCGGTCGTTTCGGTACCATCACCGAGGTTCCACGCGTACGAGTCGATTTCCCCCTCGGAACCGGATGCATCGAGCGTGATCTCCGTTCCGGGTTCCGGACTCGGATCGCTGACGGTGAACGAAGCACTCGGTCCGGGGTCGTACACGTCGATCTCTTCCCATGGACCCCACTCGGATTCGCCGGGTTCGTCGCCCTGAGTCCACCACTGGGCCTCCCAGACGTAGCCATCGTGTTCGACTCGATCGTCGCCGGTGTAGACGGTGTCTGCATCCCACGGCGGATACTCCCCGTTATCAGCGTCGTTGTCGTTCTCGTTGTCGTTATCGTCCTCTTCGAGTTCTTCCCAGGGGCCCGGCCCGGTGTCGGGTTCGTCCCCCTGAGTCCACCAGTTCGCTTCCCAGACCGAGCCGTCGTAGACGACCCGATCACCCCCCGTATACACTGTCTCTGAATCCCATTCGGGATACTCTCGAGCCGTGACGCTGGCGGTAGCGCCGACGCCGACGCTCGCCAGGACAGCGGATAGTTTCGATGCGTTGCGCAGTACGTCTCGTCGTGTTCGTTTCATGGTTTGGTAGTGAATGTGCAGTCGATGGACTCCCCGACGGACTGCCGTCCCCGGACTCGGCTGTGTTCGGAGTCCGACCGTCTGACCCCGGGGACGTTCAGTACGTTATCTCCCCACAATAATAATATTTCCTACTAGTGTTATTTGGATATAATATACATTCTCACCGTTTCGTCCGAATACTATCCGTAGATCGGTCGTGTGCCGACGAAAAGCACTCCGTGTACTGGTCCGGCGGCGAGCAGTTTTACTCCGCGTTCGATAGGTGCTCGAGCCAAAGAATCGAGGCGACTTCGGATTAGTTCCCGAAGCGGTTTTTCATATCGAGCGTTTCGACCAGTTCCGTGTTTTGCTCGATGTCGTCCATGTCATCGCGGAACTCGACGTGACAGGTGTCGAGCATCACCTCGAGCAGGTCCTCACGCGGCCAGTCGTACTGATCGGGGCCGGTGACGTTTCCGTAGGTCATCGAGAACTTCTGGTTGGGATAGAGCGTCCGGTACATGTACGGGTTGTTGTGCTGTGCCATCCGGACGCCGTACGCCGACAGCGGCGCGTCGGTTCCCTCGAATGAACCCGGTTTGGACTCGTCCGGCAGCGCCACCTCGATGACGTCGCGCTGTGGGTGACCCACCGAGAAGTTCTTGCGTTGTGCGTTGTCGTAGGAGAACTGATCCAGACCGGTTCCGCCTTTCGACGGCCCGACCCACCAGATGACCGCGCCGTCGATCAACAGCGGTACGTCGGTGGTGTTCTCGAATATCAGCGCCGTATCGAACTGCCAACCGTCCCCGTGGAGTTCCGCGGTCGCCTCGAGCGGCGCGTTCGCACTGAAGCCGTTGCCAAGGGACTCGCCCGTGAGCGGATGGACCTTATTGACTGCGGCGTCGATGATCGGATTCTCGACGTTGGTGTACTGGTCGTCGCTGACTCCACTGCTCCAGTCTTCGCGTTGGGACTGATGGTAGACGTCGTCGAAGTCCTCGCCCAACGGCCACGCGTTCTGGACGAACACCGACGGATCGTTCGTCGCCGCTACTGGTCCCGCGTCGGCCGTAAGACCACCGCCCCGTCCGCTTCCATCGTTGAACGGAATCGGTTCGGTCTCCTCGGCCAGCCCCGCCAGCCACGCCACGAGCCGCGCGGTGTTTGCTCGTGCCACGCCGACGTCGTCGAAATGCTTGACCAGCTCGAGTCCGCGGTCGCCGAGCGCGCCGAGCTCCATCGATCCGTCTCCAGCGTCGTTCTCGATCGCGTCGAGATCGGCCCCGTGCTCGCTTGCATCCTCGTGTAACTCGTTCTCGAGCAGTCCGGGAACGCCACCTTCGGTTTCTTCCGGATAGAAGTCCCTGTCGAACTCCGCGTAGAACTCCTCGAGAGCGGTGTCGGCGGTCAGGTCGCTATCTGGCTCGTCCGCGACGGTGACGGTCGTCGAATCGGTGTCGGTCGCCCCGTCGACATCGGTGACGGTCAGTTCGACCTCGTAGTCGCCGTCCTCGTCGTAGGTGTGGATGACGACCTCGCCGGTTGCCTCGGTGTCGTCACCGAGTTCCCAGTCGTAGCTCTCGATTTCGCCCCCCGAGTCGGCGGCGTCGAACTCGACCTCCTCGCCCGGGTCAGGGTTCGAGTCGCTGACGGAGAAGCCCGCCAATACGTCGTCGTCGCCGTTATCGTCATCATCCTCGTCTCCGTCGTCGTACTCTTCGATCTCTTCCCAGGGGCCCCACTCGGATTCGCCGGGTTCGTCGCCCTGCGTCCACCAGTTCGCTTCCCAGAGGTAGCCGTCGTAGACGACGCGATCACCGCCGGTGTAGACGGTGTCTGCGTTCCAGGAGGGGTATTCGCTGTCGTTGCCGCCGTTACCGTCGTTCTCATCGTCGTTTTCGTCGTCGTTGGCGTCTTCCTCGAGTCGTTCCCAGGGACCAGGACCCGCGCTGGGTTCGTCACCTAGGGTCCACCACTGGGCCTCCCAGACGGAGCCCTCGTAGACGACCCGGTCTCCCGAATTGTAGACCTCGTCCGGATCCCACTCGGGGTAGTCCCGTGCAGCGGTGCTCGCGCTGGCACCGAACAGGAGTGCGGTCATTGACGATGCTGTACCGAGGACGTTTCGTCGAGTTCGTTTCATGTGTTGGGTGTCGAATCATTCGGATACCGGACGTCGGTCCGGCTGCTTGTACTCTCTCGAAATGCGCCGCCAACGAAGGTCCGTGGCGGGCGTCGGTTCGGCCGTGGATATCCAGTCACTCGCGGTTTCGGACGGCTCCATCCGACATCGAAGCCGAGACGGTCCTCGAGAGACCGTCGTGCGACTAGGTCGTCTGTAAGATCGTATCCAGCAGCGATTCGTCCCAGTCCTGGGCGAGTTCCCAGAACATCACGCCCTGCATACCGCGTTCTTTCGCGAACTCGACCTTTTCAGCGATCGACTGCTCGTCGTCGTAGCTGATGAAGGTCTCTTCGTCCTCGTTGACCAGATACGGCACCGCACCGGGCTCGTGGCGCTGCTTCTCCCAACCGTCTGCGTCCTCGTAGTTCTCCTCCAGATCACCGAAGTCGAACGCGCCGGTCGGATCCTCGCCGTCTGCAAGGAGGTGGTGCCAGGTCCCTTCGGGAAGTGCATCCGGTCCGAAGCCGATGCCGTCGTAGGGTTCGGTCGCGTTGTTGAACCCACGGCCGTAGAACGGCATGCCGAGGACGAGTTCGTCGTACGCTGCGGGTTCCGCCGGTGGGTACTCCCACTGACCGGGCCAGAAGCCCTCCTCGCCGTGATCGCCCGCCCACAGCTCGTCGACGGCGTACTCGACGTAGTATTGATCGTGGTGATCGTCACCGTATTCGCTCGTGTCGAGGGGGTGATCGTCACCGTAGATCGGTGCGTTCAGCCCCGCCGTGTCGTGCCACTCGCCGGTGAAGTCATACGCCATGACGTAGACCGAGTCACAGACATCACCGATCTGGCCGTGTCGGAGGCCACCCGCGTTCCAGTCGGAGCCGCCGTTGGCGACCGACAGGTAGTAGTACTGGCCGTCCTCGTCGGCCGCCTCATCGAGAGCCTCGCGGAGGTCCTCGAGCAACAGAACGTGGTTTTCGTAGTCGTCCGCGTTCCCACACTGACATTGGCCTTGCTCGGGGCCCGGGTGTTCCCAGTCGATGTCGACGCCGTCGAAGTTGTACTCGCGCATCAACTCGACGCAGTTATCCGCGAACGTCTCGCGGGCGTCCGGGTCCTCAGCGATGATGTGGAAATTGTCCGAGAGCGTCCAGCCACCAACAGAGAGGTGAAGCCGACAGTCGACGTCGTCTGCCAGATTCGCGAACTCTTGTAGGTTCTCTTCGTGCGTCTGGCGCGGAATGTCGAACTCCGTTTCGTCGTCCTCGGGTGGGAAGACGTTGCCGTCCTCGTCGAGTGCGATGAACGCGTACAGGACGTCGGTTACCTTATCGAAGGGGATGTCGCTCGGATAGTAGTCCTGTTCGTCGTTTGCTTTCCAGCCGGGGTAGTAGCCGACGACTTTGAAGTCGTCGCCTGGACCCTCGATTTCGTCGGCGACGGTGATTTCGAGGGCTGCAGTATCGGTTTCACCGTCCTCGTCGATAACGGTGAGTTCGACCGTGTACTCGCCGGTCTCTTCGTAGGTGTGGGTAACGACGTCGCCGGTCGCTTCGGTGTCATCACCGAGTTTCCACTCGTAGCTCTCGATTTCGCCCGTCGAATCGGAGCCGTCGACCTCGATTTCGTCACCGGTTTCGATTCGGGTGGCACTCGTCGTGATGTACGCTTCGAGTTCCGGCGGGTCCGGATCCGGCTCGTCGTCGATAGGCTCGACTTCCTCCCAGGGTCCCCACTCGGTATCGCCGGGTTCGTCGCCCTGGGTCCAGTAGTTGGCCTCCCAAACGTACCCCTCGTAGGTGACCCGGTCATCGCCGGTGTAGACGGTGTCCGCATCCCACGCTGGATACTCTTCATCGTTGCCGCTGTTGTCGTTCTCGTCGCCACTCTCTTCAACTTCCTCCCAGGGGCCGGGGCCGGTGGCGGGCTCGTCTCCGCGCGTCCACCACTGGGCCTCCCAGACGGAGCCCTCGTAGACGACTCTGTCTCCCGAGTTGTAGACCTCGTCCGGATCCCACTCGGGGTAGTCCTGTGCTGTTGCGACCGAACTCGCGCCGAGTCCGGCGAACAGGATCGGTACCTTCGATGCGTCGTTCAGTAGGTCACGCCGTGATCGTTTCATGGGTCTCTGTTGGTCGTGTGTGTTTCGGATTGTCGGTACTGTGCAGTGATCGGACGGGGCGTACAGACGCCGGTGCCGCTGGATTCGCTCGTCATCTCACTCGTTGAGCGTATTCCAGAGCGTTCCGATGAGATCTCCCTCGTAGGTGTCTCCACCGATCGCCCACAGCATCGTTCCGCCGTACGGGGCGTCTCTGAGCCACTGCATCTTGGCCTCCATCGACTCTTCAGTTTCGTGGGAGATCATCGTACGCTCCTCGGCGTTCCAGCTCCAAGCCATGACGGCCTCTTCGTCGAAGTACGTCTCCCACTCGGAGCTCTCGAGGTTGACGTTGTTACTGTTGCCGCGCCCGTCTCCGCCGAGGTCGAACCACTCCCAGACGCCGGCGTAGCTGCTTCCCATCGCCGGATCCCAGCTCGGATAGGAGCCGTCACCGCTCGCATCTGCTCCGTCGCCTTCGTACTCCTGGAAGAGACCGTCGTCCTCGCCAGTGCCGAAGTCACCCTCTGGCGGCTGGACGTCCGTCCAGCTTCGGCCGTAGAACGGGACAGCCATGTTGAGCTGGTCGGGGTCCCAGCCCTGGTCTTCCCAGTACTGGAGTGCGTACTCTGCGTTCCAGATCTCGGCATCCTCGAAGGTGTCGTCGGAGCTTTCCATCAGCGGCGCGTGGTGGCCGGTCGTCTCGCTCCAGATGCCCCGGTAGTCGAACGTCATCACGAGGAGGAAATCGAGGATGTCGGAGAGTTTGTCGTGCTCGAGTCCGTTCATCCCGTCTTCGACGCCTTCCGCGACGTCCGGGTTCGCACTCACCGCGGCGGTGAGTTCGTACGGTTCGTCCCGATCGGGATCGTTCTCGGCGGCATCGTCGAGATGATCACGGACTTCCTGACAGAGCAGCGTAAAGCGCTCCTGATCGCCCTCGCGGACGATGTTATCCATGTCACAGACCGGATCCTCGTCGGTACAGCCACCGCCGCCGGGGAACTCCCAGTCGAGATCGATGCCGTCGAGGTTTCCTCGATCGACCCACTCCACGCAGCTTTGAGCGAACCGCTCGCGGTTCTCCTGATCCAGGGCTGCGTTCGAGAAGTACTCGGAGTCTCCCCAGCCGCCGATCGAAAGGACGAACTTGGTGTCGTCGTGTTCGGCGGCGTGTTCCGCAAAGGTGCCACCGTCGACGCCTCGCCAGTCGTCACCCTGATCCCAGAAGGCGCCCTGTCCGTGGCTGTCACCGACGAGTGTGACGGTGCCGTCCTCTTCGGGCCGTGCGAACGCGTACTGAACGTGTGTGATCTGGTCGTACGGAATGTCTCGAGGGAGGTAGTCCCGGTCGTACTGTGCCCACTGTCGGTAGTACGCGACGACGCGTTTTTCGTCCGAAGACGGTCGGCCGGCGGTGATCCTGACGGAGTCCGTATCGGTCTCTCCGTCGGCGTTTTCGACGGTCAGCGTGACGTCGTACTGCCCTTCGTCGAACGCGTTCGAAACGACCTCACCGCTCGCTTCGGTCCCATCACCGAACTCCCAGTCGTAGCTCTCGATTTCGCCCTCCGAGTCGGCGGCGTCGAACTCGACCTCCTCGCCGGGGTCGGGGAACTGCGTGCTGATCGAAAAGCTCGCGGTCAACTCCTCGTCGTCCTCGTCGTCCTCGTCGTCTCCGTCGTCGTACTCTTCGATCTCTTCCCAGGGGCCCCATTCGGATTCACCGGGTTTGTCACCCTGGGTCCAGTAAGTAGCCTCCCAGACGTATCCTTCGTAGACGACGCGGTCGCCACCGGTGTAGACGGTGTCTGCATCCCACGGGGGATATTCCCCGTTATCAGCGTCGTTGTCGTTCTCGTTGTCGTTTTCGTCGCCACCCTCTTCGAGTTCCTCCCAGGGACCCGATTCGGTATCGGGTTCGTCCCCTTGGGTCCACCACTGGGCCTCCCAGACGGAGCCCTCGTAGACGACCCGGTCACCCCCCGTATACACGGCGTCTGGATCCCATTCGGGATAGCTCTCTGCTGAAACTGCACCACTGGCACCGATTCCAGCCAGTAGGGCGGATAGTTTCGTTGCGTTACTCAGTACGTTTCGACGTGTTCGTTTCATGGATATCGTTTGTCGGTGGTTCGCTCGTTCGCATCCAATAGCCACAAACAATCGTGGCCATCATAATATTATACTTTCTCCTATAAAATAATATCGGAAATATAGACGTTATTTATATTGAAGGCTTTTTGATTGTGTACTATTCTACAATAAAAGTGAAGCTGAGATATGGTTTATATACGAACATGATCGAGCCAATCCGAGAGCGAGCCGTCGGACCCCTACACAAAACCGTAAGCGTGCGACCAGGAGTCCAGCAGTCGAACGTC
This sequence comes from Natrarchaeobius halalkaliphilus, assembly GCF_003841485.1. Lineage (NCBI taxonomy): Archaea > Methanobacteriati > Methanobacteriota > Halobacteria > Halobacteriales > Natrialbaceae > Natrarchaeobius > Natrarchaeobius halalkaliphilus. Next base: position 35,325 of record NZ_REFY01000007.1, on the reverse strand, counting down.
ACAAAGAGACGGCGAAAAGATCAACTCGACGCCAAACCGACCGTCATCGTCGAGTCGGGAGCGTAGCAGTTGATCTGCGACAGCGCAACGCCGGATGCGTCGAGACGCGGGCCCGAGTCGAAGCGCGAGACACGCTGATCCAGGTTGCAGTGACTCGAGGGGTTTTCAGATCGAAGCGGTACCGAGTACGAACTACTATTCACCGATATCGCTTTGATTATGCGGTCTCTGCGCGACCGCTCGTTTCCGTGACCGGTTTCGAGTCGATCGGTTCGTCGCTGTGTTTGACTGCCGCCCCTGATTCGGCATCGAAGAGATGAGTCTTCGTACCCGGAACGTGCATGTGTATCCGGTCGCCGGCAGCGACTCCGACGTGGCCGTCGGTCGTTACCGTCACGGACGTTCCGCCGACCTCGAGATAGACGTTCGTCACGTCGCCCATCGGTTCGGTGACGGTAACGTCCGTTTCGATCAGTCGATCAGGCTCGGCGTGGGTCTGTGGCGTCTCCGTGAGAGTGATGTGCTCCGGTCTGATTCCGAGAACGAACCTGTCTCCGTCGAGATCGGCGGGAGCAGAATCCGATAGCGGAAGCGTAAAGTTCTGATGACGGAGACTCCCGTCCTCGGGATCGGCTTCGACATCGAGGAAGTTCATCGGCGGTGAGCCGAGGAAGCCGGCGACGAACTGGTTGGCCGGTCGGTGATAACACTCCAGTGGCGTTCCGACCTGCTGTAGCTGACCGTCGTTGAGGACGACGATCCGATCGCCCATCGTCATCGCCTCGGTCTGGTCGTGGGTCACGTACACCGTCGTCACGTCCAGTTCCTTTTGCAGCTGTTGAAGCTCCGTCCGCATCTGGGCACGTAGCTTGGCATCGAGATTCGACAGGGGCTCGTCCATCAGGAACACTTCGGGATCACGAACGATCGCACGACCGAGCGCGACGCGCTGTTGTTGACCACCCGAAAGCGCTTTCGGCTTGTCCTCGAGCAACGATTCGATGCCCATCATGTCGGCAGTCTCCTCGACGCGCTCGCTGATTTCGTCCGCGGAGAGATCCGTGGACATCTTCAATCCGAAGGCCATGTTCTCTCGAGCGCTCATATGTGGATACAGCGCGTAGTTCTGGAACACCATCGCGATATCCCGCTCTTTCGGTTTCTGGTCAGTCACGTCTTCCGGTCCGAAGCGGATTGCGCCGTCGGTCACCGTCTCGAGGCCGGCGACACACCGAAGGGTCGTCGATTTCCCACAGCCGGACGGGCCGACGAAGACGACAAACTCGCCGTCTTCCATCGAGAGATTCAGATCGTCGACGGCGACGATCGACCCGCCTGGTGAGTTGTACTCTTTGGTCAGCTCATCTATGTTGACACGTGCCATTTGTACTACGGTGGTTCGCGAGGATATTTATAACTACCTAACGACGGATGAACAGATCAAACGAAAACAGTGAAGATCGACTTACTGTTTGACGCTCCCTTCAGTGAGTCCCTCGACGATCGGCTTCTGGAAGAGGACAAACAGGAGCAAAACGGGAGCCGTTGCGACCGTCGATGCGGCCATCATTTCGCCCCAGTAGGCTGTCGTCTGCGTTTCGAAGCTCTGAATGCCGATCGCGAACGGAGTCACGTCGCCGCTGGCGAGAATCGACGCGAACAACACCTCGTTGAACGCAACGAGGAAGACGAACATTCCCGTGGCAGCAATGCCTGGAGCAGCCATCGGGAGCACGACACGGACGAGTGCCTGTATTCGCGAACAGCCGTCGACCCGCGCCGCCTCCTCGACGGAGTCAGGGATCGTATCGAAGAATCCCCTGAGCATCCAGATCGCCACCGGAATGGTGAACGTCGTGTAGACGAAGATGATTCCGTGATAGGTGTCTACCAGCGGAATTGCGAAGGTATCCTGGATCCAGACGAACAGCAGGAACATCGGGATCAAGATGAGGATTCCCGGTATCATCTGCGTGCCGAGCAACGCGCCTCCAACGGCACCTTTCCCGGGGAACCGGTACTTCGAGAAGGCGTATCCGCCCAGACAGCCGACGATGAGAGCGAAGACGGTCGTCGTACTCGCGATGATGAGACTGTTGATAAAGTAGTCCAACACCGGGAACCGCCCCCACATCGTGACGTAGTTCTCGTAGTGGAGGATCTCGGCCAGGAGAACGGGATCCTGAACGATGGCCGGAATCTCTGCGAGCTCGAACGGTAAGAGCTGCGGATCTGCGGCCGTGATCTCGGTCCGGGTCCGGAAACTCGAGATGACCATCCAGTAGATCGGAAACAACGCGAACAGTAATAGAGTGCCGAGAACTCCCTTCGTCAAGAGATCGAACAGGCGCTCCGTGGCCGACGACGACAGCTGAAGTCCCGTGGGAATCATTGGTCTCCCTCCGTAAAGTCCTCGTCAAACAGATACTTGTAGTACGCAAGCGCCATCGTCATCGCGATCGCAAAGAGGACGACGCTCATCGCCGCACCGCGGCCGAACTGGAAGTTCGAGAACGCAAAGTCATAGATGTACAGGATCGAAACCTGGCCTGCTCGTGGCGGCTGTGCGCCGAGCAGGACGTACGGCGCGGTAAAGTTGATCATAGTCCACAGCATCACCAGCAACACGACCACGGCGGAAACCGGTTTTAGCTGCGGAAAAGTGATGTGGCGGAACTTCTCCCACCGGCCAGCTCCATCGATCGCTGCGGCCTCGTAGAGCTGTTCGGGAATCGACTGCAACCCGGCATACAGCATGATCATCACGAGCGGGAACTGCGTCCACGAGTGGGTGAGGACGAGCGTCCAGATGGCGTTGTCCCCGATGAGCCAGTAGATCGGCTCGTTGATGACCCCGATCGACATGAGAATGTTGTTGATGATGCCGCTCTGTTGCTGGAACATCATTCGCCAGATGAGCAGCGTGACGACGACCGGCGCGACCCACGGCAGTAACAACAGCGTTCGCGCCACGAATCGCCCCTTGAACTTCTGATTGAGAACGAGGGCTGCCGTTAGCCCGAGAACGTACGTCACCACCAGGGTTCCGACCGCGAAGATGACCGTCTGCCGGACCGAGAACCAGAACCGGCCGCCGACCACGGTACGTGGATCCAATACGTACTGATAGTTCTCGAGCGCGACGAACGGGGCTGCATGCCACCGGTAGATGTAACTCGAGTCGACGCCGAGAAAACTGATGAGCGTCCCCCAGATGATCGGAATAAAATGAATAAGAAACATCATCGCGAGCCCCGGGGCGAGGAGTTTGTATGCAAAACGCTGCTGTTCGGTCAGCCGATTGTACAGCGGGAGATAGCTCCCGAGGTGAAGATCGGCTAGTCGGCTTCGAAACTGTCTCGTCGTACGTACCATAACGGTTATGAGGGTTGAGTTGGGTTAATGTTTTTGTTCTCTCGAACGCGGTAGCGATACAGGTCAACGTCACAACGGCTGTGGATCGAGAGACGACGTATACGGCAGGGGATCGACGAGCTGATCCACCGCGAACGCATCGCAACTCGCGGGGGATAGCTGATTCGACCGGAATCGACTATAACGTCTGGTGTGCGACTTCCGCGGCGTCGTCGAGCGCGTTCTGGACATCCCCTTCCTCGAGGTCACCGGTAACGGCATTCTGGATGACCTCGGCAACGGATCTGTTGAGTTCGCCCTCGATCTCACCCCAGCCGAGCACCTGTGGGTACGTCTGTGCGACCGGGAAGACGTCATCGTTGAACGTCTGGTAGACGTCGTGTTCGAAGTACTCGGTGTCGAACCCGTCGGGATTGGTCGGCAGGAATCCGACCGTACTCGAGATTTCGGCGTTCGGTTCGGCGCGGAGCAGGTATTCGATCCACTGTGCGGCTGCTTCGGGCTCGTCGGTCCACGGGTGGATACCGAGCAGCTCCATGCCGAAGAAGGTGCCGCCGTCGCCGTCGGGGCCGACGGGCGGAGCGGAGATCGAGAGGTCGTCTAGCGACTGGCCGTCCTCTTCCTCGTACGCGCCGACGGTTCCGAGGGCGTCGATGGTGCTGGCCATCTGTCCGCCCGCAAACGCACCGTTGATGTCTGCAGCGGCCCACTCGACCGTTTCGGAGTCGAGCACGTCGTACTCGGCGTAGAGGTCTGCATAAAACTGGAGCGCCTGGACTCCCGCTTCGTTGTGGAAGGCCGGCTCGGAGTTGTCGTCGGTGAGCAACTGTCCGCCGCTCTGCCAGAGGAACATCGCGAAGTTCCGCATGGGCTCGTAATCGGATCCCATGAGTGCGAACAGGTGATTGTCGCCGTCGTATGCCTGTGCTTGATCGACGAGACCGTCCCAGTCTTCGGGGTGTCCGGCGACGTCACCAGCTTCGACCTCCTCGTCTACCTGTTGCCACGCGCGCGGACCCCAGAACCACGGGATACCGACGAGCGTATCCTGAAACGTCGCGACGTCCATCGCACCGTCTTCGAACATTCCGGTGTCCGGGATGTGATCGACGACCTCGTCGGACTCGAGGTCCATCCACCCGTTCGCATCGTACTGTTCCGGGATCCAGGTCGAAGCGATTTCTTGAACGTCCGGGCCGGTTCTACTCGTGATATCGCTCATGAGCGTATCCTGAGCTTCACCCCACCCGACGGTTTCGAACTCGACGTGGATTCCGGTCTCCTCTTCGAACGCCGCCGTGTGTTCTTCGAAGTAGTCCTCGATACCGGGCGCGTCCATGTATCGCGTCTCGATCGTCGTCCCGTTGCTTCCGTCACTGTCACCGATACACCCCGCGAGACTGAACGCGGTCGCTGCACCAGTCGTTGTAAGCACCTTCCGGCGAGTATGGTTTCTCATAGCTAAGCCTCGTCCTCGTATAGCAACACGTTGTACATAACTTTTTCCAATTGTTATCGGGAAATAGGTCGCGCTGACTTCTACTACGGATCAGATTCGAAATGCGACGACAGACCGAGGAACGCAGCCCATCGGGTGACTATTTAATGGTTCATCACGTACGCTCTCAGTATGAAAATCACCGGATACGAACTGTTCGAAGTTCCGCCGCGCTGGCTCTTCTTGAAAATTGAGACGGACGACGGGGTCGTGGGGTGGGGTGAACCGATCGTCGAGGGGCGGGCACAGACCGTCCGAACCGCCGTCGAGGAGGTGATGAACAGCTATCTCGTTGGCAAAGATCCACACACTATCGAGGATCACTGGCAGGCGATGTACCGAGGGTGTTTTTACCGCGGTGGCCCGGTCCTGATGAGCGCGATCGCAGGGATCGATCAGGCGCTATGGGACATCAAGGGGAAGAGCTTCGACGTTCCCGTGTACGAACTTCTCGGTGGACGAACCCGGGATCGAATTCGCGTATACCAGTGGATCGGCGGCGATCGTGTCACCGAAATCGGAGCCGAAGCGAAACAGCTGGCAGACGCCGGATACACCGCCCTGAAGATGGACGCCTCGAACCAGATGCGACATCTCGAGCCGCCTGCTGCGGTCGACGAGATTACAGATCGAGTCCAGCACGTCCGCGAGGTCGTCGGCGACGAGATGGATATCGTCGTCGATTTCCGCGGGCGAATCTCGAAGTCTCTGGCAAAACGCGTCATCGCTGCGCTCGAGGAGTTCGATCTGCTGTTCGTCGAAGAACCGCTGCTTCCGGAGAATCTGGAGTATCTTCCGACGCTAGCCGGTCGGACGAACGTTCCGATGGCGACCGGTGAGCGACTGTACTCCCGATGGGATTTCAAACCCCTGTTTCGACGCGGTGGAATCGACGTTATTCAACCGGACGTTTCGCACGCAGGAGGAATATCCGAGCTCGTCCGGATCGCCGCGATGGCGGAGACCCACGACGTCGCGGTCGCGCCGAACTGTCCGCTCGGTCCGATCGCGCTCGCTGCGTCACTACAGGTGAGCACGCATATTCCGAACTTGCTGGTTCAGGATCACGGGTTCGATATCTATCCGGCTCCGAAAAGCGCCGCGGATCACTACCTGCACGACTCGTCGGTCTTCGAATTCGTCGATGGCTATCTTTCGCTCCTCGAAAAACCGGGGCTCGGCCTCGAGATCGACGAGTCGGCGATCCGAAAACGATCGCGACAGGACCTGGACTGGTCGAACCCGATCTGGCGACACGAGGACGGAACGATCGCAGAGTGGTGAACACGGTATCGTAGCCGGTTGTTTCGATGGACGAAATATTCCGGAGTCGGTCGAGAGCTTCATTCCCCGTAGCGTATGTGTCTTGCTATCATTCCGGTAGTAAGGAGGGTCGCTCTTCGTATCGGTCGATCGTCTGCCATCCCGGCGTTTCTTAGAGAGAAACAGAGAGGCCGATTATTCCACTCTTCTGGAAGTTCTTCCACAGGAATTACAACAGTACACGCGTAAATTTTGGAGGATAGTTAGCTGTGTTTCTCAGGGCGAAACATCCCGTTCGAGATCAGAGATCTCGGTGAAGGTATTCTCGAGCGAAACGACAGCTGTGACGAGCCGAACGAGTCTCCGTGGCTTCGACGCAGATTGCGCTCTCGAGTCGACGACGAGTTCCAGGGGAACCGATCGCACGCGTGGGAATTGGCCGCTGTCACATGCCACATCGAACGGCGGTCCGCCGATGACGGGCGGCGCGTTTCTCGATTACCGGTCAGAACAGTGGTCGAAGCGTTGCTCAACCGAGATAGTCGTTTGCCTGCTCGTGGAGCGCAAGAAACCCCTCCGCGCTGTTCACGCCGGTTTTCTTTCCGAGCGTCGCATTTTCAGCGGCGACACCCTCGATGAGGTTGTCGAATTCCGCATCGATACCGCCGTGTTCTTCGAGGAAAGCGACCTGTGACTCGTGGTGGTCGATGGCCGCGGCCTTCCTGTTTTCGTATCCAGAAATATCGACGTACGTCGTCGGCTCGAACGTCGACGTCGGCTTTCCGAAGCAGTAGACGTTGTCGGGGTCACACGGCTCGTACTCGGTTTCGACGAGCGGAAGCGATGCCATATAATAGGCGTCGGTGACGAGCCGGGACGTGACCCGGTGATCCGGATGCATGTCTTCTCGGTAATGTGTCAGGATCAGATCCGGGTCGTGCTCGCGGATCGTCTCGACGATTTCGAGACGGTTCTCGAGCGAGTATTCGATGCGACCGTCGGGAAATCCGAGGAACGTCACGTCGGCCGCACCGAGTTCGTCACCCGAGCGACGAGCTTCCTCGGCTCGCGTCTCGGCAACGGTTTCCCGATCGGTGTCGAACCCACCGTACTCCCCTTTGGTCATGTGAGCGATCGTGACGGTATCACCGCGATCTGCATGTTTCGCGATCGTACCGCCACAGAATATATCTGCATCGTCCGGATGTGCAACGATTGCTAACAACTTCATTGGCATCCGAGATATTGCAGCGGACCTATTTTAAACTAATCGCTCGCAGGATTCCCCACTCGATCATGGAGGGAACGAAGTCGATGGGAAACCGATCCCGGCAAGCGGTATCTGTTGTGATAACCCAGCCCATCGACGGCGATCACTCGAGAGTCGATGCCAGCATACGACTCGCACTGAGAAGGAGTCCGGGAATGTTCTCCTCGAATCGTTTCCCCGACAGTTCGTCCGCCTGTCCGGAGACGTATACGGATGCGACGAACGAGTCAGTCTCGACGCTGACAGCAACGCTGTTCACGTCCGGGAACTGCTCCTGCCTGTCGAGCGAAAACCCGCGTTCTCGAATCCGGGCGAGTTCCAGGAGCAACTCGTCGGGATCGGTGATCGTATGTTCGGTCAGCGCCGTCGACGTCCGCGCGAGCGACTCGACACGTTCGTCCGGTAGCTCCGCGAGGATCGCTTTCCCTGCAGCGCTGCAATGGAGATGGCGAGTATTGTACGCGGGAAACGTACCGCTGTAGTACTGATCGGCACAGTAGACGTCGATTGCGACACCGTTTCGTTCGATAACGAGTCCGGCGACCTCGTTTGCCATCTCGGCGAGTTCATCGACCGGTTCGCGAACTGTTCGAATGAGATCGTTGTCCCATCGGATTCGCCTGGCACAGTCGAGAAACCGGATCGCCGGTTCGTACTGGCTTCCGACTTTTTCGGCGTAACCCAGCGCAACGAGCGTGTTGACGTGTTTGTACACCGTACTCTTCGTCATATTCGTCCGCGATGCAATCTCGGTAACGCCAACCGGCTGTGCGCTATCGATGAGCACGTCGAGTACGGAAAACGAGCGAACCGTCGCCTCGATCGTTTCGTCTCCCAGTTCCGTAGCCATACTCGACGCATTCGGAGTTAGAGGTTATTAGTATTTCCCACAAAGAAACGAGAGCGGAACCGAACTTTTTTATTCACTATCGAGGAAGAGAGTGCATGGACAGGGCAGGCGAAGCCAATTCTATCTACGACGAGCTAGGTGTTCCTCCCGTTATCAATGCAACGGGAACGAAAACGCGCATCGGTGGCAGTCGGATCCGTACCGGTGCGATCGATGCGATGAACCGTGCATCCGAGTCGTTCGTTCGACTCTCCGATCTACAGGCCGAAGCGAGCGCACGTATTGCGGAGATAACGGGCGCACAGGCGGGATACGTGACCAGCGGTGCAGCTGCCGGACTGCTACTCGGTGCGGCCGCAGCCCTGGCAGGTCACGATATCCAGCGAATGGATCGGCTCCCGGAGACGGCCGGAATTCCAGACGAGATCGTCATGCCACGAACCCATCGAACCGGCTACGATCACGCGTTCAGAGCGACCGGAGCAACGATCGTCGACGTCGGGACCAACGACCGACATCTCGGTACGGGCTCAACCAACGTCGAGCCGTGGGAGATCGAAGCTGCAATCACGGCCGAAACGGCCGCGATCGGATACATCGAAAAACCGTACACAGGCCCTCCACTCGGTGTCGTTACCGAAATCGCCCACGAACACGATATTCCGGTCATCGTCGACGCAGCAGCCGAGTTGCCACCGACGACCAACTTCTCCCGGTTCATCGACGACGGTGCGGACCTCGTCGTCTTCAGCGGCGGCAAGGCGATCCGCGGGCCGCAGACGACCGGGATCGTCGCGGGCCGAAAAGATCTCATTCAGTCGATGGCTCTCCAACATCTCGACATGCACGCCGCGAGTGAAGTCTGGGAACCGCCGGAACGGTTGATCGATCTCGAGGAAATCGACGGCGTTCCCCGCCAGGGAATCGGCCGGCCGATGAAAGTCGGCAAGGAAGAACTCGTCGGCCTCATCGTCGCCCTCGAGTCCTTCCTCGAAGAAGATCAGGCCGAAACGAATCGCGGCTGGCACGAACGTGCGGTTCGGATCTCCGAGGAGCTCTCCAAAATCGAAGGTATCAAAACGACGGTTACCGTCGGCAACGACGTCTCCGTAGCGCCGGAAACTATCGTCCGAATCGATCCGGACGAGGCCGGTATTTCGGCATCCGAACTCGTTCGAGCGTTGCGGTCGGAGAACCCGCGCGTGTTCGTCGGAGCGGACCGACTGGATGAGAACGTCGTGACGATCAATCCGATGTGTCTCGAGGATGGGGAGCCGGGGTACGTCCTGGATCGGATCTGGGCCCACGCTGGGCCCGAGAGTGACGAGCCCGTCAGCGAACGAGACGTGGCAAACACGACCGGTTAAAAAGCGGCCGAACCGAAATATACTTTATTCATGCGAGAGTGGTCGTAACTGGTTATGAAAGAGGTATCTACACCCAATGCGCCACCGAGTATCGGACCGTTCTCCCAGGGTCTCGTAGACGACGGAACGGTGTACGTTTCAGGACAGGGACCGATCGATCCCGAAACCGAAGCGATCGTCGGGGAAGATATCGAGGACGAAACTCATCGAACGATGAAAAACATCGGTGCAGTCCTCGAAGCGGCAGGGAGTTCGCTCGACGACGTCGTCAAGGCGACCGTTTTCATCCAGGATATGGACGATTACGACGCGATCAACGGCGTATACGAGGAGTACCTGAGCGAGCCATACCCCGCCCGAAGCGCCATCCAGGTCGAAGACCTTCCGGTGGATATCGGGGTCGAGATCGAAATCATCGCACGGGTCAGCCAATGAAAGCGATCGTCGTCGAGCGAGGGGAGAATACCCCGAGCCTTATCGAAACGCCCGTTCCGGAGCCAGCGGACGGCGAGGCACTAGTGCGAACGCTACGGGTCGGAATCGACGGAACGGACTTCGAAGTTCTGAACGGAAACCACGGTGGGTTTCCCGCGGGCGACGATCATCAGATCATCGGTCACGAGGCCGTCGGCGTCGTCGAGGATCCAAACGGGACCGGACTCGAGAACGGACAGCTCGTCGTCCCAACCGTTCGACGACCGCCGGAGGGATCGAACGAGTACTTCGAACGTGGGGAGCCGGATATGGCACCGCCTGGAACCTATCTCGAACGGGGAATCGACGGTGCTCACGGTTTTATGTCGGAGTATTTCACCAGCCCGGAAGAGTACCTGGTCACGATCCCCGACGAGTTCGCAGAAACCGGCATTCTCGTCGAACCGATGAGCAACACGGTCAAGGCGCTCGAACACGCGTTTGCCTCTCGTTCGATGTTCGACTGGTCTCCCGAGACGGCTCTCGTTCTCGGAAACGGACCACTCGGTCTACTGACGCTTGCGATGCTGGATCAGACGGTCGAGCGGTCGTACTGTCTCGGCCGCCGTGATCGCCCCGATCCGACGATCGACATCATCGACGAACTCGGCGCGACGTACGTCGATTCGCGGGAAACACCCGTTTCCGAGATCGCAGACGTTCACGAACCTGTCGATTTCGTTTACGAGGCAACTGGATACGCAAAACACGCGTTCGAAACGGTTGAGGCGCTGGCTCCGAACGGTGTCGGCGTTCTACTCGGTATTCCCGAAGACTGGACGTTCGATATCGACGGTGGTCGATTACACCGTGAGATAGTTCTCGAGAACAAAGTAATTCTCGGAAGTGTCAATTCTCATCTCAGACATTTCGAGTCAGCGAAGGAGTCGCTCGCTCGAGTTCCCGACTGGTTTACGGACGATATTATTACCGATGTCTTCTCCCCAATTAATGCTGAACAAGCGTTATCTAGTGGAAATAATCGGATTAAGACCGTAATCGAGTTCGACACGAGATAAGTTCAGTCGAACCCGGGGTACGGTTTCGAGAGGTCTACATATCGGTATTATAAAATAGACATTATACTTATGTATAATTCAGATAGAGTGTTTTGACATGTTGATGTTTGGTGATGATATCAGATTATATGAATAAGGGGATGGGATCGCGAGGAGCAACACGGTGATCGGTCCCAGTTAAGTACCGCCGTAGCGGTTCGGATATCGACCGTGTAACTGTCGTGCGCTCAGGTGTACAGCGAGGTGCAATGACCATCGTTGCCTACCAGACCAGATCACCGTCGATGCGAGCACGACCGACAATCGTTCGGCGGGGACCGCCGTGCAAGGTTCCCTGAAGATGCCGTCCTAGCCGGACACCGGATTTCCGCTGAAAACGTCGGGGTGAAGGCTCAGATCGGTCGTTAACTCGTGAAAAGAGCCTACATTGGTCGTGATTAACGGGGCGATTCGGACGGGTTCGAACGGAGCGGTCGACACCAACCAGGCCGACGTCACCGAACGATCGTGACCGGCACCGGCGCTCGTCTCGCGACCGCTTCAGCGACGCTTCCGAGCAGAATCCTCGCAACGCCCGAACGACCGTGGCTTCCCATCACGATTCGGCCGACGTCGTTATCGCGTGCATACTCGACGATCGTTCGAGCCGGCGGTCCTGTCTCGATAGCTGACTCGAGAACGATCGCCTCCGAAGCCCGTGCCTCCTCGGCCCGGGTTCGAGCCTGAGCGAGGAGTTCGTCACCTCGCTCACGTGTCCGCTGGTGGGTTTCGGGATCGTAGTAGCCACCGCCGTCGTAATCGCTGTAGACCCCGTCGGCCGGGTTGACGACGTGAAGCGCCGTGATCGCACCCTCAGCGGTCGAGAGCGCGTGATCGAACGCGGCCCACGATTGTTGTGATCCGTCGAGTGGTACGAGGACGTGCATTGCCGTGTCCAGCCACGGCTCGAACGCATAAATACCCCGACAACGCTTTTCTCAGGGACAGTCACGACCCGGTTCGGATGGTGCGTGGACCATCGCTCGAGGTATACTCGGTACCTGTTCCCGTGTCGGACCCGACGACTGGGCTGGTCTGGATCCAGACCATCGTCCCCTTCCGAGAAAAATACCTCGTAGAAGTTGAAAAATATTTAAGTTTTCGTGTTCCTTATCAATCAATAGGGAACCCCTGTCCCGGCGGACAAAAGGCAATCCGTAGCGGTCGGCGCTGAAGGCGACCGGCGATAGGTGCACGATCAAGCTTGGTTCGACCATGGACCTGGCCGGGCAGGTATCATCGGAGCCGAAAGCCCTCAGCCGATAGGAACGTGATTGTATCGTCTTCTCCGGAGAACGCCGTTCCGGGCAGTTGCGACTACGGACGTTCCGGTGGCACGGGATTGCGACGGGGGTTGTTTGAGTGGTTCTCGGTATAATCGGCTGTCTTGCCGGTTTTCTAGCCAGCCAGCTAGTAAACTAACCAGTAAACTGGCCAACCAACCAGTCAAATGATTAGTTGGCAGTTTAGTTAATCATTTCGTTAGATAATAGTCGAGCAGTCTGACGGGTATTTAATATGGACCGCTAACAAGCGGTGTGTATGGCACGCCTGTACGCCTGGTGGTCAGAAAGCGGCGGACCGGGAAAGACGACCAACTGTATGAACTCCTCGGCGGCCATCTCTCGAGATGGTCACGACGTGGTCGTGCTCGATCTCGATCCACAGCGCGGGTCGATCACCCACTACGCCGGCTACGATAATCTCACTCACGGCGAAGTCGAAACGACCGTGATGGACGTCTTCTTCGACGACGTCGATCCACGCGAAATCATCGTCCCGACGACGCACTTCGATCTCGTTCCGGGTCACGAGAGTTTAACGAACTTCGAATCCGAACTCAACAACGACGGACGGCGCGGAGTCAGCCAGTTTACCGTCGTTCGTGACGTCGTCGAAGACCTCGCAGAGGACTACGATTACGTCATCATCGATTGTCCGGCGACGCTGACGGACCTGACCGACAATGCCATCTTTGCTGCGCGAAATATCATGGTGCCACTCGAGTTGACGCCGAAAGGCGAGGCGTCCCAGGACGGGCTCGAAGACACCGTCGGCGCGATGCACGATGGGTTCGCTGATCTGGGCGTGGAGATTTCGATCGCCGGATGCATCCCCTCTCGAGTCGACCAGGCGAAAATTTTCGAGGAGTATCGAGAACGGTTCGAGGAGAAAGACGTACCAGTCTCGCCGTTTTCGATTCCAGAGCACTCGCTGCTCAAATACTCCTGGGACGAACAGATGGATCTCTTTGCCTTCATGGAGTCGGACAAGACACGTGATCTCCGTCCCTACGAGGAACACGTCCCGATGGCGTTCAAAGTGATCGGACGGATGATGACCGGCGAGTACAGCTACGACGATGCCATCGATCGGTGGGACACCGTCAAAGACACCGAGATGGGTGATGCAGATCCCGAAGCAGTGCTCAACGATCTCGACGAGACGAGGGCCAACGCATGAGCAACGGGAAAGGAACGCGGTACAACGTCGGTGGAGGCGATGACGGCCTCGATACCGACGAGGGCGACGACGATCGAACACCAGCACGGACTGAACGCGACGAACGTCCTGAATCAAGCGACACGAACGAACGTCGTCAGTCCGACGAGCCGGAAGACTCCTCGGGGTCACAGACCGCGGCGAGAGGGGCCGACGAACTCCCACACAGGATTCGATGTGACAGTCCGAAGGACGAACGCGACGAAAAAACGTTCGTCCTCGCACGATCGGATCGAAAACGTCTCCGAGAACTCGAGGACGTGGCCGAGGACGAGTTCGAGGAGTCCGTTTACAAGATGGATATCTATCTCGCCGGCCTTCGTGCGGGCCTCCACAGCACGGACGAGGCGTTTCTCGAGGAAATGCGAGGGATCGGCTACGGGTTTCTCGACGGCTGATGGCTAGAATCGCTTACGGCATACAGCAGTTCACATCTGCCAAGTGTCGCTTCAACAGTGAAGTATAACGGCAGGTTCTCTGAGCGCGTATCTTACGGAATAGGAGCGAAAAAGTACATTATTGCGCTCAGCGACGAGAATCGCAAGACGCTCGAATGGTTCACGTCCACTAGCGAAGAGCGCGAGATGTGACTTCCTCCTCGCCGTAAACGGAGAGGGATCGAAGATCTCACGACAGCGATTAATATGCTTTTGATCAACCTCCCATCCCAAAAGACGTGTTCTACGACACGCTCTCAGCAACCAAGAATGGGAGTAATACGATTAAACCATATGACTTGTGGCGAACTGTTTTACCGCCGGAGAACTAGTAATCGAATATGGGAGTCTACGCTGACGACGTGAATGAATTCACGCGGACTGACGACGAGGAGGAGGGCAGTGATCGCCCTCCACTCGGAGAACGGCTTCGGGGGCTGGCCAGCGAACTTGATGTCGATTCAGTAGCCGAGGTTCGCGAACTACGCGAACGGACATGAAGCTCTTTCTTGACACCAACGTATTCATCGCTGCAGTAACAGATGAACCCGATACTGGAGCGATGGCCGAAGAAGTCCTTGACGGTGAACATGATTTTCTCACCTCAACACTCAATCTCATGGAGTGCGGTCCGTACTGACCAAAAAGGAACGTCTCGAACTCTCGCAGACGGAAGCCATTCAAGATGAAATTACCGCTGATGTCCGGGTTGTGATCCCTGACGCATCTGACATGATGGATGCCAATCGATTGCAGCGCGAAACGCTCCTATACCCGCTTGATTGCTTGATTCTCGCTTGTGCACAGGGGCACGACGTTGATCTCGTCTCATTTGATTCGGAATTACAAGAAGCAGGAGCACGTAGCCCGGAAGGCTGCGTTTGAGTATATCCTCGTGTATGTGTCCTAGACGCAGGGGAAGGACATCCGCTCGAGACAGTTACTGATAACGTCGGGATTGACATTCTTCCCGCCCTGAAGGACGAAAGTTCGCGGGCGTTGGGATATTAAGGGTTGCAACCAACCTGTTCGCTCTGTGCGAAACGCCCCGAGATTTGATTATAAATATGTGCATTTGATCGTTTGTGCTCGAGAGTGATGTTAAGCCAATTGTTTGTGAGTGAAGATAACTGCGTGGCCGTCCGCGGAGCCGACGCAGAGATCCAATTGCTTCGAGAGGTTGAGGCTCGCCGGATTCTCCTTGCAGACGACGAGATCGTCGAACTGAGTATCACAGGCCGGACACGAAACAGCGACCGTATTCTGGTAGACCGTAATCGTCTGGTTCTCCTCTCGAGGGGTCAACGACGCCACGAGTTCGTCGAGGTCGATCTCGTCCATACGTATCGTTCCGACTCGAGGCTCATAAAGAGAGGCGACGTGAGAATCGAGTTCGCCGGTCGTACGGAGAGATTCAGGGCCCACTATCCAGATACGTCGCCCAGTCCGGCTTCCCGGGGAAGTCGACGAACGCCTCGAGGCGGTCGTACGCGTCTTTGGTCACGGACGAGCCGTGAAAGACGAGCACCGCATCGAAGTCGTACTCGAGCAGCGTCTCCAGGCTCTGTTCGGCTCGGTTCACGTTCTCGGAATAGAGCGCCGGCGGCGGAACGAGATAGCCGTCGGGGAGCCCACGGAGATCGGCACCGAATAAGGCGTCACCGGCTACGAGAATCCCGGCTTCCTCGTCCACGAGTGCGTAGTTGTCCGGCTGATGGCCGGGCGTGTGGACGGCCTCGAACGACCCGATGCTATCGCCGTGTTCGTATCGATTGTCCGGGCGTACGCGAGTGTCGACCGTAGTCTGTTCGGGAACCCACGTCTCGACGTCGTACCGTTCGACGACGTCGTCGAATCCGCCGATGTGGTCGGAGTCACCGTGCGTAATGACGAGTCGTCGGGGAGCAATCCCGAGGTCGTCGAGTTCGGTAAACAACGCGTCGGTCGTCTCCGCAAAGCCCGTATCGATCAGTGTGGGCACGTCTCGAGTCCGAAGGAACGCGCGGGTTCGACGCCCATCAGTCTCCTCGACGGTGATGTCGTAGACGTCGGGCAAAATCTCAGTGCTCATACCGGTACCTGATCGATCGACGTACAAATATCCCCATTGCCGGCCCGTTCGTATCGATCCGATCGATCACTGGACAGGGAAGACAGTCGATCACACGAGGGGCGGTGGAGCAACAAATCACGGGCAGCGAGGACGACGTTACCATAACGACTATGGTAAATCTTCACAAATATTGACGGTATGAGCGAAACGATCCGCGTTTTGCACGTCGACGATGAGCCGGACTTCGCGGATCTCACGGCGCTCTTTCTCCAGCGGAACGACGAACGGTTCGACGTCGAAACCGCTGCCAGCGCATGCGACGGCCTCGAGTATCTCGCCACTCACGACGTCGACTGCGTGGTCTCCGATTACGATATGGCCGAGATAAACGGAATCGAGTTTCTCGAGACCGTCCGCGAGGATCACCCGGATCTTCCGTTCATCCTGTTTACGGGTAAGGGCAGCGAGGAGGTCGCGAGCGACGCGATCTCGGCCGGTGTGACCGACTATCTCCAGAAAGAATCCGCGTCCAGCCAGTACGCCGTGCTGGCAAACCGGATCGGCAACGTCGTCGAACAGTCCCGGTCTCGACGGGAACTGCGGGCGAGTCAGAAACGACACTCGCTGTTTTTCGATCGGTCACCGATCGGCGTCATCGAATGGAGCGAGGGGTTCGAGTTCGTTCGTGCGAACGACGCTGCCACGGACATTCTGGGCTATTCCGAGGCTGAGCTGCGAGGAGGATCGTGGGAGCTAATCGTTCCCGAATCCGATCGTGACGCAGTCGACACCGTCGTCTCGGGTCTACTCGAGGACGATGGAGGCTACCACAGCATCAACGAGAACGTTCGAAAGGACGGCGAGCGAATCATCTGTGAGTGGCACAATCGCGTGATTACCGGCGACGATGGGGACGTCATCGCGGTCTTTTCGCAGTTTCAAGACGTCACCGAGCGAGCAGAACGCGAGCGCGAGCTTCGCCGGAAAGAACGACGCTACCAGGCGACGTTCAACGATCCGAACATCCTTTGTAGTCTGATCGAAACCGATGGGACGGTTCTCGATATCAACCAGACGGCGATGAACTACGTCGACGTGGCCGTCGAGGAGGTGGTCGGATGCTCATTCTCGGAAACGCCGTGGTTCGATCACTCCGAAGCCGCCCAGCGAACGGTCAGGGAGTGGATCGACCGCGCCGCTGGCGGAGAGTACGTCGAATTCGAGGTCGATCTCGTTCACCCGAACGGCGACCCCTACACCGTCGAAGGGGTGTTCAGACCGGTTAGAAACAGCGACGAAGAGGTCGTCTCGCTACTCATCTCCGGTCGAGACGTTACGGAACAACGAGAGCGAAAACGCGAACTCGAGCAGACGACCGCGTTGTTGTCGACGCTGTTCGAGACGCTTCCGGTCGGCGTCCTTGCCGAGGACGCATCGCGGAACGTGCTGTCGATCAATCGGCGGCTGTTGAGCCTGTTCGATATCGACGGAGAGCCGGCGGACGCCATCGGTGCGGATTGCGAAGAGATCACAGCGGACGTTAGCAAACTGTTCGTCGAACCCGACGCCTTCGTCGAACGCGTCGACGAACTCGTGGAGAGCCGTGACCGCATCGATGGCGAAGAGTTGGCGCTTCGGGACGACAGAGCGTTCGTTCGCAGCTATCGACCGATCGAGTTACTCGACGGAAACGGACACCTGTGGGTGTATCACGACATTACGGATCGGAAAGAGCGAGAACGGCGACTAGAGGCCCTCAACGAGACCTCGCAGAAGTTGATGGCGACGGAGTCTCGAGAGCGAGTCACCGAAATCGGTGTGGAAGCCGCCCGAGATATTCTCGATCTCGAGGCGAACGCGATTCATCTCTACGACGAGTCCGTGTCGGGGCTCGTTCCCGTCGCCGCGACCGACGCGGTTACGAACTCGTCGGTCAGCTGCCGACGTTCTCCGGCGACGAGAGTATCGCCTGGCGCGTCTACGAGCGAGGTGAGGCCGTCGCCCTGGACGAGATTCACACCGACCGAGACGTGTACAATCCGGAGACGCCCGTTCGAAGCGAACTCCACCTGCCGATCGGCGTGTACGGAATTCTGCTCGCGGGATCACCGACACCCGAAGCGTTCGATCAGCGAGACCTTGTTCTCGGGGAGATCCTGGCGAGTAACATCGCGACGGCCCTCGAACAGGTCGAGCGGACCAAGCAGTTACGGGCATGCGAACGCGAGTTGACGCGCCAGAACGAGCGCCTCGACGAGTTTACGAGCGTCGTCAGCCACGATCTTCGAAGTCCGCTGAACGTGGCGGACGGGCGGTTGAAACTGGCACAAGAGGAGTGCGAAAGCGAGCATCTCGAGGACGTGGCCGCATCACACGAACGGATGAACGCGCTGATAGACGACCTGCTGACGCTCGCCCGCGAGGGCGAGCAGATAAGTGAACCGGAGCCGGTCGAACTCGCGTCCCTGACTGAACAGTGCTGGAACGCGGTCGAGACCGCGAACGCAACGCTCCTGACGGAAAGCACCAGTCAAGTCCGGGCCGATCGAAGCCGCCTCCAGCAGTTACTCGAGAACCTCTTGCGAAACGCCATCGAACACGGTGGAGCGGACGTCACCGTTTCGGTCGGGACCGTTGACACCGGGTTCTACGTCGAGGACGATGGACCCGGTATCCCCGAGTCGGATCGACAGATCGTCCTGGAGTTTGGCTACTCGAGTGCAACGGAGGGAACCGGATTCGGCCTGAGCATCGTCGAGCAAGTCGCCACCAGCCACGGATGGGACGTTCGAGTGACCGAGGGATCCGAAGGCGGCGCACGCATCGAGATTACGGACGTCGAGTTCGTATCGCAGTGACTCGAGTGGCAGCGTTTCGTCCGAACCCCAATCAGTGCTCGGAGCGGGGCCTCGAGAATATTTCGAGTCCGGGATAGCCGTCTCGACGCCACATCACGAACGCGAGTGCGGCGATGACGAACTCTGAGAGGAAGTACGGGTCACCGAGCGAGTCGAACAGGAGTCCGAGTATCGTCGGCGCACCGCTTTCGTAGGATTCGACCGGGATCAGGGGCCACAACAAAAAGTCGGCGCTGGTTCCACCCCACAGCACCGGGAGCGCATCGACGAGCGCGTGCGAGATCGCTCCGATCGCGAAGGCGATTCCGTACTCCGCGCGTCCCGCGTGCCGAGCGAGAGCGTAGATGGCGAGCGAAAGCGGGACCAACAGGAGCAACGAGTGAGCGAGCGTCCGCCCCGTCGGAAGGACGCCGAGATACCACGCGAGCGGCTTGTCTACGAGGTCCGGAAACTGGCTCCCGAAGAGGACGATCAGAACGGGCAGTGGTGCGGGTGGACTATCAAAACGGGCTCGAGTCGATACCGTATAGCAGAGGTAGGCGATCGCGGCGTGTCCAAGTGGCCACATTCTTTCGGAGAGGACGGTCCAGATCCAAATAAGCAATCCTATTGGTGCTCGAACGAGGGCCATCGAGAGAGAAGGTCACTGGAGCGCGGTTCGTCAACAGCGGCCGGAAGTGAGCCGTATCGACGATCGATCGCACAGCGTTCACATATTCAGCAACCAATGTAATAACATCTGTGTGAATAAAAATTGGAGTGGAAATGGTGGAGAAAAGTCAAAAGAATTACATACTTCGGCCGAGAAGGGGTAGCTGGCGGGGGCTGGGGGTTCGTCAATAGCCACACCCATTAGATGGCTCCTACCCCGCTACTGCGGTCCACCAAGGAAGGTGGCGGCGTCGCAAACGGTCTGTACGAAAAAGTCGGCAATCGCCACAGTGTTCCACCGAAGCTATATCAGCAGGCGTGAACGTTCAATCGGCGGTAAATGAACGGAGACCCGGCTCGCCCACCGGGTTCGCCCGGACGAGGCGGTCTCCCGACACGCCAGGCTGAGCGGGTGGTCGACAGCGCTGTGCTCTCCACTGGGGGGTGGGGGATCACCGCTTTCGGCCCGCGTTTTTTGCGCGTATCGAAGTCCCCGACTCGGCGGACCGTTCGAGCCGATCACCGGCGGTCGACTCGAGAAGTAACGGTTTTTTGTCCGCCACGGTCCTGCGTCCGCTATGGCCCCCGCGATCACACACTTCCTCGTCGGTGCGTCCCTCCTATTGGTTCTTGTGACGCCGATCGCGCTCCGGTATGACATCGACCGAGAAAACGCGATCTGGCTGATTCCCATCGGCGGCGTCTGGGGGCTACTTCCGGACGTTCACCACATCACTCCGGTGTTCGAAACGCAGTTGTATGCGCTACACAACGCGGCGTGGATGGACCTCTTCGGTCTCCACTACACGCTCGATCGTCAGGCGATTCGCGTGCGATACGTAGAGAGCGTCTTCGGAGCGATCGGGCTGTTTATCGTATCCGTTGCCGTGTTCTGGCAAACGGGCCGCCTACGAGCGCGAGCCGTCGCCAGCGACGGGACGCCGGATCGACGTCTGCTCTCGCTGGTGGCGACGGCGGTCGCAGCGGGCTATGGGACCGTCGCACTCGGTATCGCGGTGAGTATTCAGAACGGATTTCCGACGGTGAGCGCACTCGTCGGACGCGACAGCGTGCTCGTCGGCGGAGCGCTGTTGATCCCCATCGGTATCGGCATTGGGCTCTTCTGTGGACTCGGACTCGAGACCGTACTGAACCTCGAGCATCGAACCCGTCCGCTGTCGGCCGCGCTAACCGGCGGTCTCCTCGGTTCAGCAGGCTGGGTCGGCGGCGTCGTCGTCGGAGTCCCGATGGTGCTACAGATCAGCTTCGCGAGCGACGCCGCACCGTCCGTGCCGTTTCTCCACTGGGGAAGCCTCGGCGGGCTGATCGTCTACGGCACGCTCTTCGGCGCGGTGTACGCGCTCGTCTACGGCGTGTTTCACGAAGGGAGTGCGAAACGATCAGTCAGCGCTCGAGGCGAGCGGACGCGGGTCCAAAAGGACTCGTAGTGCCCGCAGAGCGAACAGATCCGAGATCAGAACGGCGGTGGCTCTCGCTTATAAGAACGAGCCGGTCGACGTACTGGTTTCGGAGTAATTCGAGCGAGGGGAAAGCTGTCTCCTCCGGATGCATCGTCAGCGCTGGCAACGACTGGATGCCCCCACCCCCTCGCTATCTGAACATTTCACGGAACGGTTATAAGCTTGATGGCAGTTTTCGAACTCGATCCGGGTGGGGTAGTTCACAGCACGGCGTGCGATGAGTTGACAGACGCTACTCGGACGAGAAAGCAGATCAATCGTCGCGTACGACCGACAGCTCGAGTCCGGTTATCTCGAATCGAGCCCCACCATCCGTACCGTCGGTCACGTCGATCTGCCAGCCGTGGGCGTCGACGATCTCCGAGACGATGTGGAGTCCCAGCCCGGTGTTTCCGCTCGCAGTGGTCTCTCCAACGTCGAACAGCGAGCCGCGGATACTCGGTTCGATCCCGCAGCCGTCATCGATAACCGACACCCCCTCGTGGTGTGTTTCGACCGTCACGGTCACGTCGTCGCCGCCGTGTTCGATCGCGTTCCGAAAGAGGTTCTCGAAGAGCACCTCGAGCCGTTCGCGGTCCGCCATCACGGACACCCCGTCCAGACTCGAATCGACCTCGAGCGAAACCGAACTCTCCGTGGGTACCGTTGCCGTGGTCCAGGCGTTTCGAACGCTCGTCGTGAGACTGACTGCGGTCTCTTCGCGAACGGATCCACCGTACTGTGCGATCGCGAGGAAGTCCGTGACTCGCGTTTCGACCTGTGACAGGACCCGTTTGATCTCGTCGATGGAAGAATGAGAGTACTCGTCGTCGAGCAGTTGTGTGTGGCCCGTAGCGATCTGGAGGGGATTACGGAGATCGTGTGAGACGACGCTCGCGAACTCGGCAAGCCGCTCGCTTCGCTTTTTCAGATCGGTTATGTCGTGGAGGATAACGAGCGTGTACACTCCCGACTCGGATTTGGCTTCGATCGTTCGTGCAGTCGCGGACGCGTATCGTCTGGTACCACTGGGCGTCGTGTACTCGATCGTGTTCGAGAGGGGTTCCGATGTCGCTTCCGGCCCCTCGACAAGCGCCTCGAGTGACGGTTCGGCAACGAGGTCGTCGAACGACATCCCCCTGAGTTCCTCCGGGTCGCGTTCGACGGCGACACAGAACTCGTCGTTGACGGACGTAATGGCTGTTGAGTCGTCACAGATCGCACTCGGTGATGGCAACGTACGCGTTATCTGTTCGATATCGAGTTCCGGTCGAGACCCTCGTTTGACGGGTCTACTATCCAGTGCTGGCCTCGACGAGACGATCGGTGGTCCCCCAAACCCCGACGGCATCAGTTCCCCCCTGAACCCCGTTCAGAGTGATTTGCACGGTTCTGCTGGAGCATGGCGGAGTGTAGCACATGTTTGGTCTTAGTACTTTTGATACGAATCCCCAGCGCAATTCGTCTCGAGTACTGGTGGGGCGGGGAATCCGCCTTGCTACCTGGTTTGCCCCATCATCCCTCACAGGGTCACAAACCGTCTCGAGCGATGGAACCGCTGACAACAAGAATGAGCGAAACGCTTGTATACATTGCAAACATAGCATACGGCATGGGAACGATATCGACGCGGGTTCCGGATGATCTCGAGGGGGAACTCGAAGAATACCTCGACGAAGAGCGCCTGGATCGGAGCACAGCAGTCCGAAAGCTCCTCTCGGAAGGACTCGAGGAGTGGCGTCGGGAGCGAGCGCTCAAACGGCTCGCTGCTGACGAGATCACGTTCACGAAGGCCGCCCGATGTGCAGAGATGTCCGTCTGGGAGTTTGCCCAGCTCGCAAAGGATCGCGACATTACGTGGGTATCGGACGATCACCTCGAAGCCGATCTCGAGGAACTGTGAATGTGGGTTTTCGACGCGACGCCACTAATTTACCTCGCGAAGGTCGATCGACTCCATCTAGTCTCCACTCTCGAGGGGCAGTGTTATCTTCCTCAGCAAATTCACTCGGAGGTCGTTACCACCGGTCTTGAAGAGGGGTATACCGATGCTCGCCGCGTTGAGCAATGCATTGATACTGGGCTTTTCGAGGTCATCTCAGCCGGTGACTCTCAGCTTGTCGGCCGGTTACAGCAAAATCCGAACTTAAGCGACGCCGATGTGGCGGTCCTTGGATGTACTGCATCTCGTGATGCGATTGCGGTCATCGACGAAGCCTACGGGAGGACGGCTGCAGAAATTGAAGGAATCGAGACTCGAGGGACAGCCTACATCGTTCTGTCGCGTGCTAAGTATGGACACATCGGCATCTCCGAAGCGCGAGCGACGATCGATGCAATGATCGAGGAAGGCTGGTACTGTGCGCCAGACTTGTACACAAAGCTCGTTCGCAAGCTCGAGTCATTCGATCAATGACGACGCCTTGCGCTGTGCCGTTGTGATTCGGGAACGGAGCTAAGTAATTCGGTACAAGAGTAATACCTGTGTCGAGTAATACAAAGCCAAACGATGAGGAACGCATCGTCTCAGTTACAGAAAAAGGGCAGGCGACAATTCCAAAGCGCCTTCGAGAAAAACACGGCATCCCCGCCCCAGGTCGAGTCAAATTCGTCGAGAACGATGATGAGGAAATCGTCGTCCGTCCGGTTGGCTCGATGCGGGAATTTCGCGGCCTCGAACGAGAAAGTGACGATGAGCGTCCTGCGACGGCTATTCTCCGTGAGGAGCGCGAGCGTGAAAAGCAGCGAGCCGATGAGACAGTCGAGCGCTTTTCCGGCAAAACGGAAGAATGACGGATACGATCGTTTTCGACACAGAACCACTCATTGCCTATCTGGACGACGAACCTGGGAGTGACGTCGTCGAAGCGTGGATCGATAGGGTAGCATCCGGAGAGGTCGATGGGTACATTAGCCCGGTCACAAAAACGGAGGTACTGCATGCTGGCTCTCGAGTCGGGTTCCGCCTCGACGATGTCCGAGCGAGTCTTGACCGGCTCGAGGAACTAGGCGTTGCAGTGTTTGACCCTCGAGAGTGCTGGGAAATTGCCGCTGCGCTCAAAGAGGCGTATACCATGGCACTCGGAGATGCATACGCGCTTGCGACGGCTGACGCGACCGATGGGACGCTACTTGTTGGAGCAGACAACGATTTCGACGAGTTAGAAGACGACGTAGAACGGTTTCGGGAGAATCCTGCTTAAACACGACCGAAATCGACCTCGACTGCTACCTTCAAGCTGAAAACCAGTAGAGGAGCCGACTCTGAATATCGATCACCGGGACAAACGTCCGTCAGTACGGCCAGCGGAAGTACTTTTGACCCTGCGGTTCAGCGTAGAAGCATGATTGCGGTTGATCGGGATCGCCTTCGAGTCGACATTAAAGAGAACGCACAGTTTGGTGCGGTCGAGTCGGACTCCGGCTGTGGACGAAGCGTCCTGACGGGATCAGACGCTGATCAACGGGCACGAAAGCGATTCATCACACGTCTCGAGGACGCCGGGCTCGAGCCGCGAGTCGATCCGGTGGGGAACATCGCCGGCCGCTGGATTCCGGACGGGGTCTCCGCGGACACCGCACCAATCGCGCTCGGAAGTCATCTGGACTCCGTTCCACGGGGCGGGATATTCGACGGACCATTGGGCGTCTACGCCGCACTCGAGGCCGTTCGTGCGATCCAGGAGTCGGCAGAAACGCCGTCACGTCCACTCGAGGTCGTCTCGTTCACCGAAGAAGAAGGAAGCCGGTTCGGCGTCGGAACGCTCGGCTCTCTCGTCGCGGTAGGAGAGATATCGGTTGAAGAGGCCCTTTCCATGACGAACGACGACGGCGACACGTTCGAAGAGTGCCTTGAGCGCATCGGTTTCGCGGGTTCGTCCGAAATCGATCCGGCGACCTGGGACGCCTGGCTCGAGGTGCACATCGAGCAAGACACGGAGCTGGAATCGGCGGAGATCCCGATCGGCGTAGTGGATTCGATCTCCGGTATTACCAACTGCACGGCTGCGGTAGCTGGTGAATCGAATCACGCCGGTGCGACGTCGATGGTCGATCGACGCGACGCTCTATCAGCCGCTTCGGAGTTCGTCGTCGACGTCGAGCGCATCGCCAAAGAAGTGACAAACGATCATCCCACTGCCGTTGCGACTGTCGGCCGACAGGACGTCGAACCGAACGTTCGGAATATCGTGCCCGGTCGCGTGCGGATGGAAATGGACGTTCGGAGCGTCAACGGCGACGCGATCGACACCATCGTAGAGCGAAGTGCGGACCGCTTCGAACGTCTCGAACACGAGCGGCCGGTCGAAACCGACTTCGAACGCAACCGAGATATGCCGCCGATCGAGTTGAGCGACCGCTGTGTCGATGCGATCGAGCTGACGGCCGAACGACTCGACGTCGAGTCCACGACTATGCACTCCGGTGCAGTCCACGATACCGGAAACGTCGCCGCGAAGACCGACGCAGCGATGCTCTTCGTACCGTCGCGCGATGGCATCTCCCACTCGCCCCACGAGTGGACGGACTGGGACGACTGTGCGATCAGTGCGCGTATCCTCGCGGCTACCGCACTCGAACTCACCTGAAATGCCACAGTTCGAGCGTCTCCATCGATTGCTTCATCGGCGCGGCTCGAGCCGGCGTTCGGGTTCTCGCACGGAGACGTTCTCCGTCGATCTGTACTACTCGAGACGTTCGACCGAGCACTGGTGACGTGTCCGGTGCGCGTTGTTCCGACAACCGTCGAAACTGCACGATCACTCGTCCGTCCGGATGGTGTCGAGCTTTTCCTCGTCGATCGTGACGCCCAGCCCAGGTGCCGAGGGAACAGACAGACTCCCGTCTTCGAACTCGAACGGATCTTCAATGATGTGATCTTCCAGTGCGTAATACGTAGTGTCGGAATGGAGGTCGATTGCGGGTGTCGTCGAGATCGCGTGTAGCATCGCCGCAGTCTTCACTCCGAGATCGAACCCGCAGTGGTGTGCGAGTGAAACGTCCGCCTCCTCAGCGAGGCTGGCCATCTTCTTCATCGGTACGATACCTCCGACGGGAATCATATCGATAACGCCGACGTCGATCGCGTCTTCCCGAACCAACTCGTAAAAGTTGCCCGGGTGATAAAGATCCTCGTTCACGGCGATCGGCGTACGAAGTCGCTGTCGGAGTCGTTTGTACGATCCGACGTTATCGGTGCGAATCGGCTGTTCGATATATCCGAGATAGACCCCGGCATCCTCGAGCCTGGCTGCGATGCGTGTCGTATCGGAGACGGTCCAGCTCTGATTCGCGTCGGCGCGAAGTTCGACCTCGCCGTCCACGGCATCGTACATCGCGATGAGCCGTTCCACGTCCGAGTCGATGCTTCGTTCGTACGCAAAATCGTCCGGGGCCGTATCGGCACCGTAGCCGCCGACTTTTGTCTTGACGACATCGAAGCCCGCGTCCCGGACATCGCGCATTCTCTCGGTCGATTTTTCGATCGTATTTATCGCGTAACAGTACGAGAAGTCCACCCTGTTTGTCTGCTTTCCACCCAGTAACTGGTGGAGTGGACAATCGTTGTGCTTGCCGAACGCATCCCACATCGCCATCTCGACGCCGCTCAGAAAAACGCTGGAATCGATGTAATGAGATCCGTAGTACTCGTGTAACGTCTCGAACTTCCAGACCGGTTCGCCAACGACGATGTCGGCGACAACCGTTTCGATGATCGATTTCGTTATCGAGGGGGAGTGGACGACAGCGGTCTCGCCCCAGCCGGTGATCCCCTCGCTGGTGGTCAGTTTGACAATAACGCGACGTGCAGACTCCAGATACTCCAGACGCCCCATGATGTAGGGCGCGAGTCCGTGATCTTCCTCGAGCGGTTTGAGTCCGATCTCGACGGGAATCGCTTCGACATCTGTAATCACCATACCGCGTGTCACGCGATCACATGACGATATAGTTTCCGCTCTCGCGTTGGACGTCAGTGAAAAATCGTCTCTTGCGGTTCACCGTCTCCAATCCGGAGTCGTACGAGCAACGAACTCGCCGTGGCCGGGTTCGCCGACGAGTTGGCCGTCTCGAACGACCAACTCGCCGCGTACCATCGTGTGAATTACCTCTCCGCCGACCGTCCTCCCCTCGTAGATCGAATAATCCGCCTCGGATGCGTTATCGGTGGCGGATATCGTGTCCCGACTATCCGGATCGAAAACTACGAGATCCGCGTCCGTCCTGGGCTCGAGCGTACCCTTGCCCTCGAGTCCGAACAGTCGTGCTGGTTGCGTCGACATCGTCCGCACAACGAACGATGGCGAGCACGTTCGTCTCTTTACAGCCTCGTCGTAAAAGACAGGAAGCGAGTGCTGTAAGCTGTTTACGCCGTAGGAACTGTCCCACCAGTCATCGGCGCGCTTCGCGCTCCGGTGATAGGCGACGTGATCGGTAGACACGACATCGAGCGTTCCCCGGACGAGGTGATCGAATACGGATTCGACGTCGTCGGCCGAACGAAGCGGCGGAGCCAGCTGTGCGAGCGTTCCGATCTCGGAGTAGAGCGACCGATCGAGCGTGGTATAGTGGGTACAGGTTTCGCCCCGCACCAGCCCATCACCAAATTTTCGCCGGTAGCGTTCGATCACCGCCGCAGCTTTCTCACAGCTCGTGTGGAGACCGTAGTATTTGCAATCGGACTCCACAGCCATTCTGAGCGCGTTGTCGGCGGCCATCGCCTCGGCGTAAGCGGGTCGAGACGAGGGATAATCCGTCGGATCACCTCGTTGCTCTTGCTCGAGGACCGTCGCTTGCTCCGTACAGACCGAGTCGTCTTCCGTGTGCAAAATTGCGACGGCGCCGAGATCGGACAGTCGCTCGAAAACGCGGCCCATGAATCCGTTCGACACCCCCCAGTCGTACGCAGTGAACATCTTGAACGAGGTCACACCTCCGTCGACGACCGTCGGCAGCTCCTCGAAGAGAGCGGGATCCTCCCGCGTTATCGTCGCGTGGAGCCCGTAATCGATCAGCGACTCGTCCGCGGTGTTTTTTTGAAAGGTGATACCGTCACGAAGCGTTCCGGGTTGCTCGTCGTCACCACGGTGTGTACCTTGCCACGCAAAATCGATAACCGTCGTGACACCACCCAGGGCCGCTGCTTTGCTCCCAGTCTCGTACGTTTCTGCCGGTCCGTCGAAACGTGGGTTCGGGCCGTCGAAGTGAACGTGCGGGTCGACGATCCCCGGCATCACGAGACAGCCGTCCGCATCTATCGTCTCCGCTGCTCGGGGAAGGTTAGACTCGTCACCGACGGCTACGATCTTTCCGTCAGAAATCGCCACGTCGGCGTCGGTGGTGCCAGTGCTCGAAACGAGCGTCCCGTTCGTCACGACGGTCTCGACCGCCATATCCAGAGAGGAACCTCGTATAATATAAAACGGACGGGGAACAGCCGGTGAGCCGTCCGCCAGTACAACGCCGTCCGTGGAGGGGGACGACGCGGGCCACAGTAGTCATTCAGGTCAGTGCACACTTGACCGTACGACGGCTGTACAAGAGGCGTGTGGATCGGTGCAGTCGTTCGTATACGCGGCCGCCACCGTCAGTTCGACTCAGTCCACCACCGGACCGCGTACACGAGCGAGGCCACCCAGAACGCAGCGAGGAAAACGTATACCGCATCGCCGGCAGGATTGATCGAGTCGGTGACCGCTTCCGAGAGAAGGTAGCCAGCAGCGGCGACGGCGATCGGAACTCCGAGATACGCGACGACGGGTGGCTGCCAGTCGGCATCCGTCGGGCGAATCCGGGCGCCGTGTTGATACAGAGCTACCCCAGTGATCGGTGTCAGCACCAGGATAAGAGCGACAAGTCCGAGTCCAGACGCAAAGAACGCAGCTCCCTCCCGTGGTCCAAACAAAGCGACCCCAACGATGAGAGGAGCCACCGCGACGTATACAACGATGATAACGGGCCACCCACCTGGAAGATCGACCCGGGGACCGAATCGGTCGACGAGCGCCGGCGACAGCGGATAGCGCCACGCGGTCCCGAACGTCGCTTTGCCCATCGCGATGAGTCCAACGAGGAACGTCCAGAACGTCACGAACATCCAGAGAGATATCAGCACGGGAAGGACGACGCTAGCTGTCGCGGAGACGGGGGAGGGAAGCGTCGCGACGTCGGTGGCACCCTGTCCCGTCCCCTCGGCGTAGATGAACAGGGATCCGAACGTGAGAATCGTCAACGCCAGTACCGTGAGATGCCAATCGAGAGCGTTACGAGCGTTTCGTCTGGTGAACTCGTGAGTCGAGACGAGGTACACCAGACCGGCACCGACGACACCGGTCGGAATGGCCACGAAATGGACGAGAATCCCGCCGATCGATCGTTCCTCGAGGAGCCGGGGTCCATCGGTCGTCGACGTCGTATCGGGGGTGTGTTCGGACGGCATGGACACTCGTTATCGGTACCGCTTGACGACATCGATCGCGCCGGGATACGTCCAAATCGAGCCGAACACGGCCTTCAGCGTCGCGACGACGGCGTACACGAAGGTGAGGAGTATCGCGAGCATGAATACGATCAGCAGCAGTACGCCAGCGATCGCGAACACCGTATCGAGCGGTGCCGGCAGCAGGGACAGTTCGGTCTGTTCCCCGCCCACGGTAAGCTCGTCAGCGCCGAGAAAGAACGTTACGAACGACACGATCATCAACGCCAAAACGGTAACGTGCCAGTTCAGCGCATGCCGTGCGTTCGTCCGGGTGTACTCGTCGTCCGAGACGGCATAGACGATAGCCGGACCGAGAAATCCGGTGAGTAAGCCCAGGAGGTGAACGAGTATACCGCCGATCGATCGTTCCTCGAGCAGTTCGGGGCCGGACGCAGTGGATGTGGATGTCATGAACGTGATTGACGAGTCAGTCGGGTGAGTTTCGATGCACAGTTTCGATTACGTCGACGGCAAGAGGCTCAACGGGCCGTATCTGTCGCGAACCCAGCGGGCTGTTCGCTCCGCAAAGAGCAACAGCAGGCTCACGAACAACAGGTCGAACCCGGTATCCCACAGGACGATGTCGCTCTGGGTGCCACGGACGTCCGTACCGGCGACCGTGAGAACGCCGCCGAGAGCGAACAGAACCAGGCTCAACTGGAATCCGGCGAGTACGAGCGTGCGGATTCCCGCCGTGTCCGATAACGTGAGGAATCCGCGGGTGGAGAGCCGATCCAGCGGGGTCTCCGCATGCAGCGCACGTTTACCCTCGGGTGAGAGCGGCCACGCTGACTCCGGATGGTTGATGTAGTACAGCGTGATCGAGTCGGGATACGTCTCCGTGGCAACGACGTCGATCTCCTGAAGTTCTCGGAGTCGGTTCCGAACGGTCGCCCGGGTAACGTCGGGTTTGATGCACGCATGCAGCTGGCGGATCGAGAAGAACGGTCGGTCGGACTCGAGCATCGTCTCGACGACGTGCTCCTGAGTGAGCGTGTTGTCGAGGTTCCGGTCGATTCGTTCGTCGACCCAGGGCGGAATCGCGGACACGGTATCACGGCGTAGTTGGTGGGGGTGGTTAAAACACGTCGGGGATTTCGTCCCCGCAAACCGTCGTTTCATGGACGCAAAACGGACTGTCCAGGCGTTCTCAATGAGTGAAAACGCTGTACTCCATCGGGATATCTTCGATTTCTGTGAGCGAAGACCGGAGGCAGGGGCCCACACGTTTTCGGGATCCACTTCCGTTACAAACAAAATCGCAGAGAGTACGAGTGCTGCACTCGCCAGCGGCCTGCGGAGCGTGACAGCAGCTTCAGCCACAGCCCGCGAAGATACCATCCGACCGCGCGGACGAACGTCCCGGCGGTCACGACCGGGGTGAGCGAAGTAGGGGGGGTAGTTGACGGCACCAATTGACTGTACTACAGGTATACTGTATCTCGAGTATCGAGTTCCAGTACTCGAAGTTCGTTCTGGTCTGTGACCCAATCGATAATTGCTCGTCGTTTCCCAATGCGGAGAGAATATTCATCTCGTCCTTTGAGCGGTTTGAGATGCCGGTCTGGATTCTTTCCAGTCTCAGTCAACTTCGATCGAATTCGATCCTCAATATCGTTTGGAAGAGATTGCAGCTCCTTCTCCACATCCGGATGCAACAACACTGTCGCCATATATCGCTACAACTCCTCCCACTCGTCAGACTCCTTTCTCGAGTCAATAGTTTTGGCAGTGCTAGAATCCAGTTCAGGGGCAACCTCTGCCCACCACCCCACAGCTCTTGCACCGAGCTTTTTACGGCTTACGAGCCCTTTCTCGTCCATCTCCGCGAGCCGGTTTCGGACCCCTTCAGGGGTGATTTGCTTCCCAAACCGCCGAAGACCGTCAGCAACTTCTGGCGCTGTGAGGACTGGATCATCCTCGTAGTCAAATACCTTGAGAATATCTTGTTCGGTAACAGACTCCTCAAACCGGCCCGCGTCATCGCGTCCTTGGCTCATAGTCCTACTGACGTGATAGCCGCACATAACCGTTTGGTTCGTACAAACCGGGCTGATTGAGCGTGATAGATCTCCAGCGCAGTATACACGTTTACTGGAAAAGAGGACCCCCGTCCTCAAGGAGCGACCGAGCAGCGAGAGAGCCTCGACTGGACGAGAGACACCGTGCGACAACTCTACAACCACGCACTCCACGAATTCAACAACATTCCAGATGGTGATGGCGCGGCCCGCCGCCCTATCCGCTGAACGCGATAGGGACGCACCCCTCGACGGCGAGAGGGGTACTGGAGTGGGATGGGAACGACTGGACACCCGCCCGTTTTGGGGAACAGTCGAGTCCGTTCGACCAAACTAGCGTCGGCAACCCGCAAGTTCACAGCCGGGGTAATCTGCTGGCCGGATTGCCCACGGAGGAATCCCACGACTTCAGTCGTGTGGAGGACGTCAAGCGGTACTTGACCTCCTCCTCCGCGTGAACGCGGAGGAATCCCACCACGGGATTTCAGGCCGAGCGAGGCGGCCTGTTGGTTTCAAGACGCATACGTTCCACGCGTCGTTTGCTGGGTTTCAGCATCGACATGGCTGTCTTGTGGCCCGGTCAAACAGGCCCCATCCGTAGCCGAGTCATCGTCACCAGCCTTCTTCGGGGATCTTCTTCCCGATCGCTTCGGTGGTGACTCTCTCCACTACAGTAGCGGTCTGCAATGTTTATCGTCCCGTTCACGTCAGCTTGGTACTCACCGAGCCAGCAGTCGTCGTTCGAGCAACGGAACGTCGCCTGTCGTGGCCGGGAGCCGTGTTCACTGCAGGCGTGGCACGCCTTCGACGTGTTCCGGGGATTCACCGTCTCGACGGGAATTCCCCTCTCAGCGGCTTTGTAGCGAATCTGTGCATGCAGCTTCGCAAATCCCCAGCCGTGCAACCGTCGGTTCATGTACTCGCCGTAGTCCATGTTCTCACGGATGTACGTCAAGTCTTCTAGCACCAGCACCGGATTCTCGACAGACTCGGCGTACTCGATGACCTCGCGGGTCACACGGTGGAACACGTTGTCGATCTGGTCCCACAGCGCGTCACCGTAGGACTCTGCGATTCGCTCACTGCCACGCTTCTGAAGCCGCCTTTTGGCGGTGAAGTAGGTTTTGCGGAGCCGCCGAACAGCTTTGCCGTCGTCGGCCCACAGTTCGGGGCGAACCGGAGAACCGTTCTCGTCGCGGTAACACACCGTGACGAGACTCGCTTCTCCGATGTCGACGCCAATGGCCGTCCGCTCGTCGGCGGACGTCTCGGATTGGACCTCCACGTCGCGGGTGGCGGTGACGTGGAGATACCACGTCCCGTTGCGTTCGAACAGCCGACTTTCTCCCATCTCGGCGTCATCTGCGTACAACGCTTCGAGCCACTCCCGCTGTTGGGGGTTGGCGCGTACCGGGATCCAGAGGTTATAATCTTCGTGGTGCGGGATTTTGACGTACCACTCGAGAGCGTTCTGTGGCTGGTGGTCGAGTTGCAATCCTTCGTTGGTGAACCGTACCGGGTGGTCGTCGTGCAGTTCGTCGGCGTCGTAGCTGTTGTGGAGTTGCGGGACGTACTTCTTGAGCGCGTTTTTCGCGTAGCCGCTCAGGTCATACTTAACAACCACATCGTTGGCGGCCGACTGTGTGTCACAGCCAGCGGTGAACGCCTCCTGAAGCGCCTGCTGGTAGGCGTCCCGTGTCTCACGAAGCTTCTGTCGCTTGTGGACGGTTGGGTCCACGAGTTTCAGTTCAAGCGTCTTCGTGAGTTCACCCATTGTCGCCGTACGATATCCGTTGGCTGTGACCGATATATAACTCAGCCGTCCAGAGTGGAAGTGAAACCGTGGGAAATCCTGCACTGCAACAGAACGGTGATTGTCACAATACGGTGGCCGCTCGACCCCCGCCTGTTCGCTCTTCGGTTCCGACAGCAAGTGTCGGAACACTCGTCACTCACGAGAAGGCGGGGGTATGCGCTCGTATCCCTATCACTGCACCGATCCGACGAAGAGGTACGGATCGCCGGAATCACCACTGACATACGAGTTCACTCGAGTCGGGTGAGTGGAGACTGATTCCGAATGAACTGGCAGTATCGCTACAGCGTTCTCGTCCTGTGTACGCTTGCCTTCTTCGTCACCTACTTCGCCCGGCTGGCGGTTAGCCCGGTGGTTCCGTTCATAATCGACGATTTCGAGATTTCGAACACGCTGATCGGCGTTGCCCTGAGCGGTATGTGGCTCGCTTACGGCCTCGCACAGTTCCCGAGCGGGATCCTCTCCGATCGATACGGCGAAAAGCCGATCATACTCATCGCCGTGGGCGGAACGGCCGTCGTGAGTGTTTTGCTCGCGCTGTCACCGGTGTTCGGCGCGTTCGTGGTCGCCGCCGTCGTGCTCGGTGGCGTTGCAGGCCTTCATTACTCCGTCGCATCGGCGCTGCTGTCGGTGACGTTCGACGATCTCGGGACCGCGATCGGCATTCACTCGATCGGCGGACCGCTGGCTGGACTGGTCGCTCCGGTCGCAGCAGCTTGGGTCGGGGTTCGGTACGGGTGGCGCCCCGCGATCGCGTTGACCGCCGTCGTCGGGGTTCCGATTTTCGTCCTGGTTCTCCTGTGGATCCGACCGACCGAGCCTCGACAGCCGGACAAACCGTTGCGGGACAGCCTCGAGCTACGCACAGTCGTAGAACTCATATCCCGGCCCGCGATCGCATTTCCGCTCCTGATCGCGATCGCCGGGACGTACGTCGTTCAGGGACTCTTATCGTTCTTCCCGGCATTCCTCGTTGCGTTCCACGAGTATAGCCCGACGGCAGCCGGCGTCGCATTTTCCGCCTTTTTCCTCGTCAGGACGGTCAGTCAGATCGTCCTCGGGCGCGCCTCCGACGCCTACGGACGGGACATCGCAATCGCCGGTTCGATGATGGCGGGAGCGGTCGGCGTTCCGCTCGTCATTCTGGATTCGGGAACCGTCACGATGGCCGCCGGCATCACACTCGTGGCAGTCGCCTCGAGTTTCTTCGCGGTGATCGATCCCCGATTCATGGACGCCCTTTCGGTCGAAGAGCGAGGGTCGGGATTCGGCCTCGTCCGGACGGTGTACACCGTCGTCGGCGCGGCCGGATCGGTCGGCGTGGGTCTCACCGCCGACCTGTTCGGCTGGGGCGTCGCATTCGGAACGCTGGCGGCGCTGTTCGCGATATCCTTTCTCTCCGTCGTCGTGAATCGGATGCTCGGCCTCGGATACTAGAACGGATTGATCCATCCCAGCACGAACTGACTGACACGGATTCATCTGGTGGTTGGAGTATCAGTCACGGAGAGTTCGACTCGGAATCAGCCGTCTCGCCGTCGGAGTCTTCCCCGTCGACACCGTCGGTGGTGGACGGATCGCGGTCATCGTACTCGAGGACGGTCTCAGCGTCGTCGGTCTCGATATCGCCGTCGCTCTCGAGAGCGGTGTCGGAACCGGCATCATCCTCCTCGGTCACGTCGAACGCGTCGAGCGAGTTTCGGAGGTCGTCGGCCATTTCGGTCAGCGACTGCGCGCCGGTGGCGACCTCCGAGACCGTCGCTGTCTGTTCTTCGGCCGCGGCAGCGACGGTTTCGGTCTCCGCGTTCGTCTCCTCGCTGATCTCGGTTGCCTCATCGACCATCGTCACCACTCGGCCGCTCGCGCGGGCCTGCTCGTCGGTCGCGTCGT